>DATLPC010000125.1:0-10910 GCA_035535975.1 Gemmatimonadaceae bacterium | reverse complement strand
CATCACGCGACAGCAGCATGGCGGCGAACGTTCAGTGGATCGAGGCGCATCAGCCGGCCGGGACGAAGATGGTGCTGTGGGCACACAACGGCCATGTCGCTCGCGAACCGAAGTGGATGGGCGCGCACCTGGCAGCGCACTATGGCGACGCCATGAGAGTCATCGGCTTTTCGCTCGGCGACGGCGATTACACCGCCGTGGGTCCGCGAGGCCTTGCCGCTTACCCGGCCGCGCCGCCGGAACCGGGGACACTCGAGGAAGTCTTCCGCGCAACGGGAATTCCGCGCTTCGCCCTCGATCTCCGCGGCGCCGACAAGACGACCGACGCGGCATTCCTCGCGGCTTCACACTCCTTCCGCAGCATCGGCGCCGTGGCCATGGACAACCAGTTCTCACCGACCAACGTGGCCAGCCGGTTCGATGTCGTGATCTACTTCGATCACACCAAGGCGTCCGCCCGTCTTCCCGCTCAGCCCCAGACGCCCAACCCTCGCGTCACTCCCGTCCCATCGCGAGCAACGCCTGTTCGATGACTTTGCGTTGCCGCGGCGAAGGCCGAGGCGAAACAACGCGTGACCGCGTCGGCGCCCGTCGAATCACCACCCGCGGCACTGATCGCGATGACCGACGGAAACACACCCGGGGCCCGACAGAACGTCATCAACGCGAACCGTCCGCCGAGTGAGTGGCCGGGAGCATGCGACGAATCCCTTCGAGCTCAGCGCGGTACCACAGGGAGTACGACCCGCGACGGATGCGCCGCGTCGTGCACGACGCGCTGATGCGCGACGACGAACGTCGTGTCGCGCTCGTTATTCCCGCCCGTATTCAGATTCCGATCGTACTTCGGAAACAACGCCGATGAGACGACGACGCGGATCCGGTGGCCCGGCTCGAACACCCTCGACGTGAACCAGAGATCGATGTCGTACCGCTCGACGGTCCCCGGCGTGAGCAGGACTTCCTTCTCGAACCCCTGCCGAAATCGCGACCGTGCCAGCCCGTCCTGCACGCGCTCGGCGTGACCGTCCGGGAACACGTCGAGCAGCATCACGTTCCAATCCGTGTCCTTGGCATCCGTCGCCGCCCAGAGCGTGGCCGACATCTGCCCCGTCACTTCGATCGGTTTCGCGAGCGGCTTCGACGTGTAGACCAGTGCATCACGCCGAGTCGCGTTGATGGTCGTGTAGTCCTCGTTGAGCGACGTCTCGAGCTCGCGTGAGTCGATGAGGAATGGCGTCGGATTCGCCGGGTCGTACGTGAACGTATCGACGGGCGCGTTGGCCGCCGGTGGAACCGTATCGATCACGCCGTCGCCGCTGCTTGTGTTGGCCTTGCCGCCCGACGACAGGTACCAGTTCGTGTTCACCGCCTTCGACAGCGGCCAACCCTGTTCCTTTCGCCACTTGTTGTCGCCGAACACGAAGATGTCTACCGGCTCTTCGCGATCGACACCGTTGTCCTTGCCGAGCAGATAGTGATCGAACCAGCGAAGCTGTAGCCGTCGTGTATCGACGCGCGACTCTGGTCCGAACTCACCGGCGACATAATCAACTCCCTTGTGCGCGCCCGGCCCCATGACGAGCCGAACGAACGGATGGCCCGGTACCTTGTTGAGAGCATTCGTATAGTCGATCGGACCGCGCGAGTCGTCGTACCACCCGGAGATCTGCAGCACCGGCGCTTTGACGTTCGCGATGTTCGTCGTCACCGCGTGATCGCGCCAGTATTTGTCGAGCACCGGATGCGCGATCCAGCGGTCCCAGAGCGGGACGTCGCCGCAGCCGAGCGTCTGCGGCAGATCGCTCATCGGGAGATGCATCAACGCGCTGCCGATATCGAGGTCGCTGATGTTCTGCAGCGTTCGCGCGCGCATGAGGCACGCCCATGCGACGTTGATCGGCGAGAAGACCATGTCCTCGTACGGCACGATCCGCCACGGATCACCCGTCGCCGCGGACGGCGCAATGGCGGCAAGGTGAGGCGGCGCGCTCACCGCCGCGTACCACGCGAGTCGTCCTTCGTCCGAATGTCCAATGAGACCAACGCGTCCATTCGCACCAGGGAGCTTCGCGGCCCACTCGACGGCGTCATAGCCGTCGCGCACGTCGGTGTCGTAATCGCCGAAATCCTTCCCATCCGACACATCGCGCCCGCGCACATGCTGCGCGACGAAGATGTAGCCGTGCGACGCCCAGAATCGGCCCGCCGGGTGAAGGATGCGGGTGTACGGCGTGCGCTGTAGCACGACGCCGAACGGCCCGTCGCCGACGGGACGCGCGATGTAACTCGCCAGCTTCGCACCGTCGCGCGTCTTCATGAAAACCAGCGTGTCCTCGGTGACCGCATACTGCGAGTCGCTCACCGCACCGGGCCAGAGCGCGTAATTCTGTTCGACCGTGAACGGTGTGCCGCGACGTACGAGGCGAATGCGCCGGCCGCTCGGCTTGCCGCCCGCCATGAGGACGCCGGTCAGGGTGTCGCCATGCCAAGCTCCATTGATCGACTGATCGAGCCTACCCGTGATGATGACCGAGTCGGCGCGAGTTGCGACGCGCGCGTCATCCACGAACGGTTCACCCGTGCGCCGACGAATCGACCCGACCACGGCCGAGTCTCTTCGCTCGAAATGGGCGAAGCCCATTCGGCGCCAGCCGGTGAACCCTGGATTCGTCGTGGAACCACTCGCGAGGTAGGCGTCCCAGTCGCCAGCGACCGATTTTTCTGAACGGCCGGCGCACGCGGCGGCGGCTGTGAAGCTGACAAGCAGGATGTAGAAGCGCATGCCTCAAAGGTGCTCCGTTTGATCGACTTCTCAAGACGCGACCGCTTGGCATCACCGGCCGAGGTGCCTAGCGAACGCCCACGACGAACCACAAATTCGCCCCGTATGGACACGGCCGCCCAACTCACCAGCGCGCTGGCCGGTCGCTATTTCGTCGAGCGAGAGATCGGCGCGGGCGGGATGGCGACGGTTTACCTCGCCCGCGACCTCCGGCATGAGCGGCGCGTCGCCCTCAAGGTTCTCAAGCCGGAGCTCGGGGCCGTGCTCGGCGTCGACCGGTTCCTGAGCGAGATCAAAGTCACCGCGAACCTCCAACATCCGAATCTCCTTCCCCTGTTCGATTCGGGTGAAGCCGAGGGGCGGCTGTTTTACGTGATGCCTTTCGTCGAAGGGGAGAGCCTTCGACGTCGCATCGATCGCGAGAAGCAGCTCCCCGTCGACGAGGCGCTCCACATCGCGACCTCGATCGCCGGCGCGCTCGATTATGCGCACCGGCATGGCGTCATCCACCGCGATCTCAAGCCGGAGAACATTCTCCTCCACGAGGGTCAGCCGCTCATCGCCGACTTCGGGATCGCGCTCGCGGTCAGCAATGCCGGCGGCACGCGCATCACGCAGACCGGTCTCTCGCTCGGCACACCGCAGTACATGTCGCCCGAACAGGCCACCGGGGATCGCGTGATCGATGGACGCACCGACATCTATTCGCTCGGCGCGGTGCTTTATGAAATGCTCACGGGCGATCCGCCGCACCTCGGCAGCACGGCGCAGGCGATCATCGCGCGAGTTCTCACCGATCGCCCACGAAGCGTTCGCGCCACTCGTGCTGCCGTTCCCGCGCCGGTGTCGGCCGCGGTCGAGAAGGCGCTCGAGAAACTACCCGCCGATCGCTTCGGTACGGCGCACGAATTCGCCGATGCGCTGCGCGGCAAGGGGCCCGTCTCGACAACGATCGCCGACGAAGAGCCGTCGCTCGTCGCCCAGCGGCCATCGCCCGCAAAGCGCCCGTCCGCCGCCACCCTCGTCGCGACCGGTGTCGCGGTCGCCGCGAGCATTGCCGCCCTCGTGCTCTGGCTCCGTCGCCCGACGCCTGTCGCGGCAGCTCCCGCCCGATTCCTCGTCACGCTGCCGCCCGACGTCTCCGTCGATAACGTATACGCTCCACTGACGCTCACGCACGACGGCCGAGCGATCATCTTCCGCGCCGCATTCAGCAGCTCGATCGGCCTGGCGCGCCGGCGGATCGACGAGCTCGACATCCACCCGATCCCGGGAACGGATGCCGCCGGTTGGCCCGCCACGTCGCCGGACGGCAAGTGGGTAGCCTATCGAAGCGGCGATGAAATTCGGAAAACGCCGATCGACGGTGGGCCATCGGTTCCGATCACAGGCTTGGCGGCCGGCAACGGCACTGGCCTCGACTGGACGCGGAACGACATGATCATCATCGGTGCGAGCACGCGCAATGCGGGCTTGAGCGTGGTGCCCGCGTCGGGTGGAACGCCGACGGTGCTCACGACACCGGATACCGCTGCGGGCGAAGTGAATCACGGATGGCCGCGCGCACTCTCCGACGGAAACACCATCGTCTATGTGAGCTGGCCAAAGGAAGGGATGGCCGGCGCCCGTCTCGCGGTCACGACGCTCTCCTCTCGCAAATCGAAGATCCTCGATGTGAATGGAACGGGTCCACTCGGCGTCGTCGACGGGAATCTGCTCTACGTGAGCGGCGACGGCGTGCTGATGGCGGTTCCGTTCGACGTCGGCGCGCAGAAGGTCACCGGCGCGCCGATCGCGTTGATCCAGGGGATCAACATCAATCGCGTCGTCGGCGCGGCACGCGCCTCACTGTCCGATTCAGGAACACTCGTCTATCTGGCAGGGGGATCGTTGGCGCAGATGGTTGCCGTGGATACTCACGGGACCGCGCAGCCGATTCGCGCGCAGATGGACAACTACACAACGCCCGCCTGGTCACCCGACGGGCGGCGTATTGCCGTTACGGTGTCGACCGGAATGGGCACCGATATCTGGTTGTGCGACGCGTCGACGGGTGCACTCAGCCGGCTGACGAGCGACAATACGAGCACGAGCCCCGTTTGGACGCCGGACGGGCAACGCCTGATTTACTCCTCGGCACGCAGCGGACGGTCGGCGGTCTGGTGGCAACCCGCTGACGGCAGCGCACCGCCCGAGAAGGTGTTCGAGGTCCCCGGGACGAATATCACCGAAGCACTCCTCGCGCCGGACAACCATACTGTCATCTATAGAACACAGCCTCAAAACCAGCTTTTCTACGTCGACCTGAAGGGCGACCGGACGCCGAAGCCGATCGCGACCGATCGATTCGTGAAGGTCCATCCGGCGCTCTCGCCGGACGGCAAGTGGTTGGCGTACACGTCGAACGAGGGAGGCACGCCGCAAGTGGTTGTGCGCCCCTTCCCGGGACCCGGCGGCGCGACGCAAGTCTCCGTGGACGGCGGCTCCGAGCCCGTCTGGGCTCCGGGCGGAAAGACGCTCTTCTATCGCCGCGCCCGGCAGGTCATCGGCGTCGCACTGTCGCTCGGACCAGTGATTACGGTCGGCGAGCGACGTGTCTTGTTCGAAGGCCCGTACGTCTCGCCGGGAACGGCCGGCCGCCAAGCGATGAGCGTTTCACCAGACGGCAAGCGCTTTGTCCTCCTCAAGCGCCTCGACGACGACTCCAAGATCGTCGTGACGACGAACTGGTTCTCCGAGCTGCGGGCGCGGCTTGGGGGGAAACGGTAGCCCTGCCATCCCCAAGGCTGACACGCAACGTTTGCCCGCTCCGTAGTGTCGAACAGACATGCCGATGGACTTCCCGAGACAACACCCAGAGCCCGCCCCGCGCTCCGCGGCGCCCCTGAGGGCGGTGCGCTACGTGGCCGTTTCCGTTTGGATCGTCACGCTCTTCGTCGGCGCGAACGCCGCATTGCTCTGGGTCGGCGACTGGTTGCTCAGTCGTTAGCGGTCGGGGCAACAAACGCCGTCGCGTCCGAAGGCCGATGGTGAACGGCCCGGACCTTGGATGCACTAACGATCAGATACGGGAACCGGATAGGAGTCTTCAGGACAACAACTGGAGACTGCTGAAAAACGGTTCTCTCGTTGATTGTTCCTGAGCGCTTTCCGAGGTTGTCCGTATCTAATCGTTGTGACGTCCTACGCGATCGGTTCGCCCGCGAATGGACCGCCACAATTCACGCGCGGCGAGCGTCGCGGAGAACACTCCACTCGCGCCGAGGGCGAGGAGCGTCCACACAAAGAAGAAGCCGCGACTCGCCGCTCGCGGACCGCCCACCGTGTGCAGCACGGGCATGCCTATCGCCGCGATCCCGACGATCAGCATGATGACATACCCCGATCGCCGGCCGGCAAGCTCCACCGTCCCGTACAATGACACGAGCATGATCACGAGGTACGTGAAGGTCTGAGCACGCGTCATCGAATCCAGGCCGAAGATGAAGTCGTGCGCGAGGTGGACCGGGAACAAGGCGATCGCGACCAGCGATGAGATGGTCAGCGCGATGTTCTGTTTCATGGAAGCCACTCAACGGAAGTCATCGATTATTCGCCATGATAGATGGTTCATCGACATGACGGCGCCGAGTCGCCGAGTCGCCGAGTCAGAGCTCCTGTCTCTCAAACACCTTGACCGCCGCCCACGCGCACAGCACGGCCGCGACCAATGCCGTCACCACCGGCCAGAGCGCGTCGACCGGCTGTGGACCGAGTGCTCGCCCGCTCGCCGACATCAGTCCAACGAACGAGTACCGGCTCGCTACGGGCCAGATCGAGATCAACAAAGTGAGAAAGAAAAAACCCAGACCCGCACCGGCGGATGCCCCGCGAGACGCGAACCCCGCCGAAAAGAGTGTCATCACCACGATCAGCAGCAGCGCGTCCACGGTCCAGATCGCAACCGCCGTGAACAACGGCTCGAGCGGCGCGGACCCGAAGATGCCGATCGTCAACGCCGCGCACACCGCGGTGCTCAATACCGTAGCGACGATGAGCAGCCCGGCCTGCGAAAGAATCTTCGCCAGCACGAATCCGGCGCGAGAGACAGGCTTGGTCAGCGTGAGAACTGCCGTGCCCGAGCTGCGCTCACCCGACACCGCACCCGCCCCAGTGATCACCACCGCGATCAGCACCATCTGGCTCAGACTCTTGAGGTATTGAGCGTACGAGTCGCGCCAGGTGGGCGGCGGGATTTTCACCACCATGCCCGGCTGTGACTTCGATATCGAACCCAAGAGTGCCGGCGTCACTTGCGCGATGATCGGGCTGGTGATGGCGAAGAAGATGAGCATTCCCGGAATCACCCAGATCCGCCAAGTCTTTCGGATCTCGGTGAGCTCCTTTCCGAGAAACGTCGTGAAGCCGCTCATTGTTCCGCACGTCGAACGAGTGCGACGAACATGTCTTCGAGACTCACCTCGGCGCCCTCCAATCGCTTGAGCCCGAGCCCCGTCGCCGCTATTGCGGCCGGCAGCTCGCGCTGCGCCAACTTGAGATCGGAGACGGCAAGCGTGATGACCCCTTCACCGCGTTCTATGGAGCGGAGCCAAGGCCGCCCTTCGAGGTTGCTGATCAGCATCGCGACATCGCCGTCCACCTCGATCACGAGGCGATCGACCGCGGCCCGGCGTTTGAGCTCGGCGATCGGCGCGTTCGCCACCACCCGACCCCGGTCGAGAATCGCCACCGTATCGCATACTCGTTCGACATCGGCAAGGATGTGCGTCGAAAAGAAGACGGTCGTTCGTCCACGAAGCGACGCGATCATCTCCAACACTTCGCGCCGGCCGATCGGGTCGAGGGCGCTCGTCGGCTCGTCGAGCAGCAGAACGCTCGGCGCGTTGATCAGCGCCTGGGCGATCCCCAGCCGCTGCTTCATCCCGCGGGAGAATCCACCGACCTTTGTCCGCACGTCGGACAGGCCTGCCATCTCCAACAGCGACTCGGCGCGCTCGCGCACGGTAGCCGGCCCGATGCCAAACAATCGTCCCGCGTACTCCACCAGCTCCACCGCCGTCATCCATGGATAGAAGCCGGGTACGTCGGGCAAATACCCGATTTGCGAACGAACATCGTTGCCCGCCGTCGACACGTCAGCGCCGAGAATGCGCGCCTCACCAGACGTCGGGCGCGCGAGGCCGGTCAATATCCGCAGCGCCGTCGTCTTCCCCGCCCCGTTCGGCCCAAGGAACCCGAACACCGATCCTCGAGGCACGGCCAGCTCGATTCCATCCAGCGCGACGGCATCACCGAACTTCTTTACGAGCCGAGTGATCTCGATCGCCGGCGCGTCGGTCATTTGCGATCATCCGGACCGTAGAGCTGATCGAGCGCGCGCTTTCTCGCGGTCTCGTCGCCGCTTCGGGCGCTCGCACCGTGGCCGTCCTCGTCGAGCATCGGCCGCCCCACCGCGAGATAAGCGAGCGCGCCGATAAGCCCGGCCAGGACGATCACCGCGGCGAATACCGCTTTGCGTTGCGCGGGCGCCGGCCGCCTGATGAGATCTGCGAGCGCCCAGATTTGGAGCGTGAGCTGGACGACGCCCAACGCGACGATCGCGATGGCGAGCGAGGTGGAGATGCCGCGGGAGGTGAGCCAGTGCAGCATGAGAGCATTCTAACGGCGTGGGACAGCACAAAGGGCGCCTGCAAACCGCGCTTTCAAACAGGAGGGACGCCTGGAACCTGCGCACAAATCGCCGCGACCGCGAGAGCGTACTTGCCCCCGCGGTTCGAAAGCGCGGTCTCCAGGCGTTCAGCCGGCGCGCGTCAGGCGCTGTGGCGTCGCGACACTCTGGGTATAGAATCGCCGGATGTGCTTAGCGACATACTCGAGGTGATCCTCGACGATAAAGTGCCCCGCGTCCAACCGGTGCATCTCGGCCGAGGGGAGGTCGGCGAGATAAGCATCCCCGCCTTCGGGAGTGAAGAAGATGTCGTTCTGGCCCCAGAAGATGATCGTCTTCGGCTGCCGCTCGCGAAGGAATGCCTGCCACTGCGGGTAGAGCGGAACGTTCGTCCGGTAGTCGTAGAACAAGTCGAGATTCAGTCGCGGCGCGTGCGGATGCTGCATGAACGCGATGTCCGATTCCCACGCGTCCGGGCTCACGAGCTCCGGTCGCTTCGCGCCGTGCAAATAGATCATCTTGATCGTGTCGCGGGCGAGGAAGGCGAGGAGCGGCTCTTCCGTCTCCGGCGAGCGGTTCTTCCACAGCGCATTGCGAAGTCCGTCCCACGCCGCGGTAAACCCGATCTCGTATGCGTTCGAATTCTGGATGATGAGCCACTCCAGTGCGTCGGGATCCTTTGTCACGAGCCGGAAACCCACCGGTCCGCCGTAGTCCTGGACGAAGAGCCCGTATCGCGTGAAGCCCTTGAGCGCCAAGAATCGCTCAATGATTGCCGTGATGTTGTCGAATGTATAGGAGAAGCCGGCGGGATCGGGCGCGTCGCTGAGCCCGAAGCCGGGATAGTCCGGCGCGATCAGGTGAAAGCGATCGGCCAGCGCGCGAATGAGATCGCGATGCTGGTGCGACGACGACGGAAAGCCGTGCAGCAGCACGAGCTTGGGATTGACGGGATCGCCGGCCTCGCGGTAGGCGATATTGTATCCATCGACCGCGAGACTACCGTAGCGGACGGACGCACTTTCGTTCGACATTTGTCTGCCATCCTGAGGAGTTGAGTTCCCCAGTTAGCGTCGCGGTCGCGCGAAATCTTACCTCTCGTCCTTTTTTTCCTCGTCTCGGATCAGCGCGAGCAGGCTTTCCGTGTCCTCGCGGCATGCCGTACAGTTGGTGATGTGCGTGACGAATTCGGCCAATCGCTCGGGGACAGGCTCGCCGCCTAGAAGGCGCTCAACGTACTCATCCATCATTTCGCCCGCGTGATCGCATCCCGCGTCCGCGTCGGCCGTGCCGAGCAACTTCTCGAGTCGGGAATCGGTCATACCGTCAGTTCCTCTCCGTAACCCGCCTCGATCAGCGCTTGCCGAAGCTTTCGTCGCGCGTCGTGAAGCGTTTTGTAGATGGCGCCCCGCGTGCTCGCCAGTCGCTCGGCGAGAACGTCGATCGGCACGTCGTGCGCGGTCACGCTCTGGAAGATCATCCGCTGGCGGTCGGTGAGCTGCTCGCGGATGGCGCGCTCGAGTGCGGCCATCAGCTGATTCCGTTCCAGCCGCTGCAGCGGCGCCACCGCGGTATCGGGCAATCGATCCCAGATGGTGTCGTCCATCTCGACTTTCTGTTGCCGCCACGCGTGACGCCGCAGGCGACTGGACGTCTCGTAGATCGCGAATTTATACGCCCACGTCGTGAATCGCGCGGCGCCGCGATAGGTGTTCAACTTGTCGAGGATTCCCATCAATGCGTCGCTGGCCGCCTGGACGCACAGGTCGTCCACGTCTTCGAGCGCACGGTCCGGCAGCGTGCCGCGCCGGCGCGCCGCTTCTCCGCGCGCGACCCGCAGCAACAACGCGTGGAGGCGTTCGACGGTCTGCTCACGCTCTGGCCCATCCGCCCGCAGGCCGCGCAGCCACTCCGCCGACTCTTGATCGAGAGCGACGGCGGTCATGCGACAGCTTCGATGACGCGCGACGCGTTCATGACGTAAAAGCTACGCCGCTGGAGCGCAATGCGAAGGCCGGCACTATTGAATTGACCGTTGCGAGGCGGTTGCATTCGACCGCTCCGAGGCGTTTGCGTTGACCGCTCCGAGGCGTCCAGTGTCCTTCCGGGCGACCACTCGGCCAATGCTGCCGATACTGCCGGCAGCATTGCACTGGGCTCGCCCTCCAGGACACCGGATCGCCTCTCCGCTGCCTCCGGGAAGCGCGGGCGTTTCGTGCAAGGGGTGTCGAGCGGCTATTCGCCGTCGAGGAGTTGCGCGCGCGACGCGCCGCGCGATCCACCATCCGTCACGCGCAGCTGAGGGCTGCCGCATCCTACGCGCTCGCCCAGCCATTAACGCGCTTCGCGAGCGCGGACGCTGCTGCGCGCTCGAGCTCGGGAATGGAGTCCGGGCGCGCCATCAGCGCGGACGCCGCGCTGATCGCGCCGCGGCACGGGAATCACGCGCCCTGGCGC
>DATLPC010000124.1:0-39240 GCA_035535975.1 Gemmatimonadaceae bacterium | reverse complement strand
GAACTGAGACGCTCAGCGGCCGAGCGACGGAGGGTCTCGGCAATCAGCTGAGCTACATGACGAAGGCGCAGACGAGGGTCGCGCTCGACGCGGCCACGATTTCGAAGAAGGACCCCTGGCGTCACCAACTCCGTAGGCAGGCGTCCGCACAACATCTCGTACGCCACGATGCCGAGCGCATACACATCCGCTCGCTCGTCGGTCGGCAGTTCCGGCGCCATATACGCCGGCGTACCCGGAGCCACCCCACTCTCGGTTAGTGGCGTCGCGGTGGTCGAAATGGCTCTGGCGATTCCGAAATCGGCAAGGATCGCGTGCCCGTCGGCGAGAAGGATATTTCCGGGTTTGATATCGCGATGCGCGATTCCTCGCTGATGCGCAAACGCGAGTGCACCACTGACATCTTTGAGAATTTTCAAAACATCATCGAGCGGGAGTTTTCCCTCGCGCTCGATTCGAGCCCGCAAACTTTCTCCCGGGATGTACGGCGCGATGTAATAGAGTCCCTCCCCCCACTCGCCACTCGTGAGAATCGGTAGGATATGCGGATGTTGCAGCCGCACCGTCAGCTCGATCTCCCGCTTGAACCGCGCGATGCTGGCCGTCGACACGAGATCAGGCGGCAGTACCTTCACCACCACTTGCCGGTTCAGTCTGACATCGGTCGCCAGAAAGAGACGACTCATCCCCCCCGCCTCGAGCTCACGCTCGAGGCGATAGGCGGTGCCCAACGCGTCCTGAAGGAGGGTCGCGAGCTGCGCCGTCACGGCGAAGAGTTGGTGGCGTTCGGATGGACGTACGCCGACCACCCTTCGGGGGGCAGGGGTCGAAGAGCGCCGGCGCTCGGTCGCGTGGTACGCGACCGGCACCAGCTTATCCTTGCCACGACGACTCGGCAAGTATCGACTTCGAATCTGAGTTTGTGAACGCATCTCGCGACTCGATCGGCCTGCCTTTACGGCGCCGCCGGCACGACCCGCGTCGGCGTCGCTCGCGTCTGCGTCGTTCCATCCCCCAGCTGACCGAACTGGTTGTTCCCCCAGCAGTACACGCCCCCGTCCGTGGCCGTCGCGCAGAAGTGGAAGTAGCCGCGCGCAAGCGACGTGTACGTCAGCGACCCGCTGACCTTCACCGGCACGGTACTCGACGTCATCGTGCCGTTCCCGAGCTCACCGTGGTCGTTGTTGCCCCAGCAGTAGATATCGCCCGCCGGAGTGAGACCGCAGACGCTGTTTATCCCTGAGGCGATCGCGACGAAGGTCATTCCCATTGCAGCGGGAACTGCCGCGGGATGCATCGACGCGGACGTCGTTCCATTGCCGAACTGACCTTGATCGTTGGCGCCGGAGCACCACGCCGACCCCGCCGCGTCAAGCCCACACGCATGGAAGTGCCCAACCGTCATCGTCGTGTAGACGGGGCTCGTCCCGACAACCTGGCCGTCGATCACGCCAAAACAGAGCGCGACGCCAGCGGTTGTCACACCACAGTTGTCACTCTGTCCCTGGGCGAGGAAGCGCCATGTGTTACCGCCCAGGCCGACGATCGGCGCAAGCGGTGCGACGTTGCCGGCGCCGAGACGGCCGTTGTCGTTCCAGCCCCAACACCACGCCGTGGAACTCGCGTCAAGCGCGCATGGGGCGCCGTTGAAGTTCGCCAGTTGAGTGAAGTGCAGCGACGACAGGACGGGACCGGGTGTTCCTCGCTGCGGTTCCTGCGCGAAGGAGAAGCCGTCCCCCAACTGATTGACGTTGTTCGCCCCCCAGCAGTACACGGTGCCATTGGTCGAGAGCCCGCAGGTCCCGATCGACGCCGCTTCGATGCGCGACCAGGTCAATCCGCCGGCAACGAGGTTCGGCTGAAGCTGCGAGCCGCCCACCGCGCCGCTTCCGATCTCGCCCCACACGTTCTCGCCCCAGCAATAGCCCTTGCCATCGCTCGTGATTCCGCAGGTGTGGAAGTCGCCGCCGGAGAGCGAGCCGACTTTCACTGAGAACCCGGCCGGCGTGACCGTCACTCCCGCGACACCACTCACGCCCTCCGCCGTCGCCGTGATCGTTATCGGGTTCGGCTGGACGCCAGTGACCACTCCGTTGGCGTCCACCGTCGCCGACGTCGGATCGGAGCTGGTCCAGGCAACCGTTCGGCCGGTCAGCGTATTCCCATCGGCGTCCTTGAGCGTCGCGACGAGCGTTTCACTCTGACCAACTTGCACAGTGCTCGTTGCCGGCTCGACGATCACCGCGGCCACCGGCGGCCGGACCACGACGACGGACGCCGCGCCACTCATGCCGTTGGATGACGCCGTGATTGTCGCCGTTCCCAGGCTTACACCGGTGACGACACCGTGCGAGTCGACGGTTGCCACGGCAGTGTTGTCGCTGCTCCAGCTCACGACCTGATCCGCGACAACGTTTCCGTTTGCATCGGTGAGCACGGCGGCGAGCGCGCCCATCTTGCCGACGACGATCGTGGTTGGATTCGGCGTGACGGCGACGGAAACGACCATGCCCTGCTCGATTCGGAACTTGATCGGCAACGTCTTTCCATCGACGAGCGCAATGTCGTCGCCGGTCGTCACGTTCTTGGCGGCGCCGTTCGCGAGGACCTGAACGTCCGCCGATCCCACGGTGCCGCCGAGCACCGATGCCATGATTCGATAGGTGCCGCCGAGGGTGAGGGCGAATTGATCGGTGTGCCAGTTCACGATGTACAAGGAATTAGCCGCGTCGACGCGCACGGTCTCCGAGCCCGGGCCGCTCGTCGTCGTGAACGTGGCGACGATCGGCTGCTCGCATGACGACCCGTTCCATCGACAAATCGCGATCTGCGGCGACACGCCGGCGTCGAACGTGCCCGCGACAGCTGGGTTCTTGACCATTGGAGCGAGCCAGAAGAAATGCGGATTGCCGGCGTGTGCTCCGTCAACGATGGAGAGCGCCGGCGCGCGTGGCGACACCAGCGTTTGCCGCGAGTCGCTACATGAGATCGCGGTCAGAGCCAATGCGAGAATCGAGACCCGTGCGACGGCATCGTAGCACCGCGGTAGTTGGATCTTGTGCATTTGAACGTTCTCAATAAGGGGAAACTGCGGATAGTCTTCGGATCGCGAGCGGATTCACTCGTCGCGCTTGCCTACTTCTCGAGGACGTTCGAGCGGATTGAGAAGCCGGCTACGACCTGCCCGCGCGAGAACCCGGGCACGGTGGCCGCTCGCGGGAACGAGTAGAACGTCACGCCACCGCTGATCTGGGCGAACTGCAGCTCGAGCCCGGTCTCGTATCCGGAAAAGCTCTCTTTGCGCGTACCGAGGATTGCTTGGCGCTGCAGGTCGTGCGATTCGCCGGCGATGTCCCCGTGAATCAGCCGGCGTGAGAATCCGAAGACGATTCCCGCGGCGACGGGCTTCTCGTCAAACGACTCGCTGATCAGCGTGTAGCCGAGGCCGAGGCCGAATCCAATCGGGACGACGGAAACCGCTTCGGCCGGCTCCGCGCCAGCCGCCGGGAGCGACCAGACAGAGCTCGAGACCGTCCCGTACCCGCGAACCTTCAAACGGTCGTCGCGGAGGATTTCGCGAACGAGACGCGGGAGTTTATCTCGGCTTGCACAACCGAAGAAGCTCTGGATCGACCGTCGCCATTCGAACAGGCCTGCTGTGAGAGCCTTTCCCGAACCGGGAGTGAGCAGCGACGCGCCGAACCCGTCGTGAACCGTGTCTTGCTTCGCGGCGATGTTGATTTGGCTCGAGAACGACCACGTCGACGAAAGGCGGGAGATGCCAAGGGCGCCGGAGGTTGCGGTGGTATTTGAACTGTCCTTCCCGCCGGTCAGAGCGCCGCTCAGAAAGACGGCCGTGTTGGCCTTTGACGAGCTGACGCACGGGCTTTCCAGGGAGCGGCTGCCGGCGGCGAACGTCTGCAGCGTCTGTGCGCCCAGCGCGTGGTTGACCGACACCACCGAAAGAGTGACGGCTAGCAGACGGGTGGAGCGAATGAGCGTTGTCATATGAGGAGGGGTAGAGGGAGAATTCGGTTGCACCGCGGACGAGGTGTCTCTGACTCAGCTAACGAATTGCGTGAACGTTTTCTCGGGCCGCCTGATGTCCACTCGTTGCACCAGCGCGTCGGCGTCGGCCTGCGTCGTGAGGATCGTCCGCGCCGGCACCACGGACGCCGGTGGGAGACGGATTCCGCTGCGGATCACGGCCTTTCGCCCGACATACGACCGCGTGCCGATGACGCACCGGTCGCCGATTGCCGCGTCATGATCGAGAACGACCTCATGATCGATGAGCGTGTGCCCGCCCACCGAGACGTTGATGCCGAGCGCCGCGCCGACGCCCACCTCCGAGTCCGGCCCGATGTCGACACCCGGCGCGATCATCGTCAGATGCCCGATCATCGTCCCCGCCCCGATGCTCACCGGCAGCACGATGATCTTGCCGTTCTTGAGGCACATGTTCGGCGAGATCGTCGCCTTGTTCGACAGGTATGCGCCCTTCCCGATCGACAAGAGCGGCAGGTCGCGAATCCACGTGTCCGGGTACGTCTGGAAGTCGAGGCTTCCGCGATAACCGAACAGCCGGAACACGACACGCTTGGCGAGCGGAATCGCGAGCACCGCGTGGTACAGCGGCCCGCAGTAGTAGAGCGCCGTCCAGCACAACGCGTAGAGCCGCCGTGGGCCGTAGATCCGGTGGCCGAGCGCGCGCGGGTAGCGGCCCGGCACGATCGACGCACGCGTCAGCCGTGACAAAAGGGCGGCCGTGAGGACGTACCCCACGCTGTAAATCGCCGGCAGCAGCATCAGCGCCGCGACCCCCCAGATCACCGACGGCGCCGTCGCCGCGAACAAGCCTGCCGCGACGAGCGGCAGCCCGGTGATCAGGATGAGGTACGTCGGAACGAGCGCGCGCGTGATGAGCGCGCGGCCGCGCGATGTGGAATCCTGCATTGAAGCCTCCGTCGTCAGAGTCCATCGCGGTGTGAACACGCGATCAATGTCCGACGCCGGCGTCGTCGGTCCGTGTCGTCAGCGTTTCGCGTCCGTCCCGCGAGCGTTCTCGCCGTCCCGCGGACGCGCTTACAGCGTCGACGCCAGGCGACTAGTTTCGTGGCGTGAATTCCGACCAAACGACCGGGCTCACGCTGCGCGTTTTGGGGGGCCTGGAGATCTCAGGCTCAGACGGCGCCGAGAGCCTCGCCGCCCAGCCAAAACGTGCCGCGCTCTTCCTCTACCTCGCCGTGGCGCGGCCGGCCGGTTTCCATCGACGCGACCGACTCGTGACGCTGTTCTGGCCCGAGCACGATCAGGAACATGCGCGCGCAGCGCTGCGCAAAGCACTCCACGCTCTTCGCCAGGCTGTGGGCGACGACGTCGTCGTGACGCGCGGCGACGAAGAGATTGGGGTGAGCCCGACCGTCTGGTGTGACGCCACGGCCTTTCTCAGCGAAGCAAAACAGGAGCATTACGCCCGCGCTCTCGAGCTGTACCGCGGAGATCTCGTCAGCGGCTTTTTCGCCGATGCACCCGGATTCGAACGATGGCTCGAAGAGGAGCGCGTTTTCTTTCGCGACACGGCCGGGACGTGTGCCTGGGCGCTCGCCGAGCGATACGCCACAAACGCCGACCTGACGTCGGCGACCCGTTGGGCGCGGCGCGCCGTCAATCTCGCACCAACCGATGAGCGCCGTCTCCGCAAGGCGCTCTCGCTGCTTCACCAGGCGGGCGATCGCGCCGGGGCCGTGAAATTGTTCGACGATTTCGCGCGCCGTTTGCACGCCGAGCTCGATATCGAGCCGTCCCAGGAGACCCAGGCGCTCATGCGGCAAATTCGCGGCAGATAGATTTCCTTTACGTTCCGAACCCCGGGAGCTTCGCGTGTCACGTCGATCGATTGCTTTGGTCCTCTTCGCCGCCGCTTGCGGTGGTTCCAATCGCCCGTCTGTCTCCCCGCCGGCAGCGAGCAGCGCGGGGGGCCGCGTTTGGCCCGACGAAGGCCCGGCCACGTGGGCGCCGCGTCCCACCGAAACCGCCATCACCGCGAACGACCTACGCACCCGCCTCTACGGATTCGCCGATGATTCGATGTTGGGGCGCAGGATCGGCGAGCCCGGCAACTACAAAGGCACCTCGTACATCGCGAGCGAGTTCAAGCGCCTGGGATTGAAGCCCGCTGGCGACAACGGGACCTTCTTTCAGACGTTGCCGTTCGGCCCGAGCGGCTTCGACATCAATAGCTCCAAGCTGATCGCGGCCGGCAAGTCGTTGGCGCCGCGCACCGACTGGGTGCCCGTCGCGCCGACAGCAGCGAACGGCCTCGGCGCCAGCGCCAATCTGGACAACGTGCAAACCGTTTACGCTGGTCGGTTCGGAGACACCACGACGCTCGATCCGGCCGCGTTCCGGGGAAAAGTTGCCGTCTTCACCGCAACGCCGGCGCAAGCCGGCCTGACGGCGGGAGGTCGTGCCGCGCAGCCTGTGCTTCGCTGCGATTCCGTGCCGAACAAATTCGGCGCCGAAGCGGCGGCGCGTGTCGAAGCGCAGCAGCGAGCCGACAGTGCTTCACGAGCGGGAGTGGGAGGTCGTGGCGGACGCGGTGGCGGCGCCGGCGGCGGTGCTCGTGACACGCGCGCGCAGCGGGCCGGCGCAGCGGGAATTCTTTTCGTCGCACTCGTCGACACCACGGGCCGCGGCGCGTTCAACAGCCGAATGGGGATGCAGTTCATGCCGGCCGCCGGATCGCTCCCGGCAGCCGCCATCACGCGCCCGGCCGCCGAGGGCCTGTTTGGCAGAGCCATCGATCAGCTCACCGTCGGCACGCCTGGTCAGTCGATCAGCGCGCAATGGAACTACACCTTCCGTGTCTCGGACACGCCCGCCCGCAATGTGGTCGCGATTCTGCCCGGATCAGATCCGGCGCGCGCGGGCGAGTACGTGCTGGTGGGGGCGCACAACGATCATGTTGGCGTCAACACGACCGTCGTCGATCATGATTCACTGCGCGCGGTGAACATGGTGACGCGCCGACAGGGCGCGAACGATCCGGTTTGTCGTCCGACGGACGAACAGTGGAAGCAGATCAATTCCATGATCGCGCACGCGCGCAGCATTCGCCCGCCGCGTCGCGACTCGATCATGAATGGCGCCGACGATGACGGCTCCGGCACCGTGATCCTTCTCGAGGTGGCGGAACGATTCGCGGCGGAGAAGCCGGCGCGCTCCATCATCTTCGTCTCCCATCAGGGTGAGGAGGCGGGACTACTCGGCTCGCGCTGGTTCACCGATCATCCGACGATACAACTGGAGCAAGTCGTCGCCGCGCTCAACATGGACATGGAAGCAAAGGGCCGCGCCGATCAGGTCATCAACGGCGGCCCCAACTCGATTCAAACGCTCGGGTCACGCCGCCTGTCGCGCGAGTTCGGCGATATCATCGACTCCGTGGCGGCGAACGGAGAGGTCAAGATCGCGATCGACCGCACATGGGATGTTCCGGCGAACCCGATGAACCGGTTTTGCCGCAGCGATCAGGTGAATTACGTCCGGCATAACGTACCCGTCACGTACTTCTCGACGGGGTACGCGTACGACTACCACCAGCAGACGGACGAGCCGCGCTACGCCGACTACGATCACATGGCGAAGATCGGCCACTTCATTCACGACATCATGTGGACGATCGCCAACCGCAAGGACAGGCCGGCGATTACCGGCGCTGACCCGAATTATCCGTCCTGCGGACGGTGAGCAACGCGCGGCGTCGCGCCGAGCGCTGAAATGGCGTATCATGTCGCTCTCTCCTCGCGAGCGTTCTGACCATGCGTGCTATGCGTCCTTTATGGTTGTTTTGCTTCCTCGTCGCCGCGGGCCTGCCGCGAGTCGCCGCTGCCCAGGCTGGCGATCGTGAATCGATCCTGACGACGGTTCAAAAGGTCTTCGACGCAATGCGCACGCGGGACACCGCACTCCTCTCGCAGGCCTTCGACAGCACCGCGCGACTCGTCGGAGTGTCCAATCGCGGCACGCCAAGCGTGAGCCTCACCGCGCCCTCGCAGTTCGGAGCGGCGATCGCGCGAGCGCCGGCCGGCGACGTGTGGAACGAACGGATCTACGACCCGGAAGTGCGCATCGACGGCAACGTCGCGCAGGTGTGGGCTTACTACACCTTCCACAGAAACGCGGCGTTCAGCCACTGCGGGGTGGACGCCTTCATGCTGGTGAAGGTCGGAAGTACCTGGAAGATCACACAACTTGCCGACTCCCGGCGGACCGAGGGCTGCACGCACCAAACGCCGTAGCGTCGGAATCCGGTCCGCCGGAACGAATTCCCGCTGGTTCTTACCGCCCGACCGTTTGCGTGGTGTCGACTCGCGGCGCCGATCGCCCTTGCTCGGCGAAGATCTGCACGAGGTGCAGAATGGTTTCCGTCGTCTTCTCCAGGCCACGCCGCGAGTTGAATTCCAGCTTGCTGTGGAAGTTGTGACCACCAGTGAAGATGTTCGGGCAGGGCAAGCCGCGGAACGTCAGCTTCGAACCGTCCGTCCCGCCGCGAATCGGAAGCAGGTACGGCTCGAGCCCGGCGCGACGCGCCGCCTCCAGCGCGTTTCGCGTCAGCTGCGGATGGTCCTTGAGCACCTCTTTCATGTTCTTGTAATTCTCTTTTACGTCCATCCGGATCGAGACGCCGGCGTGTTCGCGCTCGACCTTCGCCACCAGATCGCGCAGCAGCCGCTCCTTCGCCTCCAGTCCATCGAGCTCAAAGTCGCGTAAGAGAACCTTGAGGCTCGACTCTTCGACGTCGGCGACGCCGGCGTAGGGGTGCACGAAACCGACACGATCTTCCGTCGTCTCGGGGAGCATCTCGCGGGGCAGGCGCAGCGCGAAGTCGGCTAGCGCGTAGATCGCGTTCACCATCACGCCCTTCGCGGTACCGGGATGCGTGTTCTTTCCGCGAAAGCTGATCGTCGCCAAACGCGCGCTCCATGTCTCGTCGCTGATCTCGCCGAGCGGGCCGCCGTCTATCGTGTAGGCGAAGCGGGCGCCGAATCCGTCGACGTCGAACTTTTCGATTCCGGAGCCGATCTCTTCGTCGGCGGTGAAGCCGATCTTGATCGTGCCGTGCCGAATCGACGGATTGCGCGAGAGGGTGTCGACGAGTGTCATGATCGCCGCGACGCCGGCCTTGTCGTCGGAGCCAAGCAGTGTCGTTCCGTCGGTCGTGATGATGTCGTCGCCGATCATGTCGGCGAGCGCCGGATTCTGGGCGACCGTGATCACCTGCGTGGGATCGCCGGGAAGCACGATGTCGCCGCCACGGTAGTCGCGATGCACAACGGGGCTGACGCCGGCGCCGCTGACGGCCGGCGAAGTGTCGACATGGGCGAGCAGTCCGATCACCGGCACGTCACCGGCATCGTCGGCAAGGTTCGACGGAATAGTCGCGTACACCATGCAGTGCTCGCTGATCAGAACGTCGTGCGCGCCGAGCGACCGTAGCTCGTCGACGAGCTTGTTCGACAGACCCCATTGTGAATCAGTGCTCGGCGTGGTCGATGCGTCCTCGTGCGACTGGGTATCGACTCGCACGTAGCGGAGGAAACGCTCGACGACGGATTCGGTCGGTGGATGCATTGGCTCGTGGGCGAGGTTCGAAGACTGTATTGCCGACATGAATCAGGGGATGAGACCGGCTTCTTTGGCGCGCTGCACCGCCTGCGTTCGGCGGCGGGCATCGAGCTTTTCGAATAACCGGCTGGAGTGCGTCTTCACCGTGTTCTCACTCACGAACAGCTTCTCGGCGATCTCGCGCGTACTCATGCCGGCCGCGATCAGCGCGAGGATTTGCAGCTCCCGCGGCGTGATTCCGAGCTGCTCGATGCGTGCCGCATCCGGAATGAAAGGACCCGCCGCCGGTACGGCGACCTGTACTTCCCGGACGACGATGCGATCGCGGCGGCCGGTGATGCGGAGTCCGAGCCAGATGCCGAGCGCCGAAAAGAGCAGCGCGACGATTCCACCGTACACCTCGATCGAATGCTCGACGATGAGATAGCGGTACTCGATCAGCTTCAGCCCCGCGATCAAGACGCCGCCGAGCAGGCCGTAAAGAAGAATGGTTTTCCGCACGTCGAGAAAATCGCCGCCAACCACCTGACGCCGCTAGGTTTGTCCGCATGAACGTACGAGAGGCCATTCGGAGTCGTCGGTCGATCAAGCGCTTCGACCCGCGACCCGTCACTCGCGAGGAAATCGAAGCGTTGCTCGATGCCGCGGCGCTCGCACCGAATCACCGGCTGACACAGCCCTGGCGATTTTATGTGCTCGGCCCCGAGGCGCGGCATGCTTACGGTCTGGCCCTCGGCGAGCGCAAGGCGAAGAAGCTCGATGATGCGGAGCGTGGCCGCGCCCTCCGTGATACAGTTGCACGCGAGCATCGCGATCTTCCCCTCATGATCGCGGTTGCCGTGGTCAACAGCGACGATCCGGAGATTCGCGAAGAAGACTATGCGGCGGCGATGATGGCCGTCCAGAACATCGCGCTCGCCGCGGTCGAGCTCGGACTCGGCACGCACATCAAGACCGGCGGCGTGATGTCGGATCCGGCGGCGCGCGCCGCTGCAGGAGTCGGCGACAATGAGCGTATCGTCGCGATCGTCAACGTCGGTGTTCCGCTGGAGTCGCCTCCGGTCAAGGCACGCCAACCGGCGTCGCGCTTCACGACCTGGGTGCCGTAGACTCAGCGGCCCAAAAAGGCACGGTACTGCCGACAACGACAAAGCGGCGGCCGATTCGGCCGCCGCTTTGCTTGGATGAAAAAACGTCGCGTTAGTTGCCGGCAGCGAGCCAGGGATCGCGCGACATCCAGTTCTGATCCGGCGCGAACAAGTAGACCATCGCGCCATCCGCGAGCTTCGGAAGAAGTTCTTTGGCGCGCCCCGGCTCCATCGCCGGACAACCCTGGCTGCGACCTGCTTTATCGGCCGTGACGTATGGTGCACCGTGCGCCACCACGCCCCGCGCGAACGCGTTGGTGTTGAACCCATTCGATACGCCCATCAGCCGGAGACCGATCGACGAATACGTCCCACCGCCGGAATGTCCGGTGAACGCGTACAACGCCTTCGTGACATACAAGCCAAGTGAAGTCGCCGCGCTGCCGAACGCGTTCGAGAAACGGGTCGGGACGCCATCACGCGACGCGGAGGAACCGCGGCCGTGCGCGACGGTGAACGGGCCCTCGACGATCTTCATGGCGTTCATATCGAGCACGTAGCCGCGAGGCTTCGTGCTGGGCAGACCATAATCGACGAAGTACAGCAGCGGCTTCTTGACCTCATCCGGGTGCGCGCTCTTGAACGCGAAGTAGCTCTTCACCGCGGACTCGAGCGCCTTCGGGCTGCTCAGCGAATGCACCATGGAAGAGAACGCGGTGAGCGCTCGGCTCGCCGGGCTCGCGGCAACCGACGAATCCGCTGTAGCCGTGGCCGTGGTCGCCACCGAATGTGTCACGACAACGGGCTGCCGTTCGGGAAGGCGCAGATTGGAACCGGCAAACAGCACTGCGGCTGCGCCAATGAGCGTAGTCTCGAGGAGTCGTTGTGAGGGCATCATCGCCTATACTAAAGGGGGGAATGGCTTGCGGCTACAGTAGTTAGACGCGTAACGGACGCCGACGTTAGGAAGCGAGCCCAGGTGCCGGGAGCACTCCGTTCACGAGGAACGCCTGGCGCTCGAAGGAAAACGTTTCGCGGGCCCAGGAAGCGAAGTCACGTCTGGCGAGCTCTACAATTCGCCGCGTCGCGGTACAATGCCAAGTCTCGAATCCGCGCGGCTTCGCGCTTCCAAACGCCGCTGGGTTGAAGATACCCACGTTGATACCGCCAGGTTCACGCGCCGATGGAAAACGGAAGAGCTCGATCCCGGCCTCTCTCATCGCCGAGCCGAGCGGTTGTGTAGCGTCGTATTTCGTGGGCGAGGCGATTGCGCGCTTATGGGCGTCGAACGGCGGCGCAGTGAGATCGACGCCTCGGGCGGACCGCGCGCGCGTCGTGAACGCGGTCAGCTGCGTCGTGACGGGCTCGAGCGATGCAATCGTTCCCTCGAGGAAGAGCAATCTGTAATAAGAGACCTCGGCAAACGCGGCGCGACGCGTGAGCGAGCCGTACCAGACGCCGCGCTCGTGCCGCCGGCCGAATCGCGATCCGTGCCGGAGCGGTGGATATCGGAATGGCGTCGCGAGCAGATAATGCAGCCGCGGAGGAGCAACGGTGGCGTACGGCGGCTTGGCGCGATCGATCAGCTCCTCGAGCAAAATCTGCTCGTCGGCGGAATCGACGAGCTTGCGTGTCGACACCTGATGCTGCGCCTCGACGACTCGCCAGGGCGAGAGGCCGAGCGGCCTGATCTCAGAGGCGCCCGCGCATCGCGTCCAGATACTGGACGACATCGACAAGGCCCTCCACGGTTCGAATGCGTTCACCGGGGACGCCGGCAAGATGCACGTTTTCCGAATGCAACCAAGCGCGGGCTTTTGCGTCGTCTCCACCGACGAGCGCGTCGAGACTCCGATAGAGTCGGAGAAAGAGGAGAGCGAGCTCCCCCTCTTTGGTATCCGGGTCGAGCCCACGTCCGTGTTGCAGCCGCGAGACCGATGCTTCGCTCGAGCCGATGATCGCGGCGAGCTGCTTGTTGCGAATTCCGATCCGGCCGGCCGCGGCGAGGAGGGCCTTGGCAAGAACTGGTGCGGGCTCGGGGCCCCGGCGTGCGGCGGGCCGGATCGGGCTAGTCATCACCTGAAAGTATTGTGCGAATTCCTTTCAGGTGCAAGAGGAACAAAGCGGGCTATTGGTTTCCTTTCGAGTGGACCGCGAAGAAGGCGCCCTGCGGATCGGTCAGCACGGCAACCCGATCGCCTCCCGGAACCTCCATTGGCCCAACTACGACCTTCGCGCCCAATGCGGTGGCGCGAGTGGTCGCGGCGTCGGCGCTGTCGGCGACCTGGATATAGTGCAGCCAGTACGTTCCCGGCGCTTCGGGGGGCTTCGTCATCATACCGCCGTAGGTGAAGCGGTCGCGCCCGAACATGTGATAGACCCCCATGTTCCCCATGTCGAACTCACTCTGCTTCACCCAACCGAAGAGCTGCTCGTAGAAGCGAATGGCTGCCTGCTGATCCGATGTCGTCAGCTCGTGCCAGGAGAACGTTCGCGGCGCGGGATCTTCTTCGGGGCCGAGCGGCATGGTGCTGGTGATGATGGCGAAGACGCCGCCCTGCGGATCCTGAAGGACGGCGAAGCGACCAACGTCCGGGATGTCCTCGGCCGGCGCGAGCACTTTGCCGCCGAGTCGCTCAGCCAGCGCGACCGTCTCATCGACCTCGGGGACTTCGACGTAGGCGAGCCAGTTGGGCGGCGCGCCCATCGCGGCCGCGCTTTCCGGCAACTTCATGACGCCGCCAACCGGAGTATCGCCGGTCATCCACATCGTGTAGTCACCGGCGGGCGAGCCCTCGAACTTCTGCGTTCCCCATCCGATGACCTTCGTGTAGAAGTCTTGTGCCGCCACCGGATCTCTCGTCATCAACTCGTGCCAGACGAATCGACCCTTCGTGCTGGTGGTGGTCGCGGTTGTGGCCATAGGTGCCTCCGGAATCGACCGGGTGGTGAAAAGGGCAGTCAAGATGGGACGATCGTTCGCGACGGGCAATGGACTTTGCAAAACCGTTGCAAAAGTCGGAGTGCGGGGGCGGTGGTGGGTCGTTGGTGATGTGTTGCGAGTTGTTCGCTGTGTGAACGGACTCCGACGGATCAGGCGGCTGATGGGTTCGCCGAAGCGTCGGAGTCTCTCACCTGCGATGCCACCACTCGCGGACTGTACCGCTCCCGGCTCCAATACAACTCCTCCGAGCGCAATAGATTCTTCTTGCACCAATTCTCACGGGAGCCTCGACATGTATCTCGTTCGCGAAATCATGTACTGCAAACCGGGCAAGGTTCGCCCGATGGTCGAGAAGTTCCACACGATGAACAAACTGAGTAAGAAGCTCGGGATGCCGGCGATGCGCATCATGACCGACTTCTCGGCGGAACGATACTGGACGATCGTCGCCGAGCTCGAGGTCGCGGACCTCAAAGCGTTCGAGGACATGATGCAAAATCCGTCGGGATCGCCGGAGGACATGAAAGAACTCGAAAACGTCATGAAGGACTATCACGATCTGGTGCAGTACGGCCGTCGCGAGATCTACAAGATCGAAACGCCGGCGTGATCGGTCGGCGCTAGCCGCCCCACGTCACCTTCACTTCCGGACGAAACGGCCGGGCGACGTCGCTCGTTATGTGGCCCCCCGACGCATGGAGCTTCTTGAGGCGAGGCAACCGGGCCAGGCGGGCGACGCCCGCGTTCGTCAGGTAGTGACAGGTGTCGAAGGTGATGCCTTCGAGAGAGTCCATCGTCGACAGCAACTCCGGCGTGCGATCGGTGATCGTCGTATAGCTGTTGAAGTACGATTTGAGATTTTTCAAACCCGTGATGTGCTCCGTGGCCGCGTCCGTCGTGTCACGACAGTACATGAGGACGAGGGACTCGAGGCGCTCGCATTTACCGATGTGCCGGTAGCCGGCGTCGGGAATGTCCATCGGCATCAGCTCGATCAGCGACGGAAAAGTCGGCAGCGTGGCAATCGCCGAATCGTCGACGTTGAGGCAGCTCACGGAGAGTCCGCGCAAGCGCGGCATGTGGGCGAGCGCGCGAAAGCCGCGGCTTCGCAGATTGTGACAGCGCCTGCCCCAGATGCGCTCGATCGTTTGCGAGCGGCCGAGCGCGACGAATCCGTCGTCACCGGCGACGGTGTCTTGAATGCCAAGAAAACGGAGAGCCGGCATCTGCGCGATGTACGGCATCCAGTCGTCCTTCGCGTCGACGCCGAGCCAGGTCAGATTGGGAAGCGAGGCGAGGGGCGCCAACGCGGCGGCGGTGATGCCCAGGTGGCTGTCATCGAGATTGAGACCGGCGAGTCCGTCGAGACCACGCATCTGTTGCATGCCGCGGTCGCTGAACGGCCCGCGGAGGTTGAGATGGTTCGGCTCCGAGTCGTAGCTCGTCAGCCCGTTCCAAACGTCGCCGCCCTGCCACGATTTGAAGACGGGAAGCTCGTGGAGCCACGGGATCCCCGCGTCGGTCACGCCCACGCCGCTGGTGAGATGGGTAAGGGCGCGTTTTCCGGCGAGCGCGCGGATGGCGCCGTCGCCCGTTCTCGTCCAACTGAGGTCGAGTCGCACGAGTGCGTGGCAATGCGCTAACTCGCGGGCGCCTGCGTCGCTGATCGCGGTCCCGGCGAGCGACAGGATCTCGAGCGCCGGCAGGTGACGCAGCACTTCGAGCCCGCGATCAGTGATCGCTGTGCCGCTGATATCGAGCCGCTTGAGCGTCATCATGCCGGCGAGGTGGCGGAGTCCTTCGTCCGTTACGCCACGTGAGCCGTTCAAACGCAGGCCGACGATGCCGTCGACTTTGGCGATATCGGCGAGAATCTCGTCGGTCATCTGATTCATCGCACCGAGCTGCACCGGCGCGTTGGCGGCGAGGAGGGCGATGACCTCGTCCCAGTCGCGCGAGATGGCGATCGGTTCGGAACCCGCTTCCTCGGACGCATCAGCCGCGGCGATCACGACCGGCTTGGCGGCCAGGCGGCGTCCAGCACGCAACGTCTTGGTGTAGTCCTTCAGCGCGTCCCAATTGGCGAATTGGTGTTCGAGGGCGACGAGGTGGCGGGCGTCATCCAACGTGATGTCGACGTCGTCGACCTCTCCCGTCGAGCGTTTCCCGAGATCGAGCTGGACGTAGCGCCGCATCGCCGGCCAAGCGCGGCGGTGCCATGTGTGCCGATAGTGGCGCTCCATCGCCTCGGGCGTTCCGGTGCGATACGCCTCGAGGAGCGCGTCGGCTTTCGTTTCGTAGAGCGCGAGGGCGCGTCGGCCCTCATCGTCGCGCGACGCGACGGCGTCCTTCAGCGCAGCCCAACCAGGAAACCCGTGCTCGCGGGCGAGGGCGAGTTGCACGTCGCGCAGCCCGGGATCAGTGGGAGCATCGGAATACGCTTGCCGCAGTCGGGCGCGGGCATCGGCGTCGCCGGATCGAAGCGCGTCGAGCCAGCGCTTCGCCTCCTTCTTGAGACTCTCGAGGTTGCGGCGGACCTGAGGGGTGGGAGTCGAGTCGTCGCTCGTCATACCTTCCTCCATGACGCCTGGTGTCCGCTGAGCACAGGCAGGAGAAAGGGAGAACGCGACGTCCCTTCACTGCAATTTGGGTGGGAGGATTCCCTTGCCGCGGACAGGAGGCGCCCCAACGCGCGCTTCTGGAATTGTCCGCGGGTTCGGGCCGCGGGTCAAGGGCGGCGGAGGGCGGTGCGAACGAAATGGCCGCGTGCGCTGTCCAATCATTCGTCCTTACCCCATCGGGCCTTTCATGCGCACGCGTCACACAATTGTCCTGTCGCTTGCTTCCGCAATGCTTTCCATTGCGCCGTCACTTGCCCACGCGCAACGGACCTTTACCCGGAGTTGCGGGGACCGCTATTCCGACGCCCGTGGCTACGCGGATTGCCGATACGACGTCGAGCGCTCGCGGGCGTTGCAGCGCGAGGCGATTCGGGAACAGGCCGAGCAGCGGCGTGATCGCGCGCGATGGGACGCGATCGTTCGGCAAGCAAGGGCCCAGGCCCGGACGTACGACTTGGCCGAGCGTTCGCGTCAGCGGTCCGCGGAGCGCGCCGAGCGAGCACGGGTCGAGCGGGTACGCATCGAGCGGGACCGCGTCGAACGAGACCGCGTCAGGATCCGCCGTTATTGAGGTGCGTCCGCAGGCCAAGTCCGACGAAAAGCGACGATGGGTGAAAGCCTGAGAAGCCTTTGATCCACTCGACGCCCGTCGCCGTGTAGTAGCGGTACTGGCCGCGAATGAAAAACGGAATCGGGTCGCGCTCGACGGTCGCGTCGAACCAGACGCCCGCGAGATGGGACGGCGTCATGTCCCAGTTCGCGAGGAGGAGCGCCGGCCCGGCACCGACGTGCGCCCAGCCTCGGCTGACTTCGCCCAAGAGGGCGAAGCTCGCGCCGCCGAATGACACGTCCATGAATCGGTCGGAGCAGCGTGGATCCTTTGGCGACGCCAGGTCGTCGCATCGGCCGGTCACTTGGCCGGATTGTTCCATCGATATGAAGAGCTCGAACGCGCTGCGGGAGGGGAAGCTTCGACGGATGCTTCCCATCACGGCGAAGGGGCTCCCGCTGGTCTTCGGATAGCCGACGGGATCGTCGCAGATCGCCCGAAAGAGCGAATCGAAGGTGCAGCGGCGCGGCTCGGTCGCACCGTATGCGTTGGCGCTGAGCCATTGCCGGATCGCTTTGCCGTTTCCGGTGAGGAAGCCACCGACATCGAATGCGTAGCTCCACGTCGGGCCCGGCGCGCGACTCGCCTCCTGTGCGCTGACGTGCCCACCTCCCGGCGAAGCAAGCACCAAGCTCCCCACCAGTACTAGCAGTACGGTCGCCTTCAAGTACGCGTCCCTCCAGGTCGATCGCCAAATCTACCGGGCGTACGGGACCCTCGCTCGCGCGAAACCAATCCCGCGGCCGACCACTCCGTTCGTTGGATTGGCGAGTCGCTCAGTCGGCCGGCGGGTGTTCGTGGTAGTACAGCACGAGATCGAGGGGCACCGGGTTCGCGCCGAGCATGCGCAGAAAGTTGGTCACTTGGCCACGATGGTACGTCGCGTGGTTCACGCAGTGGCGCATCGTGGCGCCGAGCTGCTGGTCGAGACGTTTGCCGCTCAGCAGAACAACCGGAATCACTCGGCGCACGTCGGCGTCACTCGTCGTGTCGAGTAATGCGCACTGTTGCTGCCAGACGTCGTCCCACTTGGCACGCAAGCCATTCACCGTATCTACCCCCTCGAGATCCGGCCTTCGGCCCGTCGGCGTTCCTTGCCAGCGGGCGAGCCAAGTATTCTCGGCGGCGTAGAGATGGGTGAGCGTGAGCCAGACGGACGGGAAGCTTCCGCCGAGCTCGCGCACGAGATCGTCGCGCGACAATGCCTCGCACGCGTCGAGGAGCCGAAGGTTGGCCCAGCGATTGTACGCGAACTGCTCGCGGAGTTGGGTGAGCATGAGTTGTTCAGCGAGGGGTCTACTGACGGCAGGGCGCGTGCGGGTTGGTCGGCTTGGGCGAGTCGAGCACGGGCCGGTGGTCGGCGTTGGCGATCGAGAGCGCCGCGTCGTACACCATGCGCGAGACGCGCGCGAGGTCAGGGTAGCTGATGTACTGCGGCTCGTCGGTCACCTGATGATAGTCGAGATGCTCACCGCGCGAGAGCGCGACGGCCGGGATGCCGTAGCGTGCGTAGTTGTAGTGGTCGGCGCGGCAATAATACTGGAGCGGGTGTCCGGGCTGCGCGTAGGTGCGATCGAAAACGAAGGGCACCGGCTGGCGTGCGTTCGCCGCCTCGAGCATTCGACCGAACTCCGTCGAGAGTCGTTGGTCGCCCACGACCTCGAGGTAGGTGGGGTCGGCGGGCGTCGTGCCGCGCGGGTAATCGGTCGCCAAACCGCGACCGACCATGTCTTGATCGATCTCGGCGACGATCGAATCCGTCGGGACGGTCGCATGGTCGGTGAACCAAGCGGAGCCGAGGAGTCCAGCTTCTTCGGCCGTATGACTGACGAAAAGAATCGACCGGCGCGGACGATCGGGGTTGGACGCGAGCGCCTCGGCGATCTCGAGGATCGACACGGTGCCAGAGCCGTCATCGTCGGCGCCGTTGCGAATGGAATCGGGGCGCGGAGGACGGAGGTGTCGGAGGCTGTCGAGGATCGCGCGGATGCGCGACCGCTCCTCTGGTGTTGCTTCGCGGGGCGGCGAGTCGGCGCCCATCGGACGAATAACGCGATTGAGCGCGCGAATCGAGTCGTGATCGACCGGTGCGTGATCGAACCCGACATGGTCGTTGTGCGCGGTCAACGCGACGTACTGGCCACGAAGCGCCGGATCGCGGCCCGACAAGATCGCGACGACGTTGCGCGCCGGAAACGCGACACGCGCGCTCGTGAATCCCACGCGACCGGAGACGCGCTTCCCTGCTGTACCCGGTGCGATTCCCGACGGATCCGCACCGAAGATCGTTCGCGCCGCGTTGCGTGAGAGCAAGACGAGCGGCGGCAGTACGGCATTGAGCGACGAATCCGGCGCCGGACGCCCCTCGACAACGCGGGCGACCGCCTCTGGCGGGTAGAGGTCGAGTATGACGTAACCAATTCCGGCAGCCTCTGGCCAACGGCGCGCGTTGAGCGCCGCCGATCGCAAGGGCACGTTCGGCGGGAGGTCGACGACGACGAACTTTCCGCGGGCCTGGTCGGCCGAAATGAGTCGTTCGGGATCGTTTACCGGACCGGCGAAGACCGACTCGACGTCAAGCTCGCGCATCGCGACGGCCGCGGACGGCAGGAAATCGTGGGGAAATCTCAGGGGCTGCCCGGCGACACTCAGTCGCGAGGCGGGATCGACGGCGATACGCCAGAATGGGACAACTTGGAAATACGTCCCGTTGTCGCCGGCGGGTTTGAGCCCGAGTCGTTGAAATTCGGCGGCGACGTAGTTGGTGGTCTTGAAAGCGCCTTCGCTTCCCGTCTCGCGCCCCATCATCGAGTCGTGTGCGATGATGAAAAGGCGTCGCTCGAGGTCAGCCGGAGTGATCGCCGAGGTGGTCGCGGGTGCGGAGCCTTGCGGGGCCGGTGTCGTATGGCTGGTGCAGGAGACGACGAGGAGTGTCGCAACACTCGCGAGACGAGAAGCGGTGGACGTCATGAGTGATCTCGTTAGGACTTCTTGGGTGCCGGCGGCGGGCCTTGACCGGGGAGTGGCTCGGAGCTGACGATGATGTCGCGATAGATCTTCCACGAACCGTCCGGCTGCTTTTTCCAATAATTCAGAAAGCTGCCGTGATCCTTCTGCGCCGCCTTTGCTCCGGCGGGGGTAAACGAGAACGAGTACGATCCGATCTCGACCGCGTGATCGGCAAAGATGTCCAAGTCTTTCTGTTCGATCTTGAAGTCATTGATCTTGCCGACGGCCTTGAACATGCCGGCGTTGCCCTGCTCGATAGCGGCACGCCCGCTTTCTGGTTCCTGGTTGGGTGGCCGGCTAACCGCGTCGTCGGTGTAGAACGAGGCGGCGGTGGCGGCATCGCCCTTGTTGAACGCGACGGCAAACTCGCTATCGGCGGCGGCGATTGCCTTTCGAACCGCGGCTTCGTCGACCGGCGCGCTGGCGCCGGCCTTGGTTGAATCCGCGGCCGCACCCACCCCTTTGCATCCCGCCGCCATGACCAAGGCAGCACCGCACAGGCCCATCAACATTCTCGCAATCATGATGACTTCTCCGCTTGCTGAGTGTGGGCGCTAATACTGACCGACCGCCGACTTGTGCGCCATGGCTGAAGCAGCCATGATCTTCGAACCACTTCACGACTCGCCATCATGTCCACGGCCAACATTGTCGCCCCTCCCTCCGTCTATGCGCCGCCATCCACGACAACGCTCGAGCCGGTCGCGCCATCCGAACGCATTCAGGCACTCGACCTGCTTCGAGGCTGGGCGATGTTCGGCGTGCTGTGGTCGAATCTCAACGACTGGTACGGCACGGCGGACGAGACGACACGCTTCGACCGAATTCTATCGTTCAGCCAGGAGTGGTTGGTAGAGAGCCGATTCTATACTCTGCTCTGCTTTTTGTTTGGAATTGGTTTTGGAATTCAACTCATGCGCGCGACCGAGCGCGGGACGAGCCTCCAGCGCACGTACGTGCGACGCTCGGCGGCGCTGCTGGCGATTGGTTTGATTCATGGGTTGCTGATCTGGCGCGGCGACATTCTCACGCTGTACGCGTTGGTCTCGTTCTCGCTGCTCCTGTTTCGAGATTCGACGCCGCGGCAGCAACTCGCCTGGGCGGCCGGCATCGCGCTTTTCTCGAGCGAGGTGATCACGCGCGTTCGCTGGTTGGCGGGTCAGCGTTACATGGTGCCGCGCGAGCCGGCGACGACGGCGAACTGGATCTACGGACATGGCAGCTACCGGCAAATCGCGCAACAGCGGGTCCACGATTTCGCTGACTGGTGGGGACGCTGGGGTCTGGTGACGTATTTCGCGGTGCTGGCGATGTTTCTCGTCGGCGTGTGGGCGATTCGATCCGGCTTTGCTCGGCGAGTATTCACGGAACCTCGGACGACGCGGCGCTTTCTCGCCGGCTGCGTCGTCGTGGCACTCGTCGGATACGCGGCGGAAATATTCGGCGCCAAGATTCTGATCTCGGCGCGACGGGTCGAGCCAACGACGACGTCGGTCATGCTGAGCTGGCGGACGTTCGTCGTTCATGCGTTGGACTGGTCGGTGGAAGCAAGCGGGTTGGCGTACGCGGCGGTGCTCCTGCTCGTGTTCCAGACCAAGAGAGGCGCGCGACTGCTGGCGCCGCTGGCAGCGACCGGTCGCATGGCGCTGACGACGTACCTGACCCAATCCGTCATCTGCACGACCCTCTTCTATAGTTACGGCTTTCGGCTGATCGGCCGGGTCGGGTACACCGGCATGTTCGTCATCACGGTCGTTCTGTTCGCCGTTCAGATGGCAGTAAGCGTTTGGTGGCTGAAGCGTTACCGGTTCGGGCCGGTCGAGTGGCTCTGGCGGACGCTGACCTATGGCCGCGCTCCGGCGATGCGCGTGGAGACCTCGACGGCCTGACGAAATGGCCGAGCGTGTCGATTCTGGCGGTTCTCGTTCGACGTTATGGTGCAGGCAGGAAAAAAACAGAGAACCGACTACAGGAGACACGCGATGCGTTACCTGATGATCGTCAAGGGCGATGAGAACCTCGACCGTTCCGGTCCGCCGCCGCAGGCGCTTTTCGAGGCGATCGACAAACTCGGCCAGGAAGCTGCCAAGTCGGGCAAAATGGTGTCGATGGGAGGGCTTCGTCACACCGCCGACGGTGCCCGCGTCCGGGTCAACAACGGCAAGTTGACGATTACGGACGGACCATTCACCGAGGCGAAGGAAGTGATCGGCGGCTTTTCGATCATGAATCTCGCGTCCAAGGAAGAGGCGATCGAGGAGGCGCGAAAGTTCATGGAGCTCCACCGGATTCACTGGCCGCAATGGAACGGCGAGACGGAGGTTCGGGCGATGTACGAAGAGGGAGAGATGCCGGGGTGAATCGTGCAACTGCCTTCGGGATACGTACTTGGCCGATTGCATACCGGTCAGGCGCCGATCGAGATTTCAACGAATCGTTGAATCCGTCGGCGCATTCCGTTACGACAAAACGGGGAGCGCCATTGCCAACTCGGTAGTTGAAAGCCATAACTAGGCGCCGATCCGATGGAACTTCTTGCCGTTGCGCGCCCCCCGCGCCCAGTCAGGCGATGACGCCTACGAACGATTCCTCACCCTCTCCGCTGACGACGAGCGACCGCTCGTCGCTCTCGCCTGAACTCGACGGCCAGCCCGCGCGCGTCGGGCCGTACCGCATCCTCAGCCTCCTCGGCCGCGGCGGCATGGGTGCCGTGTACCTCGCCGAGCAGACGGAGCCCGTGCGCCGCGAGGTAGCGCTCAAGCTGCTGACGACCGGCGTCGACTCGGAGATCTTCGCGGCACGCTTCGACACCGAGCGTCAGACGCTCGCGTTGATGCAGCACCCGAACATCACGAACGTGTTCGACGCCGGCATCAGCGAGAACGGCCTGCCGTACTTCGTGATGGAGCGCGTCACCGGAACGACGCTTCTCGAGTACTGCGATGGGCGCCGCCTCGGCGTGAAAGCACGGATCGATCTCTTCCGCCAGATCTGCCACGCGGTGCAGCACGCGCACGAGAAAGGCATCGTCCACCGTGATTTGAAGCCGTCGAATGTCATCGTGACCGAGACGGACACGCGGCCGGTATGCAAGGTCATCGACTTCGGAATCGCCAAGACGATCGGCGCCGCCGACGCGGCGGCGAAGTTGACGATGACCGGCATCTCGCTCGGCACGCCGGCGTACATGAGTCCCGAGCAGGCGCGCGGCGACGCCGACGTCGATACGCGCGCCGACGTCTACTCGCTCGGCGTCACGCTCTATGAGCTGCTTGCAGGCGTCCTGCCGTTCGAGTCGAAGTCGTCGTTCGCGATGATGATGGCGACGCAGCACGGCGACGCCGTGGCACCAAGCCAGCGGTTCGCGTTGCTGCCGGCCGCGGAGCAGTCGAGTATCGCAGAACGGAGAGGCACGAGCCCGGAGGCGCTTCGGCGTGAACTTCAGGAAGATCTCGACTGGGTTGTCCTCAAGACGATCGAACGCGAGCGCGAGCTGCGGTACCACAGCCCGAACGAGCTCGAGGCCGATCTGGCGCGGCATTTCGCAAACCAGCCGGTATCGGTCGGCCCGCCGAGCGGGGCTTATCGCGCGCGAAAGTTCGTTCGTCGGCACAAGCTGGCCGTTGCATTCGCGGCGACGACCGCCGTGCTGCTCGTTGGATTCTCGATTTCGGTCTTCGTTCAGGCTCGGCGCATCGCCGCGGCGAATAGCGCAGTCGTGCGACGCCAGGGGCAGGCCGAGGAGCTCATCGGCTTCATGCTCGGCGATCTTCGCACGCGTCTCACCGCCGTGGGACGTCTCGAACTGCTCGACGAAGTGAGCAAGAAGGCGATGGACTATTTCGCCGCGGTACCGGAAACGGAGCTGAGCAACGAGGAGCTCTTTCGCCGGTCACAAGCTCTGTCGCAGCTGGGCGAAGTCCGTTACAACCAGGGCAAGCTCGACACCGCCTTCGTCGCGTTCAAGCAGTCGCTCGCGCTCGGGGAAAGTCTGGCGCGTCGTGACTCGTCGAACGGCGCATGGCAGCTGGGCCTCGGGGCAAGCCACTATTGGGTCGGGTTCATCCATTACGTGCGCAACGAGCTCGACTCGGCGATGACCCACTTCAAGGAATACTCACGGATCACGGAGCGCCTTGTCGCGATGGCGCCCGACAGCATGAACTATCGCTCGGAGCTTGCGCAGGCGACGAGCAACATTGGGTCGACGCGGGAGGCGATGGGAGATCTGCGTGGCGCGCTCGAGGCATTCCAGCGCACCGTTGCGGTCGAGCAGGGGCTCGTACAGCGCGATTCCACGAACCTCGAATGGCGGCGCATGCTTGGCAACGGGTACAACACCGTAGGCCTGACGCAGCGCAAGCTCGGCGATCTCGCCGGCGCCGAGAAAAGTCACGCGGCCGAGCTCTCGGTGAAGCAGGCGATCGCCGCGCGCGACACCGCGAACAAGACGTATCGTGAAATGGTCGCGCTCGCGCAATCGTACGTCGGCGACATGCTTTCCGTTCGAGGACGCCCGGACGAAGCCGTCGCGCCGCTCACGGCATCGAGGGCGACGTACGCCGCCCTCGCGGCGTTCGATAGCGCGAATCCGGAGCGGCGCCGCCTGCTCGCCATCGCGGACCGTTCCCTGGGCGTCGTCGCCCTCGAGCGCGGCGACGCGGCGACGGCGATGGCGCACGCGAGCGCGAGTCTCGCGACGATCGAAAAGCTTGCGCAGAACGCGCCGACGAATCGCGCGTATCAGTACGTTCTGGCCCGCTCGCTTTTGCTCGTGAGCTCAGTCAATCTCGCCCTCGGCAAAACGGGAGTCGCCGAGTTGGGCTTACGTCGCGCGATCGGCATCATCGATTCGGGGCTCAGTAAACGACCGTCGGACCTCAATCTGCGTATCGCCTCGACGGATACGAGACTCGAGCTTGGCGATGCACTCCAACGCGGCGGCCGCTTGGCGGAGGCACGCGCGTCGTGGACACAGGCGCTCGCCGCGATCGATTCCGTCGCTCGCACCCGGAAGCTCACCGATCACCTCGCGTTGCAGGCCGCCGCGCTCATGCGACTCGATCGCCTCGACGAGGCGCGGCCGATCGTGCTCGACCTCGTTCGCCGCGGGTACCGCCGACGACGCTGGATCGCCATCGCCGCGGCCAAACATCTTGTTCCCGGGTCTTAGCAAGACGCCGGCGTTGTTCCCCCTCATTTCAAGGAGAGCAGTATGCCCAACGTGCAAGTCACCTACAATCCGAGTCAAACGCCGGCGTGGAGTTTCAGTCCCGATCCCGTTCGCCTGAACGCGTCGGGAAACATCGTCTTTACGCAAGCGCCCGGGTCCACTTGGACTTTCGTAACGGCTTCAGTTCAGAGTGGCGGGAGTCAGTTCGGAACACCGACGGTGAACGGCAACGGCAGCCAGATGACGCTGTCCGATGCCCACACGTCGAACGGACAGTGGTGTTACACGGTCACCGTCATGCCCAGCGGCGCGACGCAGTCGGTCACTAGCCCCGACCCGCAGATCATCAACGATCCGCCGACTCCGTCGCCCGCACCGCCGGCGCCAAAGTAGTTGTCTTGAGCGAAGGGTCGCCGTCCTAAGCCCTTCGTCGCCTGCGCGCTCCTCGAGGCAAGCTGCGCGAAGGACCTACGGTCCATGACGAGTCACAGGTCAAGGACAGTAGGTCCTTCGTCGCTTCGCTCCTCAGGATGACAGGGGGGCTTTCGCTCCTCAGGATGACAGCGGTGTTAGCAGGTCGGCGCTTTGATCGCCGCGCTCGGCGACGGGATCGCCGACTTGCCGGCGTTCTTGAGCAGGGCGTTCAGGGCGCCGAGCTCAGGACCGGAAACGCGTTGCCACGTCGCCACCGCCTTGCCGAGGTCCATGCACGATGCTGTCCACGCCGCGCGGGCTGACGTCGTCGGCGCGAGATCGCCCTGGTCCTGCGAATTGAGCTGACTAACGAAGGTCGCGTTGAGCGACGCGAAGGTCGGCGGTGCACCCTGCGCGCCGCGGCCGCGGCCGCGACCACCTTGCGCGCCTGCAACACTATCGAGCGCGGCGGCGAGCGCCGCAGCTTTGCCGGCGACCTCCGCCGAGGCGCCATTCGCGGCGCTACGTACGGCGTCACGAAGTGAGATGGCCGCGTGGTTGCCCTCGTATGCCGCGTCGATTGCTTCGGAAATCTTGCGTAGCAACGCATTCTGGGCGGTGAGGTCGGCGAGGGTCGCTCGCGAGCGCGGATCAGATTTCACGGTGACGGTCTGCGTGTACGTCTTGCCGTCGACCGTGAGCTTGAGCGTATACGTTCCCGGCGGAGCGAGCGCGCCTTCCGGCGACGCCGGCGTGAGCCCGGGGTTCGCGTTGATCTCGAAGTTGTGCGACATCGCCTTGGGCGCATCGAAGCGCAGGTCCCAATTCGTGCGATTGCTGCCCGCGTTCTTGGGAAGCGGCGTGGGCGTCGCGACCCAGAAGTTCGGATGTGGCGGACGGGCGGCTTCCGTTACCGGCGTGATCGGAGCGCTCGAGAGATGGCGCACGACCGCGCCGCCGGCGTCGATGATGTCGATCGTGATGTCGTTCTTCGGTTCCTGAGCGAGCCAGTAATCGATGATCGCGCCATCGGCGGGGTTGAGCGCATGCGGGACTTCGGGCGGAAACGGCGTGTCGGCGCCGACATTGCGACGCAGGCGATAGGCATCGCCCGGCTTGAAGAGATGCGCCGCTTCGTTCGCCACCGAGCCGTCCACCTGACGCAACGTGGAAATATCGTCGAGCGACCAGAAGCCGCGGCCATACGTCGCGACGACGACGTCGTTACCGGCGATCGTGATGTCCCGATACGACGTGTTGGGCAGATTCTGTTGCAACGTCTGCCAATGGTCGCCGTCGTCGAACGAGACATACATGCCGCTCTCGGTGCCGGCGAAGAGGAGGCCCTTCCGATGAGTATCGCCGCGCACGACGCGCACGAAACTCCCACTCGGTTGATTCGTCGCGAGGCCGGTGGTGATCTTCGTCCACGTCTTGCCGAAGTCGCGCGTGCGGAAGAGGTGCGGCGTGTAGTCGCCGCCACGATGTTCATCGATCGCTACATATGCGGTGCCGGCGTCGAAGTGCGACGGCTCGACCGCCAACACCTCGCCGATTCGGAAGTCCGGCACGCTCGCATCTTCCCACGTCTTGCCGCCGTTGCGGGTGACTTTGATCAAGCCGTTGTTGGTACCAACCCAGATGATGCCCGTGCCCACGGTCGAGGCGCGCATCGACTCGATGGAGCCGGTGCTCGCCGGCCCCTGCAGGTCGCTTCGAGCCCCGAGGTCGGGACTGAGCGCGGTCCAGTGCGCGCCCGCGTCCGTGGTGGACCAGACCGACTGAAATGCGGCAAGGAGCATCCGCTTGTTCCACGGCGCGAAGACGATCGGCGCGGAGCTCGTCGTCCGAAGGCGGCGTGATGGATCAGCCGCCGGACTCACGTTGATCCACTGCTCGCTGGGATAGGTGATCCTTATGACCCCATTGCCGGTCGAGTAGACGGTGTTCGGATCGAGCGGATCGGGGACGATTGTTCCCCATTCCCATCCGGGCACCGGATTCCAATCCATCGGCGTAATCGCACCGAGGTTGCCGCGCGACCGCGTGCGAATCGCGCCGGCGTCTTGCTGGGTCCCGTAGACCCAATACGGGAAGGAATTGTCGACCGAGAGGTGGTAGATCTGCTCGGTGGATTGGTTGTACCAGGAGCTCCACGTCGCGCCGCCGTCGAGCGTGACGATCGCGCCCTGGTCGTAGCCGGCGAGAATGCGCTGGTTGTTGGTCGGATCGAACCACCACTGCTGTGGATCGTCGCCGCCCGGCGCTCCTTTGAAGCCGGTGAACGTCTTGCCGCCGTCGGTCGACTTGTAGCTCGACGTGTTCACCGTGTACACGACGTCGGGATTCTGCGTGTCGACGTACACTCCGCAGTTGTAACCGCCCTGGCCGTTTCGAATTCTCTGATCGTCGGCGGCCATCTGATGCCAGGTCGAGCCGCCGTCGTCGGAGCGGTAGAGGCCCCAGTCGCCGATGACGAAGACGCGCTGTGCGTTGGTATTCATGGCGACGGCGACCGACGCCTTGCCCGTGAGACGCGGGAGGCCGCTGCCGACGATTTCCTTCCAGGTCACGCCGCCGTCGGTGGACTTGAACAGCTTTGTACTCGTCGGTCCGGTCGCCGCCCCACCGCGACCACCGCCCGGTCCGCCCGCAAGCTGTGGAGCCGGAGATGGCGTGTAATGAGCGATGCTCGTCGCGAAGATCACGCTCGGGACATCGAAGGCGCGGGCGAGCTTTTGGAGCCCGGTGCTGTCGTCGACAAACAGCGTCTGCGTCCAAGTCGCCCCGCCGTCGGTGCTCCGGAAGACGCCACGTGATTTGCTCTTGACGTGGATGTCGCCCTGCGCGCCGATGAGCACGATGTTCGGGTCTTTGGGATCGACGAGGATCGTCGGGATCTGCTTGGTGGCGTCGAGGCCGAGGTGCCGCCAGGTCTTACCGGCGTCGGTGGACTTGTAGACGCCGTTCCCTTCGCTGATCCCGCCGCCGGTGACAATGTCTCCGGTGCCAACGTAGATCACGTTCGGATCGGACGGCGCGACCTCGATCCCGCCGACCGACGAGACATCCTTGACGGAGTCGAAGATGGGGTACCAGGTCTCGCCGGCGCTCGTCGTCTTCCACACGCCGGCCGCCGGCAGCCCGATGTAGAACGTGCCGGGCTGACCGATGGCGCCGGTGACGGCGGCGACGCGGCCGGCGCGAAAGGGGCCGAGGTTGCGCCACGAGAGCGCGGAATAGAGGCGCGGATCGATCGGCGCGGCGGTCTGGGCGGGAACGAGCGCCGGAGGGAGCGCGACGAGCGCGGTGACAGCGATGAGAGCGAAATTGACCGTGTTTTTCATGAGGGTAAGCGTACGCCGCGCGCCGCGGCGGGGCAAACGCATCCGACTCACGAACCGCCCCGGGCGAAGGGCCCCGGGCGAAGGCGATCGAGTTGAGACGGCGCGACCCGGGCGGTACTATCAGCGACCCATGCCCGCTCGCGCCGACGTTCCCCGACTCGCCCCGGTCCACCAAGCGTTCACGCGCGCTCTCGACGCGCTCGTCGCGCGGATTCAAGAGGACCGAACAATCCTTGCGGCGATCCTGTGCGGCAGCCTTTCGCACGACACCGTGTGGGATAAATCGGACATCGACCTCGTGCTGGTCACGGTCGACGACAAGAAACGCGACGAGCGTGGCCTGAGCTTGTACGCGGACGCCGTGAACACGCACGCGTTTCTCGTGACGCGAACGGAGTTTCGTCAGTTCGTCGAAGGCTCGGTGGCAAACTCGTTCCTGCACTCGCTGCTCGCCAAGGGGCGGCTGCTCTATACGCACGACGAAAGCATCGCGGGGCTGGCCGAACGACTGCACGTCATGGGCGACCGCGATCGGCAGGTGCAGCTATTGTCCGCCGGAGCGCAGGTGGTGCCGTTGCTGTACAAGGCGCGCAAGTGGTTCGTGACGCGCAAGGACCTCGACTACAGCGCGCTGTGGATCCTCTACGCCGCGACGCCGTTGGCGCGCGCGGAGGTGATCGGCGCCGGCCTCCTCGCCGACCGCGAGGTGATTCCACAAGCGATGGTTCTCAATCCCGACTTCTTCCGGATCGTCTATCGCGATCTGCTGAACACCAAGAAGACGGCCAAGGCGGTCGAGGCGGCGCTCGACGCCGTCGACGAGTATCTCGCTGGCCGGACGACCGAGCTTTACGGGCTCGTGCTCGACCACTTGCGGGACGTCGGCGAAGCGCGATCGGCCACCGAGATCGACGATCACTTTGCGCGCCACTACGGCATTGAAGGGATACACACCGTCTGCGAGTACCTGGCCGACCGCGGGCTGCTTGGCAAGGCATCCATCCCGGTGAAGCTGACGCGGCGGAGCAACGTTGAGTTGCAAGAGCTCGCGTTCTTTCGCATATGACGCCGGCCAAGCCCGCCAAGTCGTCCCAGAGCAGACCCAGGGCGCGCACGGCGAACGGCGCGCGGACGACGATCGCCGTTCAGGGCGCGCGAGTTCACAATCTCAAGAACATCTCGGTCGAGATCCCCCGCGACAGGCTCGTCGTCGTCACGGGTCTGTCGGGCTCGGGCAAATCGAGCCTGGCGTTCGATACGATCTACGCCGAAGGACAGCGCCGGTATATGGAATCGCTGTCCAGCTACGCAAAACGGTTCGTGGCGCAAGTCGCGAAGCCGGATGTGGATTTCATCTTTGGATTGTCGCCGGTCATCTCGATCGAACAAAAGACGCTGTCGATGAACCCGCGCTCGACCGTCGGCACGATGACGGACATCGCCAGCTATCTCAATCTGCTGTACGCGACGATTGGTGAAGCGCACTGCCCGCGGTGCGGCGAGGCGGCGCCGAGCCGAAGCGCCATGCAGATCGTCGAGGCAATCCTCGCCCTACCGGAAGGAACAGAGATCGAGCTTCGCGCTCCGGTGTTCAAGGTGTACGGCGAGGAGCTCGATTTCGTGTTCACCGAACTGCGGAAGAAAGGCGTGCGGCGCCTGATCATCGACGGCAAGCCAGTCGACATCTCGCAGCAGATCGAGCTTGACGAGGCGAAGGTGAAGCAGATGGACGCGATCGTCGACCGACTCGTCGTCCGGCGGCGAAACGAGAAGTCGATCAAGGCGGCGGTGGCGGCCACGCTGCTCGTTGGCGATGGGCTGATGCAGGTGGAGATCGTGAAAGGCGTTCCAAAGGCAGACGCGGAGCGATTCTACCGCGCCACGGCAAGCGCCAAGCACCATCTCGTCTACGGGGAGATCGGTCCCGACTACTTCCAGTTCAACAACCCGGAGAGCGCCTGTCGCACGTGCGGGGGACTTGGCGTCGACAAGTTGACGCACGCCGAGCTTCTCGTCCCCGATCCGACGCGGAGCATCGCCACCGGATGCTTCGTGCGAGAGGCACTCCGCTACGATCCCGACACTTGGGACGGCCGGCTGATGTACAGCCTTTCGCGAGCGGCTGGATTCTCGCTCGAGACGCCGTGGAAGGATCTGCCCGACTCGGCGCGTACGAGCATTCTCTACGGCACCGAGGGGAAGTTCCCGCTTCTCTTCCCGCCAAACGCGAAGATCAAGCGTCCCGAGTGGGAAGGCAAAGAGGTCGGGTTCCAGGGCATCGCGCGGCGCATCGAGCGGCACTACCGTCGCTACCGTCAACGCGGTGAGGCGAATTCCGGCATGGAGGCCTGGCTCGACAAGGTGATGGTCGAGCGCACCTGTCCCGATTGCAACGGATCGCGCGTCAGGGCCACGCGGCTCGCGTTCACGATCGGCGGCAAAACGCTCTACGACGTCGGCCAGCTCCACTTCGACGAGCTTCGCGACTTCTTGCAGGGCGTGAAGCCGACCGGACGCGGCGCCGACGCTGGACGGCAGGTGTTGCGTGAGATCATAGGCCGGCTGGACCTTCTGCTCGGCATTGGTCTCGACTATTTGAGCTTCAACCGTCCGTCGTCCACGCTGTCCGGCGGCGAGTCGCAGCGCATTCGTCTGTCGACGCAAATCGGGTCTGGACTGATGGGCATGCTCTACGTGCTCGACGAGCCGAGCATCGGCCTGCATCCCAAAGACAACGTGAAGATGATCGCGACGCTCGAGCGGCTGCGCGATATCGGCAACACGGTGATCGTCGTCGAGCACGACGAGGATACGATTCGGGCGGCCGATCATGTCGTCGAGATGGGACCGGGCCCCGGCGTGCACGGCGGCACGGTCGTCGTGCAGGGTACGCTGGCCGACATCCTGAAATGCAAAGCGTCGCCCACCGGGCAGTATCTCTCCGGCAAACGCTCGATCGCCGTTCCGAGCCTGCGGCGGAACGGAAAGGGCGCTCGGCTCGACATCCGCGGCGCGCGCGCGAACAATCTCAAGTCGATCGACGTCGAGATCCCGCTCGGCGTGATGGTCGCGATCACCGGCGCATCCGGCTCGGGAAAAAGCACGCTGATCAACGAAGTGCTGTACAAGGCGCTATGGAAACGCCTCATCGATACACGGACGCTTCCCGGCGACCATGATGGCGTCGACGGGATGGAGCACGTTCACAAGGTCGTGAACATCGACCAGTCGCCGATCGGCCGGAACAGCCGGTCGAATCCGGCGACGTACATCGGCTTCTACGACACCATCCGCGACTTGTTCACGCAGGCGCCGCTATCCGTCGAGCGCGGATACAAGCCGGGGCGCTTCAGCTTCAACGTGAAGGGCGGGCGCTGCGAGGAATGCCAGGGCGAAGGCACGATCACGACGCAGCTCTACTTCATGCCCGATGTCGAGGTGACTTGCGGCGCCTGTAAAGGCGCGCGCTTCAACACCGAGACGCTCGAGGTGACGCTGCGCGGCAAGACGATCGATGACGTCCTCAATATGTCGGTCGAGGAGGGAGTCGAGTTCTTCGCGACGGAGCCGACGGTCGGCAAGAAGATCGAGGTACTTCGCGATCTTGGCCTCGGCTATCTCACGCTCGGCCAGTCGGCGACGACTCTCTCCGGCGGCGAGGCGCAACGCATCAAGATCGCGACGGAGCTGAGCAAACTGCAGCGCGCCAAGCATACGGTCTACATCCTCGATGAACCGACGACCGGGCTTCATCTGGCGGATGTCGAGCGCCTGTTAGAGTCCTTGAATCGGCTCGTCGACGCCGGGCACACAGTGATCTTGATCGAGCATCATCTCGACGTGATCAAGACCGCTGATCATGTGATCGATCTCGGGCCGGAGGGTGGCCATGCGGGCGGCGAGGTCGTCGTCACTGGGACGCCGGAACAGGTGGCGGCGTGCAAGGCGTCGCATACGGGGCGGTTCCTTCGTCGGCTGCAGCGGTAACGGTTGTCGAAGTCGGGCGTTGACCCGCAGCGTCGGCCTCATGCCTGCCGAGCGAGCCGATCGGACTGTCCACGAGCGCCCGGCGCTAGCGGCTGGCCAGATGGCGACTCTTGGTCATACCGAGACAGACGAGGGCCGCCACGAATGCCATGCCGCCGAGCACCAAGAATGCGCCCGTATCGCCCCCCGCGCGCGTGCGCAGGAACCCGATCACGTTCGGACCGATAAATCCGCCGACGTTCCCGATCGCGTTCACGAGCGCGATCCCCACGGCGGCAGAACCGCCGCTCAGTAGCATGGTCGGCAACGCCCAGAACGGGCCGAGGAACGCTATCACGGCGATTTGCATGATCGAGATCGCGACGACCTTGCCGACCGCGCCGGGAATGAACGCGGCACTCACCGCGGCGAGCCCCACGACGAACGCCAACGCCGCCGCGTACCCGACGCGATTGCCCGAGCGATCCGAGGCGGCGCCGGAGAGCAACAGCGCCAGCGCCGATACGACCGAGATCCCGCCGCCGAGCAAGCCCGTTTGCATGTTGGAGAGATGCAGCGTGTCGCGAAACAGAAGCGGTCCCCAGAACAAGTACGCGTATCCCGCCGTGGTGACGAGAAGCTCGGGGAGTGCGGCAAGCCAAATCATCGGGTGCGCGAGCGCTGCGAGGGGCGGCAGTCCGTGGTTCCACGGCGAGCGTCGCTTGTCATTCTCGATGCGAGCGACCAACCACTCGCGCTGATCCTCGCGCAGCCATCGCGCGTCGCCCGGCTGCTCGGTGAGATAGCGCAGGACAACGAAGCCGAGGACTACCGAAGGCAGGCCCTCGATCAAGAAGAGCCACTGCCAGCCGGAAAGTCCGGCCGCGCCGTTCAGCCCCAATAGCCAACCACCGAGCGGTCCCCCGATCGCGCCGGACAGCGGGATGGCGATCATGAACCGCGCGCCCGACGACGCGCGCATCGACGCCGGGTACCACTGGCTCATGTAATACATTATCGCCGGGAAGAATCCCGCTTCGGCGACGCCAAGCAGAAAGCGCAGCACGTAGAACTGCGTCGTCGTGCGCACGAACATCATCGCCACGGCGATGATGCCCCAGCTGATCATGATGCGCGCGATCCACCGGCGCGCGCCAACGCGCACCAGCGCGAGATTGCTCGGCACCTCGAACAGCGAGTAGCCGATGAAGAAGATGCCGGCACCCAGGCCGAACGCCGCCGCGCTGAAGCCGAGGTCGCGGTTCATTTGCAGGGCCGCGAAGCCGACGTTCGATCGGTCGAGGAAATTGAAGATGTAGAGGAGGAACAAGAACGGGAGCAGCCGGCGGTTCACCGCGCTCACCGTCGAGCGCGCAATCGGCGTGTCGTCGCGCGCGAGTGACGCCGCGTCGAGCACGAACGGCTTGCCCGACGCGACCGCCGTCAAAAGGTGATCCCTCCTCCCACCGTGATCACCTGCCCCGAGATGTAGTTCGACTCGGGCGAGCAGAAGAGATACACGCCGTCGGCCGCTTCTTCCGCCGTGCCGAGCCGGCCGAGCGGGATCTGATTCTTCTCCAGTGCCTCGAGCAAGGCGGGCTGCACGCCGTATTTGATCTCCCGCTCTCCGACCGTCACCGGCGCGGCGTCGTTCGAGAGGGGCTGCGTCATCCGCGTTTGGATGAAGCCAAAGGCCACACAGTTCACGTTGACCTTGTAACGTCCCCACTCCTTGGCGAGAGTCTTCGTCATGCCGACGACCGCCGCCTTGGCCGAGCCGTAATTCACCTGCCCGGCATTGCCGCCGAGACCAGAGACGGACGAGATGTTCACCACTTTCCGAAAGACCTCTCGCCCCTCAGCCGCCTCTTGCTTGGCGAACTGCCGAATCGGCTCGGCGGCGGCGCGCAGAATTCGGAACGGCGCCGTGACGTGAACGTCCATGATCGCCTGGAATTGCTCGTCGCTCATCTTCTGGATGACCGAGTCCCAAGTGAAGCCGGCGTTGTTGACGATGATGTCCAAGCCATGGTACGCGTCGAGGGCGCGCTTCACGAACGTTTCGGCGAAGCCGGCGTCGGTGACGCTCCCAGTGCAAGCGGTCGCCGCACCACCGGTGCTCTCGATGGCGGCGATCGTCTGGGCCGCCGGCGCGTCGTCGAGGTCGTTGACGACGACGCGCGCGCCCTCGCGCGCCAGCTTCTCGGCGATCGCACGGCCGATCCCCCGCCCCGCGCCTGTGACCAGAGCAACTTTTCCCGCGAGGCGCTTATCGCTCACGTCGCCTGCGCGAACGCGGTGATCTCACGGCCGACGACCGCGGCGCCTTCGCCGAACACCATCGTCAGGTGATTCCCCGGCACGTGCGCGTAGCGACAATTCGGAAACGCCTTGGCCGTTGCCCGCGCCCAGATCTCTTCCATCAGCGGTGGCGCGCCGGGCGCACCGTAGGGACCTGTCGCGTTGATGAGCAGCGCCGGCAGACGTACGGACTGCACGAGGTGTAACCAAGGCTCGCAGCCCAAACCGTAGGCCGCCTGCGCGATCGCGCTCGCGCTCGTCGCCGAGCTCGCGGTGCCGTCGGGATTTTCGACCAGCTCGGCGCGGAAGTATGCCTCGACGTCGTCGTTCCACATACCGTCCATGTACGGCGCCGAGCGGACCGCGGCAAGATACGCGTCAGTCGACGGCGACGCTTTGCCGAGGCGATCGAGCGAGGGCTTGAGCATTTCCCCAATGCGCGGGTGCGATGTGATCGCCGCGTCGAGTACGACGAGCCGCTCGAAGCGCTCGGGAAAGTGCGCCGCGAGATAGATCGCGAGGTAGCCGCCAAAGGAGTGGCCGGCGATCACCGCGCGATCGACGTGGCAGACGTCCATGAGCGCGAGAACGTCAGCCGCGTGTTCCGGCATGCCGTACCCGGCGGCGGGCTTGCCGCTGCGGGCGCGGCCGCGGAGGTCGGGCGCGATGACACGGAACGTCGGCGCCAGGGCGCGCACGAGCGCGGTGAACGAGCTCGCGTTCGCCGAGAGGCCGTGCAAGAGCACGAGCGGCGTCCGCCCTGTCGTGTCCGTGAAATACAGCTCGACGTCGTTCACGCGAGCGCGTCGTTCAACGGTGAGCGGCTGACCGCCGCCGACTTCGACTGTCGTTGACATGTGCGCGAAAGGAGTCAGTGAGTGGGCGAGCCGGCTCGAACCGGCTCGGGCGCGGCGAGAGTGGCGTACTGGTCGCGGAGCACCCGCTTGAGCGTCTTGCCCGCGGTGCTTCGCGGGAGGTCTTCGAGGATGAGCACTTCGCTCACCTGCTGGTAACGCGCCGCGACGCGTTGATTGATCCAGGTCTTGAGCTCGGCCGCCTCGATCAGTGCCGCGGCGCGAAGGACGACCGCCGCCACCGGCGACTCGCCCCACTTTTCGTGCGGTACACCGAAGACCGCCACCTCGCGCACCGCTTGGTGCTGCACGGCGATCTCTTCGATGTCCTTCGGGTACACGTTCACGCCGCCGGAGATGATCAGGTCCTTCTTGCGGTCGGTGAGTCGCAGATAGCCGTCGTCGTCGGCGGCGCCGAGGTCGCCCGTGAACAGCCATCCATCGCGAATCGCCTGCTCGGTGAGATCGGGGCGCTTGTAGTAGCCCGGCATCATGAGCGGCGATCGTCCGACGATCTCGCCGACTTCACCGGGGGGCAGATCGCGTCCGTCATTGTCGACGATGCGCATCTCGGTGAACGCGATCGGCGTACCGACCGAATCGATCTTTCGAGCGAAGTCGTTCCGGTCGAGCACCGTGATGAAGCCTTCCGTCAGTCCATAGAGCTCGTAGAGCGAATTCGGCAGCACCTGGAGCATTCGCTCCTTGTGCTCACGGTGCCAGGGCGCGCCGACCGAGCAGAGCATCTCGAGCGATTGCAACTTCTCGGCGCTGAAGTTCGGCGCGTTGAGGACGGCGACGATCTGCGACGGCACCATCATCACGTGCGTCACCTTCTCGCGGTACACCGTCTCGATGAACTCGACGGCGTCGAACCTCTCCTGCAGGATGAACGTGCAGCCGAGGAACCATGCCGGCATCAACGTGACGAACGCACCGTTGAAGACGAGCGAACCCGCATGCATGACGACGCTCTCCGGCGTGAACCGGAACTGTGAGGCGAAGAGCGATCCGTAGAGCGCTCGCACCTTGTGCGTGTGGATGATGCCCTTGGGCTGTCCTGTCGTGCCGCTCGAGTAGACGATGTTGTAGACGTCTTCGTCGTCGATCTCGACGGGCGGCGGTGAATTGGGGCTCGCCTCCGCCACGAGCTCGTCGTACGCGCGATAGCCGGGAGTCGGCGGCGACGCGGCGAGGATGTACCGTTCGTCGCGAATTTGCGGCAGCTCACGCCGCGCTTCATTGAGCGCCTCGACGACCGACGAGCAGGCGAGAACCGCCGCGGTGTCAGAGTCGCGAAGGAGCGAGACGAGTCCCGCGCCGCGCAGCAAGGGACTGAGCGGCACGGACACGATCCCCGTCTGCGCGCACGCGCGGTACGCGTGGAGCAACTCGATGCAGTTCGGAAGGATGATCGCCAGCTTGTCACCCTTCCGCAGACCCATCGCGTGCAGCGCGTTGGCGAATCGATTCACCCGCGCGTGCACCTCGCCGAAGTCGAGGCGGTGACGCCCACAGACGACGGCGAGGTGGTTGCCGCGATACCTCGCGTGACGCGCGAGGAGCGATCCGACGTTCACCGGGCCAAACGCAGGCCGACGAACGCCATCGTGCCGATCTCCGGCATGTTGATCATCTCACGATGCGTGCGCCCGAACCCGCAGCTGCGGTTTTCCGACGCGATCACCGAGTTGGCCGGCGTCGTCCCCGCCTTGTACGCGACGTCCTTCGCCGAGCACGTGTACAGATTCGCCACGGAGAAGTTGAGCATCGTACCCTGAACCTGCGGGATCTTGACCGACAGCGTTGCATCGAGCGCGCCGAAGGTCGGGATCACGCCGAGGTTCGTTCCGGAGCGGAAGTAGTACGCGTGCACGTTGCGGAAGGTGAGTCCGCCCGACGCCGGTCCGATGTTGTTGATCGAGCTGCCCACCGTCCACTTGATGTCGGGCGAATTGAGCGCGGTCGCCTCCTCGGAGCCCGCCGGTACCTCGAGCCCGCTCAGCTTGATCGTCGAGAGCGTGCCGCGCAGCTCGATGTGGTCCGTCGCGACGTAGTTCGCGCCGAGGTCGACGCCGGAGAGTTTTGCCTTGCCGAGGTTGTAGTAGATGAGCACGAGCGGCGGAGCCCCGCTCGGCGAAACGATCCGGCCCTGCGCGTCAACGGGCATTCCGTTGGGGTTGGCCGTCGGGTAGGCGTACGTTGCGGCCGCGCCGGCGTACGGATTGGAGATGACCGCGAGCGGGCTGGTGAAGTTCTTGTACTGCGATGAGTAGTAGGTGCCGTCGACGTAGAGCTTGTTGGCGAGAATTCCCTTGTAGCCGAACTCCCACGTGCGATTCGACTCCGGCTGAATCGGATCGTAGGTCCGCGTCACCGTGCCGGCGGCGTTCTTCACGGTGAAGCCGTCGGTGTTGCCGTAGACGGCGATGATCGACGTCCAGTCGGGGATGAAGAAGTTCGTCTGCAGGATCGTCGGCGACTTGAAGGCGCGATTGAACGTGACGCGGAAGGCCTGGTCCTGCATCGGCTTTACGACCACGCCCGCCTTCGGGCTCCACTGCGATGAGTACGACGTCGGATAGTCGAGGCGGCCGGCGAGCACGACGTCGACGTACTGCGAGATCGGCGTCGTCGTCTGCGCGTAGACACCCTTCTGGTTGTTGCTGATATCCTTCTTCGTGATGCGATCGGTGAGCCACTGCCGATCGCTGCTCACGATGTCGTCGCGATACTGCGCGCCGGCGATGACGGTGGTGTTGCTGAGCATCGGGACGGTGTAATTCCCCTGCACTTCCGCCGCGTACATCTTGCCGTCGCTCGGCCAGTCCGAGAGCGCGCGGAGTGAGTCGGCGGACAGCGTGGCCGTGGCCGGTGTGAGCTGATTGCCGGCATACCGGTTTAGGGCGAATGATTTCCCCGACTTCGATTCAGCGCGATAGGCGTTCAAATACCAATGATTGGTCGTGTAGCGCGCCTGCGCGACGTTGTAGTCCCAGCCTGACAGCTGGTTGCGTCCAACGTTCGTCTGACCGATGCCGTCGGTGCGGCTCATGCCGCCGTTGATCTCGAGGCGGTCGTTGTCATGGTAATAGACGAGCGCCGCGGTGCCCCGCGACGAGCGCGCTTTCCAATCGATCGGCGTCTTGAGAGCGTCTTCGCGCACCGCGCCGGCCGTGCCCGCGGTGACGATCGACCCGCCGGCGTTGTAGTAGAGAATGTTTTGCCAGTCGTTCGCGTCCTGGACTTCACCGGCGACCTTGTAGCCCCAGTTGCCATAGAC
>DATLPC010000123.1:0-10263 GCA_035535975.1 Gemmatimonadaceae bacterium | reverse complement strand
GCAGCTCGACGGGCAAATCCTTTTCGGGGACGGGCACCGTGCCGCACTGGTCGCAGTACACGATGGGAATCGGCGGACCCCAGTAGCGCTGGCGCGAGATGCACCAGTCGTGCAGCCGGTAGTTCACCACGCCGCGGCCATGACCGTGCGCTTGCAGCCAATCGGCAACGGCTTTCTTTGCGTCGTTCACGGGAAGCCCCGTGAATTCGCCGGAGTTGACGAGGCGTGCGCCGTCGGACTCCGTGTACGCAACCTCGAGCGCGGCGTGCGAGTCGACGATCTCGGGTCCGGCGACGACCCGGACGATCGGCAGATCGAATACGGTCGCGAACTCGAAGTCGCGCTCGTCGTGGCCGGGAACGGCCATGATCGCGCCGGTGCCGTACTCCATGAGCACGTAGTCGGCGACCCAGATAGGAATGGGCTGCTGCGTCGCCGGATTGATCGCGAACGAACCGGTGAAGACGCCCGTCTTCTCCTTGTTCACTTTGCGCGAGACGATGTCCTGTTTCGCCGTCGCAGCCTTGTACTCCGTGACAGCCGCGTGTTCGGCGTCGGTCGTCAACGCGTCGACGAGCGGGTGCTCCGGCGCCAGCACGAGATACGTGGCGCCGAACAGCGTATCGGGACGGGTGGTGAAGACACGGATCTCGATCGGCACCGGGGAGAACTCGCCCGTCGCGATGCCGATCGTCGCCGTGCCGGTAAACTCTTCCAGATCTTGCACGCGGAAGGTGATCTCGGCCCCGTCCGACCGCCCGATCCAGTTCCGCTGGGCGAGCTTGGTCGATTCCGACCAATCCAGCCAATCCAGGTTGGCGAGGAGTCGGCCGGCGTAGTCCGTAATGCGAAAGAACCACTGCTCGAGGAAGCGCTGTTCCACCTTGGCGCCGCACCGCTCGCATTCGCCGGCAATGACCTGCTCGTTGGCGAGGACGGTCTTGTCGTTCGGGCACCAGTTGACGGCCGCGCGTTTCTTGTAGGCCAAGCCGCGTTTATAGAGCTGTAAAAAGATCCACTGCGTCCACTTGTAGTACGCCGGATCCGTGGTGGACAGCTCATGGCGCCAATCGACCATCAGACCGCCGCGCTTAAGTTGGCGGCGGAAGTTGTCGATGTTCTTGGGGATCAGGTCGGCCGGATGGACGCCGACCTTGAGCGCGAAGTTCTCGGAGTGGATCCCGAAGGCGTCGTACCCGAGCGGCTCGAACACCGTGTGCCCTTGGAGCCGCTGGAATCGTCCATATATGTCGTTGCCCGTAAACGCGAAGAGGTTCCCGACGTGCAAGCCCTCAGCCGACGGGTATGGAAACATCATCAAGGCGTAGAACGGGCTGGCGCCGCCGCCAAGGTCCGTGTGGTTCGTGCCGCGCGCTTCCCAGTTGTCCTGCCACTTTCGCTCGATGACGGCAGGGTCGTACGCGACCGGATCAACGGGGGGGTTTGCGTTTCGGTCGTTCAAATCTGTCATGGTCATAGCGGAATTTAGCGGCTCTCCCGATGAACTTGCGTCCCAGTACGAGCATCCTCGCGCCGACACTCGGGCAACCCTCGGAATTCGCCACTCGCTCGCTGCGTAACCGGTTCGTGAGCCTGGCCGGCCTGGTCTCGCTCGCCGTCCTGGCGGGCGTGGGCTACGGCGGGCTGGTCGTGCTCCGGAAAGCGATCGCCGGCGACGAGGACGCACGCATCGTCAACGCCGCCTCGCTCAGCAAGCAGCTCGTCGATCGCGTCCTTCAGGAACGTGCCCGCCAAGTCGACCTGATCGCGACCTCGCCGGCCGTGCTAGCGGCGGCGAAAAAGGGTGCCGAGGTGTCGCGGTCGCGGGGGCTCGTCACGATGCCGATCGCGCGACTCGAGGAAATGTTCAAGGCGACGCGCTCGCAGCAAGTCGACGACGGAGCGCGGCAATACCTCGCCTCGCTTCTTCCGAAGCTGGATATCGCCGAGATCATGGTGACCGATGTGTACGGGTACAACGCCGTCACGACGTCACCCTCATCCGATTTCGTACAGAGCGACGAAGGCTGGTGGCAAACGGCCTGGAGCAATGGCACCACGACCGCGCAGGCCACAGCGGACGCGGCGACGCAGCGCACGGTTGTCGAGCTGGCGCGCGTCATCAAAGAGGGCAACACCCGCACGGGCGTAGTGAAAGTGAAATTTGGACTTTCTATCGTCGATTCCGTGCTCTCACAGGGGAGCACGGGAGGGGGTGGCGGGTTGCGGGTCGATCTGCTCGACTCCGCCGGCAAGGTCATCGCCAGCTCGGGCGTCGCGGCGCGCTTCAAGACATTCCGTGCGTCGGCGGCTGTGGCCGCCGCCGCACCAGGATCGACGTTCGCCCTCGTGACCGACTCCACACCGCGTCGCGGCGCGGTGGCGCTGACCAATGGCAGCAACTGGCGCGTCGTCGCCCATATGAGCGAGGCCGATGCGTCGCACACGTACCGGGTAGCGCGCACATTCTTGTGGATGGGCATCGGGGTGATGCTCAGCCTCATCATTACGTCGCTGTATTTCGTGAGTGGGTTCATCGAGCGGCGCATCACCAATCCGGCCGCGAAGCTGGCACGCGCCGCGGAAGCGGTGGCCGCCGGCGATCTCTCGAAGCGGGTGGATGACATCGGCGGTTTCGACGACGAGATCGGGCGCCTCGCGCGCGCGATCACGGCGATGATCGAGGAACTGCGGCGGCTGGCTACCGCGCTCAATCAGTCGTCCTCCGAGACAGCCAGCATGACGACGGAGATCACCGCCAGCACCGAGGAGATGGCGGCGTCGGCGGGCCAAATCGCGCACACGGCGGCCGATCTGAGCCAGCAGGCGAGCCAGATGGCCGGCATGATCCAGACGCTGGCCGCGTCGTCGGACCATCTCGTGGGAATCGCCGGTGAGCTGGAGACGGGGGCCGGCGAAGGCGTGCGCCGGAACGCGCATCTGCGCACGCTCGCACTGGACAATCGCTCGCGCTTGGATGAGAGCGCGAAATCGCTCGTCGGCCTCAGTGGCGACGTCGAAGCCAGCGCCGCGGCCATCGAGGGATTGGCCCAGGCCTCGGAGGAAGTGCGCAGCTTCGTGACGCTCGTTCAGAAACTCGCACGACAATCCAAGCTTCTCGCCCTCAACGCGGCGATGGAGGCCGCGCGTGCCGGTGAACATGGTCACGGCTTTGCCGTCGTGGCGGAAGAGGTGCGGCGCCTCGCCGCGATGTCCTCCGACGCCGCGGAACGAACCGAACAAGTCGTGAGCGGCGTCCTTCGCGGCGTCGAGGCGTCGCGCAGCACGAGCGCGAGAACCGTCGAAACCGTACGCGCCGTGCGCGGCGTGACGGAGAACGCGTCGGCTTCGTTCGGTGAGATCGAAACCGCGGTGGCCGAGGCGGACGGCTGGACGGCGACGATCGAACGCGCCGCGACGACCGCGAACGGACTCGTTCACGAGATGCAGCAGAAGCTCGAGTCGATGTCCGCGGGAACCGACTCGTTCGCCGCCGCAATGCAGGAAGTCGCCGCGTCGAGCGAGGAGCAGAGCGCGAGCACCGAGGAAATCGCCGCGGCAGCAGCGACGCTCTCCGGCGCGGCGGAACGACTGAGCCGTCTGGTCGCGAATCTCCGGCTGGAGGATTCGTTCGGGCCGCGAAGGGACGAACCAACGAATCAGGCCGGACCCGCCGAACGTCCGGCGCCAATCTCTCGGCTGGCGCCGGTCAGAGACCCGCTTACGGCTTGATCATCGTTCCACTGATCGGACCCTTGGGCTGCTCCGATCGCTTGAACAAGTAGGCGCAATCCTCGAGACGCGCGCCGTTGGCGTCGGCGACGGCGAACTTCGATCCCTCATAGGCACAGGCGCCGGCGTACTCCCCTTTCTTGTTCACGGCGTAGTACTGGAGCTGGAAGTACGGTCGGCCGCGCTCGTCGAGCAGCCGCTTCTCGGTCATGGCGATGACCCGCTCCATCACTTTCATCAAGGCCTGCTGCGGCGACATGCCCTGACGCATGAATTCGACGGCGAGGAAGGCGCCGCACACCTTGATGTTCGCCTCGCCACGTCCCGTCGAGCCGGCGGCGCCGACCTCGTTGTCGCAGTACTGACCGGCGCCGATGATCGGTGAGTCGCCGACCCGGCCGGGGATCTTCCATGAAAGTCCGCTGGTCGTCGTCACCGAGGCGATGTCGCCCGTCGCCGTGACCGCGTTCATGTTGATCGTCCCGTACGTGTACGGCACGCCCGACGCGTCACGATAGACGTGAACTCCTGAGTATTGGTTATCAGGCGAGGGACGCTTGGCCCCGGCGGGCGCTGTTGGTCCCGGCGGCGGATCGACCGGGTCAAGCCAGTTGTCCGACGGATTGAGCTTCGCTTTCCAGCGCAGCCAATCACGCCGGCTCTGCTCGGTGAGCAAGTTCTGCGTCTTGAAACCCATCTCGATGGCGAACTTTTTCGCCCCCGCACCGACCAGCATGATGTGATCGGTGTGGTCCATGATCGCCTTCGCCACCGCCGCGGCCTCGGCCACATCCTCCAGGCATCCAACCGATCCGGCGCGTTTAGTCGGTCCGTGCATGCAGCTGGCATCGAGTTGGACGACGCCGTCCTCGTTCGGGAGCCCCGCCAGTCCTACGGACTGGTCGTTCGGGTTGAGCTCCACGATCTGTACGCCGGCAACGATCGCCTCGAGCGGGTCGGAGCCTCGGGTGAGCATGTCGTACGCGACGCGGATACCCTGCTTGCCGCTGGGATCCTTGTCGAAACCGTTGGCGGCCGAGACGATGACAGGCCGGCCGGCGAAGGCGCCAGCCACAGGTTCGGAGCGCTCCCGGACCGTGATGACCGGCATCGCCCCGGCGATTTTGGGAAGAGTCACGCCGGCCGCGGCGGCGGCACCGGCGCCTATGAAGTCACGACGGGAGATGGGCATTGGGGCTCCTTGAGGACCCTGGATGATACGCCGGAAGGCGCCGGTGCACCATTCTGTTGGGAGCACGCTCGCTACCGCGACGCGTTGCCCCCAGCGAGCGCCAGCGAGCGTTAGTTTCTCCCCCCATGTCCGCCTCAGTCCGCGAACGGCTCCGTCAGACGCACTTCCTGGACGGATTTCCAGACTCCGCGCTCCACCAACTCTCCAAGCTCGTCACTCCGGCCGAGTATGACGCCGATGCCGTCCTCTTCGAGGAAGGGTCGTCGCGAGAGTTCCTCGCGATCATTATTTCCGGCGCGGTCGCGATCGAAAAGGGCCAGGAGGGACGGCACATCCGCCTCGTGACGCTCGGCGCCGGCGAAGCGGTGGGGGAAGGTCTCTTGCTCGACGAGCTGCCGCACGGAACGAGCGCGCGCGCCGTCCAACGCACCGAGGCATACGTCCTCACCGCGCCGCAGGTGCACGAGATGCTCAAGGAGCATCCGACGGTGTACGCGGCGCTCGTCGGACGCGCGGCGCGATCGATCGCTCAGCGCCTCGCCGCGACGGACGCGACGCTCGTCGGCCGCGGACGAACGCTCGGCTTCACCGGCGCGCGCACGCGTCTGGAGCATGACTTGCTCGGCGAGCGCGCGGTCCCGGACGACGCGCTGTACGGGGTGCAGACGTTGCGTGCTCTCGAGAATTTTCCGATCACGGGAACCGCGCTCCGTGAATTTCCCGCGTTGATCGAAGCACTCGCCGCCGTCAAGGAAGCAGCCGCCGGGGCGAACGCCGAGCTCGGACTCCTCGCTCCGGAGATCGCCGAGCCGATCAAGCGCGCGGCACAAGAGATCCGCGCCGGACGACATCACGAGCACTTCGTCGTCGACATGATTCAGGGCGGCGCCGGCACTTCGACGAACATGAACGCGAACGAGGTGATCGCGAATCGCGCGCTCGAGCTACTCGGCCGGCCGCGCGGCGACTACGGCACGGTGCATCCGAACAACCATGTCAACCTCAGCCAGTCGACGAACGACGTCTATCCGACGGCCGTAAAGCTCGCGCTGCATCACGCGATCGACGAACTGCGCGCCGAGATGACGAGGTTGGTCGGCGCCTTCCTCGCCAAAGGCGCCGAGTTCAACGCGTTCGTGAAGATGGGACGCACCCAGCTCCAGGACGCGGTTCCGATGACGCTCGGCCAGGAGTTCAGCGCCTTCGGCCACACGATTACCGAAGACGTGGACAGGCTGGGCGAAGCGCAGGCGCTGATCCGTGAGATCAACATGGGGGCCACGGCGATCGGCACCGGGATCACGGCGCCGGCCGGGTACTCCGACAGAGTATGCCGCGAGCTTTCGCGCATTACCGGACTCACGCTGATCACGGCGCCGGATCTCGTCGAGGCGACGGCCGATACCGGGGCCTTCGTGCAGCTGTCCGGTGTGCTCAAGCGGTGCGCGGTCAAGCTATCAAAGATCTGCAATGATCTCCGCCTGTTGAGCTCCGGGCCTCGCGCCGGGCTGGGCGAGATCAATCTGCCGGCCATGCAACCGGGCTCGTCGATCATGCCCGGCAAGGTGAACCCGGTGATTCCCGAGGTCGTGAACCAAGTGTGCTTCGACGTCATCGGGTCGGACGTGACGGTGACGATCGCCGCCGAGGCGGGGCAGTTGCAGCTGAACGTGTTCGAGCCGGTGATCGCCTTCCGGCTCTTGCAAAGCATCGAGGAACTGCGGAACGGGTGTCGGGTGCTGCGTGAGCGGTGCGTGGACGGCATCACGCCGAACCCGGGCCAGATGCGGCACTTCGTCGAGCACTCGATCGGGATCGTCACCGCGCTCCTGCCCGTCATCGGCTATGAGCGGGCGACGTCGGTGGCGAAAGAAGCGCTCGAGAGCGGGCGCGGCGTGTACGACGTCGTGATGTCGCGCGGGCTGCTGACGCGCCAGGAGTTGGATCGGCTGCTCGATCCCGAGGCCATGACCGGCCGGCCGGCCGGGACCTGAGCGGGCTCGCCGACCGTGCCTCCCCGACGACGAAAGCGCCTGGATGCCGCGGCGTTCAATCTTCCGGTCGACGATATCAAGCGCGGTTTCTACACTGATTCGTACTTCGTGCGCGCGCGCGAAATCCTTCGACAGGACAAGCGCTCGCCCACCGTACTGATGCAGTTCAGCGGAAAGCGCGAAGGCTGGTTGAGCGGGATCGATGAAGCAGTCGCGATCCTGAAGTTGTGCGCCGACGACTGGAGCGCCCTGACGGTGCACGCATTGTACGAGGCGGACCGGTTCGAGACCTGGGACACGGTGCTCACGATCGAAGGAGCGTACGACGCGTTCGGTCACCTCGAAACGATCTGCCTCGGCGCTTTGGCACGCGGGACACGGATCTGCACGAACGCCAAGCTGCTGTCGCTGGCGGCGCAATCCAAGCCGGTCCTGTTTTTCGGGGCGCGGGACGACGTGTTTCCCATGCAAGCGCGAGACGGCTATGCGGCGTTCGCCGGCGGCGTGAAACTCGTCTCGACGGAAGCGCAGACGTCCTTTTTCGGCGGCAAAGCCATCGGGACGATCCCGCACGCGTTGATCGGCGCCTACGGAGGCGACACGGTCAAGGCGACGAAGCGTTTCGCCGAGACGATCGAGGGCGTGGACGTGATCGCGCTGGTGGACTACGACAACGACTCGGTGAAGACGAGTCTCGACGTGGCGCGCGCGCTGGAGGGTCGTCTCTGGGGAGTGCGCCTCGATACCGCCGAGTACATGGTGGACAAGTCGGTGATCCCGCAGATGGGCGATTTCAGGCCGACGGGCGTCAATGCGCCGCTCGTTTGGAACGTCCGCAACGCGCTGGACGCCGAAGGATTCGGCGACGTGAAGATCGTCGTCTCCGGCGGCTTCGACGTGCTCCGCATCCAGGCGTTCGAGGAGGAGGGTGTCCCGGTGGATGCGTACGGGGTTGGCGCCGCGCTGTATGACGGACAGTTCGACTTCACCGCCGACATCGTGCAGGTGAACGGCAAGGCCGAGGGAAAGGCCGGCCGACGGCTTCGGCCCAATCCGCGGTTGGAGCGCGTGAAGTAATGGCCGCCGAGGTCAAGCTCGATGCCGCCGGCGTCGCGAAGCTCAAGACCCTCGACGAGGCGCTGCTGCTTCTACAGCGGATCCACGGGACCGTCGAGCAGTACGCGGTGGCGTTCAAGCGGGGCCAGCCGACGTCGTCCTACGTGATGAATCTTCGGCGCCAGCTTCCTTCGTTCGCGGCGAACCTCAAGGCGCATTTCTCGCTGATCGCCGACGAGGCCTTGGCGCTGAATCTGGCGACGAGCCGCGGCGCGAGTGAGCAGACACGAGTCCGGTTGCTGCGCGAGGGTGTGGCGCGCATGCGAACGAACCTCGAGATCGCCGCGATTCAGACGCGGACGAAGCATCAGGTCAACGAAGAAAAACCGGCCGTACCCGACGGAGAAAGCGCGCGCTAACGGCGTGTCGGGAAAGTGACTACCGTCGAGGGCGGCTGGGTTGATTTGCCCTACGTGAGCCGGTAGGTTCCGCTTGCTCCACCAAAAAATCGCATCGAGCGTGTCTGCGGTTCGCGCGCTCAGAACGCCGGTACAAGGATAGCTCATGCCTTTTCACCTCCGCCTGCGCCGGCCGGGCACCCGCAAAGCGGGTGCGGCGGCGCTGACGGTCGGCTTCGCGCTCTTACTCGCCGCGTGTGGCCAGAACTACCCCAATTCGATCTTCCACCAACGCACCGATTTCAATCGGGACGTTGACTTCCTCTTCAAAATCCTGATCTACGCCGGAACGGCGGTCTTCATCTTCGTCGAGGCGATTCTCGTCTGGACATTGATCAAGTATCGCCATCGTCCCGGACGGCCGGATCCGGAACATGTGCACGGGAATACGACCCTCGAGATCACCTGGACGGTGATCCCGCTCTTCATTCTCGTCCTGATCGGTTTCCCCACGGTCAAGACGATTTTCAAGACGCAGGCGAAGGCCCGCGCCGACGCGCTGCAGGTCGAGGTGATCGGGCACCAGTGGTGGTGGGAGTTCCGCTACCCGCAGTACAACGTGGTAACGGCCAACGAGCTGTATCTGCCGCTCGGCCGCACGGTGAACTTCACGCTCAAGACGCAGGACGTCATCCACTCGTTCTGGGTGCCGGCGCTGGCGGGCAAGCGCGACCTCGTCTCGAACCACACGAACTATCTGTGGTATACGCCCGACTCGACGACGGCGACGGCGTTCAATGGCGCCTGCGTCGAGTACTGCGGCGCGAGCCACGCGAACATGCGCTTCAAGACGTTCACGGTTTCGCCGGCGGACTTCGAGAGCTGGGCGGCGCACCAGTCGACGGCGGCGATCGGTACGTCGCCGACGGCGCCCGCTCCGGGTGGCGCTCCGGGTGCGGCTGCGGCCGTTGCACCGACGACAGCGCCTGGCGCGGCGGCTCCGACTACCGCATCCGCCGCGGCCGTCGCTCAGCAGCCGGCCACTCCGCCCGTCACGACGCCGGTTGTGCAAGCGGGCTTCATCGCCTTCCCGCGCGAGCAAATGCCGGCGTATACGGTGCCGCAGACGCCGCTGCCCGCCGGCCTGAACTTCGACGACAATCTCCTCGGCAAGGGCGACCCCGCGAATGGCGCAAAGCTCGTGGTCGGTCAGGGCGGCTGCCTCGGGTGCCACACGATCAAGGGCAACCCGATGATGGTCGGTGTCATCGGTCCGAACCTGACGCACATTGCGACTCGCACGACGATCGCCGCCGGTTTGTACCCCAATGACGAGCGGCATCTTGCCCGCTGGATCAAGAACGCGCCGGTGATGAAGCCCGGCGTCTACATGCTGACCGAGGGCGCGGGCGAGTACGACCCGGTACGCCACATGAAATCGCCGACGAACCTGACGGATCAGCAGATCGCCGACATCGTGGCGTATCTGCAGACCCTGAAATAACGATCTTGGAGACGAGATAGCATGGCAACTGCTGCCGTCAGACTTCCCCACGCGACCACAGGCGAGTACGAGAAAAGTGGTCTGTGGAGCTGGCTCACGACTGTCGATCACAAGCGGATCGGCGCGCTCTACATGTACACGGCGCTGGCCTGGTTCGCCGTGGGCGGGATCGAAGCGCTCATCATGCGTTGGCAGCTGAAGGGACCGAACGGCCACGTCGTGTCGGCCGAGACGTTCAACCAGCTGTTCACGATGCACGGCACGACGATGATCTTCCTCGTCGTGATGCCGCTGTCCGCGGCGTTCTTCAACTTTCTGATTCCGCTCCAGATCGGGGCGCGCGACGTCGCCTTCCCGCGGCTCAACGCGTTCAGCTACTGGGTGTAT
>DATLPC010000122.1:0-3014 GCA_035535975.1 Gemmatimonadaceae bacterium | reverse complement strand
CGATGGGCGAAGGCGTCACGTACGAGCAGGCACTGTCCAACGCCGCGTCAGCGATTGGCTCGTAACGCTTCGGCGTAGAGCGGGTTCGGCAACAGCTCGCCGTCGATCAGCACTTCGCGGTCCCACGGGAGCACGATGGTGCTTTCGGTGGCGAGCGCGTGGAAATCGGGCGTGTACGGGCCTGTCTGAAACGCAACGGCTGTGCGCACTTCGCTGGCGCCCGTGTTCACCATTGCGGCCACGGCGAGCCTGATCGTATCGCCGGTATCGCAGGTCTCGTCGACGACGAGCACCCGTTTGTCTCGCACTGCCGTGGGGACCGCGCTGAGCACAGCGGGGGTTTCGCGTACGCTTTCGGCGCCGAAGCGTCGGCTCACGACCATCGAGTGGAACTCGCGCCCGAGGATCGCCGCGATGACCGCACCCGGCACGACTCCCGCGGTAGCAATCCCGACCACGACCTCCGGGTCGAAGTTGCGAGCGACTTTGAGCGCCAGCGCGCGGGAAAGCTCCCCGAACAACGGCCACTCGACCTCGAAAACGCCCTTCGCTTGCTCGACGGTCGTTCGGCGCGGAGACATGGAGGTAACCTAGTCGGTCGGCGGACCGGCGTGGAAGCACGCGCGCGTGCGCGGAGATCGAGATTGCAATTCGAACCTGGCGGTTGTCGCGACGAGCAATGGAGTCACACCCGATCGACGCGTGACGTGCGCCGTTGCTCCGAAGGCAGGGACCGCGTAGTTTTGCGGCGAGCTACGCGGCTCCCCCGCCGGGCCTTGGACAGGCCGCGGACCAGTCGTTTCCCTCCCCGTTTCAGTTCCCGTTACTTTCGAGCCGTATGTCCTGGTGGAGCCGCCTGCTTGGCGGAAAGTCCGGCGGCGACCTGAAGCCGAAGCGCCTCGACTACTTGAGTGAGGCGATGGCCTTGGAGCGCCAGGGTGACTACGATGCCGCGTTGACATCGTATCGGCTCGCGCTGCGCGATCGTCCAAACGACACGAAGATCTTGCAGAACATGGCGATCGCGTTCACCAAGACGAATCGGCCGGACGAGGCGATCCGGTGCTACCGCACGGCGCTCGAGCTGGCGCCGCAGCTCTCCGGGGCCCATTACGGGCTCGCGTTCCTGCTGCTCAAGCGCGGCGACCGCGACGGGGCCGAGAAGCATCTGGACGCGTTTCTCGCCAAGCCGCCCTCCGGCGCCGAAGCCGAGCGCTGGATCCGTCACGCGCAAGACACGCTGGAAACGCTTCGCGCAGGCGAACCCACGACGGACGAAGCGACGACCGGCGACGCTGAGCCATAACGTGGGCCAGGTCCTCTCGGTCGTCAGCCAAAAAGGTGGGGTCGGCAAAACGACGACGGCGATCAATCTCGCCGCGGCACTCGCCCGCCGCGGCGTCAAGACGCTGCTCGTCGACGCGGACCCACAGGGCTCCGTTCGACACGGGCTCGGGCTACCAGCCGCGACGACCAAATTCGGTCTCTCCGATTTTCTCGCCGGCACCCACGACCTTCACCAGGTCGTGCGCACGACGAATCTGCCCTGGCTCCGCGTCGTGTCGGTGGGATCGGTGAGCGAACAACCGTCGCACGACAAGTATCAGCATCAGCTCGCGGAATCGCCGCGGACGCCTGAGCTGTTCTCACGGGCGAGAGAACGCGGCTACACGGTGATCGTCGATACGCCGCCCGGCCTCGGCCCGGTCGTGCACCGTGTGCTCGCGTGCAGCCAGCACGTACTCGTTCCACTCCAGTGCGAACCGTTGGCGCTCCAGACGACGACGCAGATTTTGCGCGGCATACGGGCATCGCTGGGCGAGAATCCCGGCCTGACACTCGACGGGATACTGCTCACGATGGTCGAACCCGGGAACCCCTCGTCCGAGCGCGTGGCGAAGTACGTCCGGGAACAGCTCCCGTCGGGATTGGTACTGGATATCGTCGTGCCGCGCACGAGCGCCTCGGTCGAAGCGTTCGCGGCTGGCCAGCCGGTGGTTCTGCGCACGCCCGAGGATCCGGCGGCGCAGGCCTACCGTGCGTTGGCGGCACACTACGCGGGAACGTTGGAGTGATTCGACGGGGCATCACAACTGTATTGGTCGCGCTCGCCACACTGGCCGTGGCGTGCATCGATCTGTCCGCACCAAAGGGTGCCGCGTCGATCTCGATTCTGCAGCTGCCGTCGCCATTCGTCGTGCGCGGCGACGTGATGCGTGACAGCAGCGGTGCGCCCGCCAAACTCGGTGTGCTGGCCTACGACGGTAACGGCAATCTCATCCCCGACGTCGCGGCAGACTTCTTCATCACCGACAGCGGGCCCGCGGCGCACTTGAGCCCGGACGGTGTGCTCCTTGGCGACCGTTTGGGCACCGTTCACGTGATCGGGCAGATCGGCAACCTCCAGACACCATCGACGCTGATTCCAGTCACCGTTGCGCCGACCACGATCGCGCGCGGCCCGGGCACGGACACCATTCGCGCGCCGCTCGGCAAAGACTCGTCGAGCTCTGTCGGCAGCACGACGATCTCGCTCGTCGCGCGCGGCGCCGGCGACACCACGGTCCAGGGCGTCGTCGTGCAGTTGAAGCTGATCCGAACGCTCGAGAGCTCCTCGTCGAAGCAGCCGGCCGTGTACATCGGCGACGCGTTGGGGAAACCCGCCTCCTCGGACACGACGGACGCGGCCGGCGCCGCGAACCACAAGAAGGTATTCGTGCTGTCGCGCAATCTCGCCGACCAGCTCCTCCAGAGCGGCCAGAAGATCGACAGCGTGATCGTCGAGGCGTCGGCGATCTACAAAGGCGCACCGCTCGCCGGGTCTCCCGTTCGCCTCGTGATTCCCGTGCGCGTCGTGCCATCGTTCTGATCAGCGGGCAGTCGGCCGCCGCCACGCGGTTACGTCGCGTGGCGCGCCGGCGTATACTGGTGCCTGATCTGCTGACGAGGATGTCGATGATCGCGACGGGTGGTCCGCGCAATTCCACACCAGGAACGCTCAACCGTCTATTCTT
>DATLPC010000121.1:0-55316 GCA_035535975.1 Gemmatimonadaceae bacterium | reverse complement strand
CTGAGCGAACGCCGTCATCCTGAGCGAACGCCGTCATCCTGAGCGAACGCCGTCATCCTGAGCGAAGCGAAGGACCTACTGTGCGTGACCTAGTGAGCATGTGCGTTACAGTAGGTCCTTCGTCGCTGCGCTCCTCAGGATGACAGCAGGGCTGCGCTCCTCAGGATGACTGCCTCGCTCCAAAGGATGACAGCTTTAGCGCGCAGACGCGTCGGGGCTTGATTTCCGCGAAGATTGCGACGTCGAGCGCTTTCCACCGCCGTTTCCCTTTTCACTCGACGCCGACCGAGAGACCTCTCGGTCGCCAATGACCGCATCAGTGTTGATGAACGACTCGGCGAGCAGCGTCAGCAACTTGTCCGCCTTGATCTCCTCGTCGAGCGTCTGTTGCAGCAACGACGCATGGTCGTTCTCGCCGAGGAAGATCGCATAGCTGCGCACCGTGCCGTAGCCCGCGATCTCATAGTGTTCGACGTGCTGTGCCTTTGATATCAGGCCGGCATCGAGCACGTCCTCCGCCGCATCCTCCTCGAGAAGCTCGTTGGCTTCTTCGATGAGTCCTTCCATGCCGACGCACTTCTTGCCGCCCGGACTCGCTTCGAGTGTGTCGAAGATCCGCTCGAGTCGCTCGACGTGCCCCTTCGTTTGCTCGAGATGGTCAGTGAACGCGTCCCTGAGCTCAGGGTTCGTGGCGTTCTTCGCCATCTTCGGCAGCGCCTTCACCAATTGCTTCTCCGCGCTGTACAGATCCTTCAACTCCTCGATGTACAACTCGCGCAGCGTTTCCATCTCCATTGTTTTTTCTCCTCGGATTCCCGGTTTGGCGTTGTCGTGAGGCGGCCGTGATCGAGCCGCTCAGCACAGGATTTCAGTACGATCCTTGTCCACCGTCATCGCGAGCACATCCGTTGGCTTTCCGAGTTTCGCGTCCGGCACATTTTCGACGGCGACCCCTCGCGGGCCCTGATAGACGAGCGCTTTCATGAATCAGTGATCCGATTTGTGGGGGTCGGCTTGGCACGCAAGCAGCGGGCCGACGCGGACCGGCCCGATCTGTCATCGATCGAAGCGAAACAGCTCGGCGTCTGTATTGCGACGCCCGCAAAGGCTGTCACGGATGATCTCGGCCGCGAGCGCGCCGTACGTGATTCCATTTCCGCCGTAACAGAGCGCGACGTCCGTGTTCGGCCATTCGGGATGCGCGCCGATATACGGGAGACCGTCCTCGGTTTCTCCGAACGTGCCCGTCCACGCGAACGCCGGTTCGAATTCAATGTCCGGAAGGAGCTCGTTCGTCCGGGCGACGAGCGTCTTCGTCTTCGCCGCGAGCAATCGATCCCGGCGCTTCGGATCGCGAAACGGTTCATCCTCGCCGCCGACGACGACGCGGTGATCGGGTGTCGTGCGAAGATACAGATACGGCCGCGCACGTTCCCAGATCAGACACTCGTCTTCGCCCCACGCTTCGCTCGATCGAAGCGGCTCGCTCGCGACAGCGTAGGTGCTGGCGAGCTTGGCGACGGGTTCCGAGAGAAAGTCCTGCGTCTCGTATCCGGTCGCCAGCACGAGGCGGCGGGCGCGGATGACACAACGATTCGCCGTCGTGAGGCTGACATTGCGACCCGACGTATCGATGTCGACCACGGCGGTGCGGTCGAAGACGTGAAGCCCGCGCCTCACCCCGGCGCGGAGTAGTGCGTGCGCGAACGCGTACGTGTCCACCTGCGCGGCATCGTACGAGAGCAGCGCGGCAGGCCGGCGGAGCGAGAACCTCGCGCTTATTTCGCTCTCGGACAGATAGTCGACGCGAATGCCAATTCCGCGCCGAAGCTCGCACTCGGCGCGCAGCTTGTCGCGATCGTCCGGTGTCACCGCCAGATAGAGACTCTTCTTTCTCTCGAAGCCGACGTCGGCTTCCACGGCGTGCGCGAGGTGCTCGAGTTTGTCGATGGCGTCGCGGCAGGCGAGGTAGGCTCGCGTTGCTTGCTCGCGGCCGCGCATCGCCATGAGGTCCGTAAGCGGAACGTCGATCTCGTACTGCAGGAGCCCCGTCGAAGCGGCCGTACTCCCCCACGCGGCTTCGCGGCGATCGACCACGACGGTGTCGAACCCGGCATCCACCAGCTCGTGGGCCACCATTGCCCCCGTTATTCCCCCACCGAGCACGACAGCATCACACCGGATGTCGCGATCGAGCGCAGGATACGAGGCCGGAAGCCCGTCCTGGATCGGCCATAGCGGATAACCGGAGGTCAGGTCCATCCGGCCCCGTCGGTCAAGTTGCGTTCCGTCGGCCGAGTTGGATTCCGTCGGTCCGGTCCATGCAATGCGCTCGGGCCCGGCTCGAGGGAACTCCAATGGTCGAACAATCACTTTGGCGCGCCGAGAAACGGCCCACTCTTCCGGATCGCCCGCTTCCCAACGAGGTGGACGTCGTCGTGGTTGGGGGCGGCATCACCGGCCTCACAACCGCTTATCTCCTCAAGAAGTCAGGCAAGCGGGTCGCGGTGCTCGACCGCGAACGAATCGGCAGCGGCGAAACCGGAAACACGTCGGCGCATGTCACCTGCGTGACCGACGAGCGCATCACGGCATTGGCGAAACAGTTCGGTGACGACCGCGCGCGGGTCGCCTGGGAGGTCGGAGCAAGAGCGATCGATCTGATCGAATCGAATGCCTTCGAGGGCGGCATCGAGTGCAAGTTCCGGCGCGTGCCCGGATATCTCTGCGCCCCGTTCTTCGACGACGCGAAACTCCGTGAGCAAATCGACGCGATCCACGCCGACGCCGAGTTGGCGGCGCGTCTCGGATTTCCCGTCACGTTCACGGAGAGCGGGCCGCTCACCGGCAAGCCGGCGCTCGCCATCGCCGACCAGGCAATCTTTCACCCACTCGAGTATCTCGCCGGACTCGCGCTGGCAATCGACGGGGACGGATCCATCGTGCGGGAGCGATGCGAGGTGGGCGAGGTCATCGATGATCCACTGGCGGTAGTCGTCGATGGTCGGAACATCGCGTGCGCCGATCTCGTGATCGCGACGCACGTACCGATGGTCGGAATTCGGAATCTCGTCGCCGCCACGCTCTTCCAGACCAAGCTCTATCCGTATTCGACGTACATCCTCGGCGCGCGTCTTCCCGATGGATCCATCGCACCCGGCCTGTACGACGACACGACCGATCCCTACTTCTACCTCCGTGTGCACGAAGACGCCGAGGGATTGTACGCGGTCTTCGGCGGCGAGGATCACAAGACCGGTCAGGAGACGAACACCGAGGCGTGTTACTCACGCCTCGAGAAGGCGCTGTGCCGCCTCCTTCCCAAGGCGAAGATCGATCGACGGTGGTCTGGGCAGGTCATCGAGACGAGCGATGGGTTGCCGTTCATCGGAGAGGTCGCCGGCCACCAGTATGTGGCGACGGGCTACGCCGGCAACGGGCTCACCTTCGGCACGGCGGCGGGGATGATCATCCACGACGCAATTACCGGCGCCAAGAACCCTTGGCGTGATCTGTTCGATCCGCGGCGCAAGGCAACTTCGGCATCCGCGCTCCGCACACTCGTCGAAGAGAACGTCGATTACCCACTGCACTTTGTCGCGGATCGTCTACGCCAGAGCAAGAGCCTTGGCGTCGAGAACGTTCCGCGCGGTGAGGGCAGAGTCGTCGTGATCGACGGTCAGCGTGCCGCGGTGCACCGCAAGGACGACGGCACCGTGATCAAGGTGAGTGCCGTCTGCACGCACATGGGGTGCATCGTGCGTTGGAACAACGCCGAGCGCACATGGGATTGCCCGTGCCACGGTTCACGCTTTACACCGGAAGGCCTCGTGCTTGGCGGACCCGCCGAGGCGCCGCTCGAGCCCCTCTAGTTCACCGGAGTCGGCGCCACACGACGGTCGTTGAGCAATTGAACCCGATCAGACGAGCGGCTCGAAGAACATCGATGCGGGCACGTCGCCCATGCCGGCCTCTTCGATCCACATGCTCATCGATTCGGCGGTCACCTGCTGTCGCTCGACGGAGAGACGTTGAAACGCGGTCACGAGCCGCTCCTGGACGGACTCTCGGCTCCGGGTCAGGAGCGCATGCCCGGCCTCGGACAGCGCGATCTCCGTGCGGCGGCGATCGGCGAGAGGTCGCGTCCGCGTCACGAGGCCGCGCGCGGAGAGTCGCGTCAGCACCTCCGACACGGAGCTCTGCGCCGTCGCCGTGCGCCGCGCCAGTTCGCTGACGGTGATTCTCCCCGCTTTATCAACTTCGCGAAGCACGAACAACTGGGCCGTCGTGACGCCGAGCATCGCCTCGCTGTGACGCTCCGCAATCCGCAGCGACCGGACGATGCGGCGCAGCGCATCCATCGCCGCCGCGACCGGCTCGATCGCCGGCGCGGACTCGCGACTCAATAGGTTCCCCTGGGCGATCATGGCTCAGTGACTCATGCGAGCGAATTGCTTCGGCACACCGACCTGGATGATGCCCACGGCGCCCTTTTCCGCGTCGGCGAAGCTGTGCGTCACGAATGGGTAGAGGCCTTCACCGCTCGCGTCCTTGGCGAAGACCGCCTCGAACACCGCGCCGCCTCCCGCCGGAATGCCGTACGTCTGGACGCCCTCCAGCACGTGCTTCGGATTGCCATCGGGATACACACGGTCGAACACGGCGCCGACGACGTGGAAATCGCTGTCGAAGTTCGGGCCCGCGTTGACGACGAAGAAGCGCACGCGGTCGCCGACGTCGACCCGGAGCGGGTTGTCCTTGTATTGGCCGGCGCGGCCGTTGAAAGCCACGTACGTCGCGTTCTTGGCCCGCTCCGCCTGCCAGTCGGGTTGCATCGGCAGCATCGTGCCGACCTTCGTCGAATCGCCGGCCTTGGCGTAGAACTCCGATTGAACGAGCACGAATTCCTTGTCCGCTTTCGTGCCCCAGCCGTCCTGAGGATCGACGATGATCGGGAGATACATGCCCTGCATCAGATGCATGGTCACCGGCGGTGTGCCGCAGTGCACCATGAACGCGCCGGCGTCGCGCGCCAGGAACGCGAACGACACCGAGTCCCTCGGCATGATCATTCGGTAGGCGACGTTGGCCGGAATGCGCGCGGCGTGGAAGTCGATCGAGTGCGGTATCGGCGACTCATTGACGACCGTGACTCGAACGCTGTCGCCGACCCGAACGCGGAGGGTGGGCCCAGGCACCGTGCCGCCGAACGTCCAGCCCTCGTAAGTGACACCTTTCGCGATCTCGATCGTGGCGTCCTTGATCGGGATGCGGAATTCCTTGATGTTCGCGTCGGACGCGGGCGCGAGGCGGGCATCGAACGCCGGCTGCGTCGCGGTGACCCGCTTGGCGAAATCGACGGTTTCAATGGTCCCGCCACCGCCGGCAGCGGTGAGGACGAGCGCTCCGCCTCCGAGCGCGGCGACCGCGACAGTCGCGGTGATGAGGTTTCGGTTACGCATCGTATGCTTCTCCAAGCGACCGTGTTGGCCGCGATTGAATCGGGGTACGATGCAAAGTGCTTCGGTTACCGATGCGTTTCCGTCCGGCGAGCCCGGAAGTTCTGTGGGGAATTACCGCGTCCAGCCGCCGCCTTTTGTCAGGCAATTCCCGACGTCGACCGCGTCCTCACGCCCTCCGCCGGCGCGCGGATGCACCGTCAGGTGCGATCCAGCCTCGTGTGTTTGACGACGCGCCACGAGCTGTCCTTTCGCACGGCGAACCAGAACCAGTGGAGCTCATTCACTCGGTCGTCGGGGTTCCTGCCGGCGTATAGCGCCTCGACCATCACGGTGTCTCGAACGAGCACCGGAGCGGATAGCGCGAGCACGGGGAGCTCCTTCGTTGCGACGCATCCGGGCGTTCGAACCGGACAGGTGAAGGCCATTTTCCCAAGCTCCAGGCGGGGATGTCGCGGGCCGATCGTTGCCGCCAGTTCGCCCTCGGACCACGCAGTCGATTCCGGCTTTCGGCCAAACGCTGATTGCCGCAGGAGGATGCGAGGATCGATGGCAAGCGAGTCCTTCGGTCCGACAGCGCTGTCGACCGCATGAACGACGGCCGCGAGCACCGGAGCGACGTCGGCGGGAGGGACCGCCTTCTCCGACGCGCACGCGATGACCGCGGCGAGAGCGGCGATCGGCGGCAAGAATGAGAGCCTTCCGCGGAGCATTCTGAAATATGGCGCTCAACGGCTCTGTACGCTCGCCGCCGTGACCCACACTGCCGTGTAACAGCCGCAAAACGCCCACGGAAAACGATTCAGTCCCATCAGCAGCGCGCACGAGGCGTGAAAAAGTACGCCCAATGCGAGCATCCCGATGAGCATCGAGCGGGGACCAACGAGCACGAGTGGGAACAGCGTCTCCCACACGATCACCGACCAACAAAGAAATACGTCCGCTCGCGGGTGAGCCGTGAGTACGCGCGACAGCGCCGGCACGCCGTATCCTTCCGTCGACAGAATGCCGCGCATCGCTTCGCCTCGCCGCCACGTCGGCGACAACAACTTCGACACGCCGGACGCAAAATACGCGAGAATCACCTGCGTTCCGATGAACCAATCGCCGATGCGTCTCGCTTGCTCACCTCCTCCCGCGACCAGCACCAGCGCGAAAGTCACGAGCACGATCAGCGTCAGCTGTTCGGCGCCGCTGCTTCCGATTTGACGCCTGGCGTGCAGATACGCGTTGGTGCACAAACACACGACCGCCGCGGCGATGCCGACGCCAGCCCCGGTTCCGTTGACGATGACGGCGGCCGCCGCCAGCCCCTGACCGAGGGCGACGAGCCCAATCGCTTGGCCATCCCCGAACGTCGCTCCGATTCGCGTCTGCCAGGGAGCTCCGGCGCTCAGAACGCTCGCGATTCCGCGCGAAAGCGGACCTCCCTCGTCGAACGCCGGCCGCAACATCCACAGCTCGATCGCTTCGATGACGAGGCCGACGAACAGAAGACGAGACGCGATCAGCTCGGGATGAGAGAACACTCAGCCGACTCGCTGCCCCGCTCCACGCTGTGCACCTCCGACAGGAAGACTGTCTCCGTCTGCCGAGCCTTGCCGGCGCGGGAAGTCCGCACGACCGCAAACTGGATCCCGCTGCATCCCGGGCGTCGCGGTTGCTCCAGCACCATGCGCAACAGGGCGATGTACGCGGGACTCAGCAGCAATGACCTGCCCTCGTCGTCTCCGTCCAGCGTGAGTAGCGCGCGGACCAGGTCGGAGATTGACTTGTTGAGAATTAGTGCCGGATTGAACAGCCATCGTGTCCCGATCGCGCCGAAACCAAAATGCAGTTCCCGAACGCCCTCCCATACGCCGTCGAACTCCTCGCGCCACACGACGCGCGGGTCCGCCCGCGCCGGGTTGGGCGCGAAGAAGGTCCATAGGGGAATCAAGCCGAGGGGGACGTGGCGCCGAACGCGCCACATCCACGCTCCGGAGCGGAACTGATTGCACGCGCTGATTATCCACCAAAGCACAAGCAACGTGGAAAGGACGATCAGCCGCGCATCCCGCGCAACCACGTCCCGCGTCACCCGCCCTGCACGATCTTGGCGCGCGCTTCGAGGAGATCGGTGAGAGACGTTCGCGACTTCAATTGACCCGCGAGTCGCTTGATCTGAGAAATGATCTCTCGATCGTGCTCGTTGAGGTCCACCATGGGATGGTGCGCATCCAACCACGCCTCCGCCATCTGCTGCCGCGGATTGTCGTCTTTGCTGGCGCCGCCGATTTTGTGTCCGGCGATTTGCAGCGCGGTGATCGTGTGGTCGATCGCGGCCAGTTCGGCATGTCCGAGCCGACGGCCCTTCGCATCATCTTTTTGCATCGCGTGCTCCATTGGAGTGGTGTGCTGAGCGCGTCGCGTCGCACGTTGTCTGCCACACCAAAGGCAAAGTCTACGAGCGAGCGACCTCCTCTCGCCCCTCCATCGAGGCGCTCGATTCCCGTAACGAAATGTTGGCACAACCCGTTGCGCGCCGGAAGGGGCGTTGGCAGGCTCGGCGGAGTGCTGAACATTAGACGCCTCTAATATTTGACCGCTTGTCTGAGGCCTAGTACGTTCGACGCGCGAACGCAGGGCATCGCCTCGGACGTTGTACTTCGTTCGCCTCCCGCCGGCCGTCCCCCCCCCACAAACCCGGATGGCGACTCTCGAGCCCCTGAACCCATGTCAATAACTGATCTCAACACACTCGTCACGATTCTGCTGGCGCTCTCGATGGCAACCGAACGATTCATCACGTTCTGCAAGAATCTCGTGCCCTGGCTCGTTGACCAGCCCGGCCGAAGCATTGTCAAGGCGAAAGCCAAAACCGACGAATGGGCCCGGCGTCTCGTGGTGCAACTGCTGTCGGTCGTCGTCGCGTGGGGTGTCGCCGGCTTCCTCGGAGCGAACGCCAGTTGGGACCCGTTTGGCCGCATGGCGTTCGACGACCGGGGCGTGCACATGATACCCGTCTTCATCGTCGGTCTGCTGGCAAGCAGCGGCTCGGCGCTCTGGTCGTCGGTGTTGGGGCTGACCAGCGCGGCGAAGGATCTCCGCAAGCAGACGGTGATCGATCAGGATGGCATTCAACCGCACACCTTCGATCACGGGTGACCCATGTACATCACTCTTTTCTGGAGCACCGCGGCCGCCCCAGGTCCCGTTGAGACATCAATCAATGATTGCGTAAAGGCTCGCGGGTTCACGAACGTGTGTACCGTTCAGCAAGGCCTCATCGTCGCGAACATTACGCACGACTTCACGAGGCAGCAGGTGCAGCTCCTGCACAACGACCTCAAGCAAGTCCAGGGCGTCGGGGCTTTCTCGTGGTTGATCACGGTGAGTCCGAATTTCTGGGACTACATCGCTTCGCCCGACGTCGAGACCGCAAATCGCGCCGCACTCGCTACGGTCGTGAATTATGCGACGTGAATTCTATCCGCTGCTGCTCGTCGCGATCGGAGCGGCTCCGTTGTGCCGAGCGCAGAGTCCCGACGCCGTGGTCGCGCAGTCGCCGGTCGTCTTCCTCGAGAAAGCGTACTTCTCCCTCGGCACGCCCTCCGGCAAGCACGTGCTCTTCGAGGGCCAACCGACGGTGCATTACTTCATCTACAATGGACTGTCGAGCGAGAAGTGGCAGGCCGCCGGCGGGTGGAACTGGGCCCTTCCCGTTTCGTCGGTCTTTCAGGTGAGGATGACCAGAGACGGTGTTCCCCTTCAGACCGGCGGCCAAGCCTCCTCGGAGCCGGTGCTGACTCCCGGCTATCACATCGGGGTTCGGCCGCAAGCGTTCTATCTCTGGCGCTTCAACAACTCCGCGCGGCTCTTGCTGGCGGGATTGACCACCGGCTTCACGCATTACTCCAACGGGCAACACGGGTGCACGTACCTCGGCTCTCACCGAGAAGCGTCGGGCGCGTGCGTCATCAATTCCACGGATTCGCTCCTCGCCCGCCGCCAAATCGCCAACGTCGTCGATGGCGATTTCTCAACGTCCTATTTCTCCGAGGCGCTCGACATCCGGTTCGCTCAACAGAGCGACAGGTTCGGCAAGGCGGACAACTTTGGCACGATGCGGTGGAGCGTCATCGGCGGTCTGGAGCTGCAACAGGATCCCCTGAACGTCCGTCCTGGTGGAACGAACCAAGAGCAGTCGGAGCAGTACGGGCAGCGGGGACTCATCGCACGGATCGGCAGCGAGTGGCGGCGCTTCGGGACCGCGCCGGGGGTCATCCGCCTACAGGGCGACTATTCGCGCCGCTTCGGAGGCTTTCTGCCGAGCGGCTTCGACGCCGAGCAGTTAGAGCTTTCTTACATTTTCGACAACTGGAAGAGCATGGGCCTCTTCTTCCGCCACCATTGGGGATACGACTACTACAACATCCATTTCCAAGAGCGCAGTCCGTTCTGGAACATCGGCTTGCTCTGGGATCTGGGGCGGCTCGATCACTTCAACTCGACGAACGACCATGGCGGTTTTCACCAGTAGGCCGCTCTCCTAGGGCTGGGCCCGCGAGCAGATTTCGCTGAGCGAGGTGAGTCGCTGGCGGGCGGCGCTGAGCCCCGACCGCACCTGACCAGCGCCGGCATGCTGGTCGCCGCCTTCGCGCAATCGACGCTCCGCGAGATCGAGCGACGACGATACGCTCGGAATGCGACCACAGCCCGTCGCGCGCTGCTGCGCCGCCGCGGCGTCGGTCGCCGGCGCACTTACCATGGCGCCGATCTCGGTCGATCGCGCCTCGGCCGCGTAAACGATCAAAGCGACCGTCATGAACTTCGTCGACGGCGCGGAGAACGCCGAATCGACTCGCATGGCGGTTGCGATCACCGGGTCCCAGCCGTACGTGCTTCCATAGAGTGTCGCATGTCGAAGCATCGCGCCCACCAGCGTCTCGATCGATGGGAGGATCGTGTTGCGGGCGGCGCCCGCGGCCAACGCGCGGCGGGACGTCGCGATCACGCTGTCCGCGAGGCCGAGGGTGCCGAAGTTGCCGACGAGACTCGGATACGCCGCGAAGTAGCGCGGGTTCTGCCGAACGAGACCACGAGCTTCATTGATCGCGGCCCAGAGCTGGTTCGCCTGCCGGATCACATTGTATTCGGTGCGCATTGCTGCGCTCGCATCGGGACGCGCGATCGCGCGCGAGAGGACGCGAACGAGTAACGCCGTGTCGCCACGCTGGCGGGCCGCGGCCATCGTGACGTGCAACACGTCGCTCGATGGCTGCGAATCGACGGCGACGAGCCGCTCGTAGGCGCGCAACACCTCGGCGAACCGCCGGCCGCGAGCAAGCAACACGACCTCGCCGGCCAGCAGATCACGTGGTTCCGAGCCGCGTCGACGAAGCTCGGCGACGAGCGTGAGTGCGCGGCCAATGGTGGAATCCGTGACACTGTTCCTGACTCGGCCAAGCGCGGTGAAGACGCAGGCCGGCGGAAGCTGGGTCGACGAGTTGGACGTCCACGCGCGATACGCCTCACTGATGTCGTTGGCGACAATGGAGGGCCCATCGGTCGGATCAGGACAGGTCAGCCAGCTGGGTGTGGCCGGCGCCGCAGCGGCGGCCGGCCCCGCGGAAGGAGCTCCCGGTTTCGAGGCGCAGGCGGAGAGGGCGGCGAGCGCACAGGCGGCGATTGCGACGCGAAAGGGGGCAGGCACGAAGGAGGGAGAGTGGCGGAGGCTGTCGCGTGAGGACCGGCAGGACTCTTTGATGCAGAGACCATCGCGACAACGAACTATAACCACTGTTTGTCGCGAATCCGCGCGGGCCCCCTTCATGCATCGTCGGGCGACACCAAACGCGCCGGGGTCGGCCCACACCATGCCCAACTATACTGTCGGCTATTTCGTCGGAAGCCTCGCCAAGAACTCCATCAACCGAAAACTCGCCACGGCGCTCACGCGGCTCGCACCGGCCGGCGTCACGATGCGAGAGATCCCGATCGGCGAGCTGCCGCTGTATTCGTACGATTACGACGCGGCGTATCCGCCGGCCGGCCAAGCACTCAAGGCGTCGATCGCCGAAGTCGACGCGGTGCTGTTCGTGACCCCCGAATACAACCGCTCAATTCCCGGGGCGCTCAAGAACGCGATCGACTGGGCGAGTCGACCGTGGGGGAAGAACTCGTTCGCGCGAAAGCCGTCGGGTATCATCGGCGCGTCGCCGGGAAAGATCGGCACGGCGGTCGGACAGCAGCACCTTCGGAGCATCTTGTCCTTTTGCAACTCGCCACTGATGAACGCGATCGAGGCTTACATCCAGTTCACGCCCGGTCTCATCACGGACGAGGGTGAAGTGACAGAACCCACGACCGAGGAATTCCTTCGCAACTACATGCGCGAATTCTGCGGTTTCATCGAGCGAGTGTACACGGCGATCGGAGCGTCCGAGCCGGCGCGACGGTCCGAGCCTACGCTCTGATCTCCGGTTGGCTACGGCCCCTGCCACAAGACGTTCGCGATCATCCACCGCCCGTCGTACCGGCCGAGCAACAGGTAGTCGGTGCCCCACCATGCCGTCACCTTTGCAACGGCCGTCATGTCCTGCACGTCGAGCACTTCGACCTGTCGCGGCCAACTCGACTGAACCGGTTGATTCCGAGCCTTGACTCGCTTGGCGTAATCGATCGCTTCTCGGTACGTCATGCGCTCGCCGGCGTACTTGCCCGTCGAATCGCGCCAGAAACCGTATTTCGAGAGTTCGGGTCGCAGCGCGCGCCCGAGCTTCGCGGTGTCGCCTTCGTAAAAGCCGTCGATATAGTCGTAGCCGGCTCGCGCCACGTCATCCCGCTCCAGCTCACCGATCGAGAAGCGATAGATGTCCCCGTTCCCTGTGCGGTGACTGGTCACGAATAGAAAGCGCCCGTCCGGCGAGACGAGGGGACCGTACTCGTACTCCTTGGTGTTGATCGGGGCCGGGAGATGTTTCATCGCTTGCCACGCACCGCTCCCGGCGCGTCTCGAGAAGTAGATGTCGTCGCCGCCGAAGGTGTCGGGCGACCCATCGCGGCTCACCAGCATCAGTGATTCGTCCGGCGTGACGAAGACGTTCGTCTCGAATCCCGCGTTGATCGCCGAGCCTGCGTTCACCGGCGCCTTCCAGCGGCCCGTCGCGAGGTCGAGCGGCTCGGCGCGCCAGACGTTGTACGGCAGACTGTCCTTGCCGATGCCGCCGCGTCGATTCGAGATGAAATAGAGCGTTCCGTTCGCCGTGACGCTCGGCGAGAAATCGTTGCTCGGTCCGTTCGCGCCTTCGATGTGCTTGGGGGAACTCCAGCTGCCGTCGGACCGCCGGTCGCTGAACCAGAGATCGAGATCGCGACGCCGCGTCGTGTCGCCGGCGGCGAGCGGCCGGTTCGAGCTGAAGTACAATCGCCTCCCGTCGGGACTCAGCTTCGGCTCTCGATCGTTGTAGACGCCGGAGATAGGAAGCGTCTCCGGCGCGGACCATCCGCCGGTCGCGCGGCGAGCGACGACGATGCGATGCCGAGAAAAGTCGGCGCGATGAATGGTGAAATAAAACTCTTTGCCGTCGGGGGTCAGCGAGCCGAACGCCTCGGCGGAGTCGGGCCGCGAAATAATCCCCGGCGCGAAGAGCGACTGGGCCTGAACCCGCGTTGCCGCGAGAAGGCAGAGAACAAACGGAATTCGCATGACGGGACGGTACAAAGCTGTCCGCGCAAGAGCCACGTCTACGCGACGAATCGCCGCCGGGATGCGTTCACTTGCCGCCGCTCCCCGGTGCTTTCGCGCATATTGCCGGCGTGCGCCACGACTCCTCTCCCCGGTTTTCGTTCTGGAAACTCCAGCTCGTCGGCTGGGGCGCGTTCGCCGTAGCGATGGCGGCATCACGCGTCGGCCGGTTTCCGCTGGAGTACATGATCGCCTCGAAGGGGGCGATGGCCATCCTTGGCTTGCTGTACACCGGCGCCATCGCCCGCCCGCTGTACCGCCGACTGCTGCCCGAGGACGCGTCGCCGCTCCGGACGATCGCGGTCACGTCCCTGGTCTCGTACGCCGTCGCGGCGCTTTGGACCGGTACCCACAGCGTCGTCGACGTCGTGATCGCGCGGTGGTTGCTCGACCCGCGCGCACACCTGACCGGTTTTTGGTCCGTGTTCGGCGGCACGCTGTACGACGCGTTCGCCATGCTCGCCTGGAGCGTGCTGTACGTCGGTATTCGACATCAGCGAGCCTTGTACGCCGCGCGTGAGCGGGCGTTGCGGGCGGAGGCGCTTGCGCAGCAGGCGCGGCTCGAAGCCCTCAGGCTTCAACTCAATCCTCACTTCCTGTTCAATTCGCTCAACGCGATCTCGAGCCTCGTACTGGATGGACAGACGGAGCGCGCGACGACGACGATCGCCCGTCTTGCCGACTTGCTGCGGCTTACTTTGCACGCACCGCCAGGCGACGCGATCCCGCTGCGCGACGAGTTGGAGCTGGTCGACCGCTACCTCGACATCGAGCGGGTGCGGCTCGGTGAACGTCTCCGCGTGGAGGTCGACGTCGCGACCGACGTGCTCGACGCGCGGGTACCACCGCTTCTGCTCCAGCCGCTCGTCGAAAACGCCGTTCGTCATGCGGTCGCCGCGCGCGCGGACGGTGGACGCATTCGCATCGCCGCGTCGCGCGTGAACGGAACATTGTTCCTGAGCGTGGACGACGACGGTCCGGGCACGCCGGAAACGATCTCGGAGCGGGGCGTCGGCTTGGCGAATACGCGACAGCGGCTCGAGCAGCGATATGACGCGCGCCAGCGATTCGGTATCGAGCGGAGCGGCCTTGGTGGTCTGGCGATGCGGCTCGAGCTGCCGTTCGATGGCAGGTGACATTCGGACGGCCGAGATTCGCGTGTTGATCGTGGACGACGAGCCGCTGGCGCGGCGTGGCGTGCGCTTGCTCGTCGCTCGCGCCTCTGATTTTCGCGTCGTCGGCGAGGCGGCAAGCGGCGCCGAGGCGGTGCGGCAGATCGCCGAGCTCTCGCCCGACGTCGTATTCCTCGACGTGCAGATGCCCGAGGGCGGTGGCTTCGACGTCGTCGAACGTATCGGGACAGCGCGCATGCCGTTCACGGTGTTCGTCACCGCGTACGACGAACACGCCCTCCGAGCGTTCGAGGCCCAGGCGATCGACTACGTACTCAAGCCGATCGATCCGGAGCGCTTCGCGGTGACGCTCAATCGCCTCCGGGCACTGTTCACGAAGGGAAGGCCGCCGCGCCGTCTACTGTTGCGCGATGGCGCCCGCATTCTGGCGTTCGATGAAGACGACATCGAATGGATCGAAGCGGACGGCGATTACGTTCGCATTCACGGCGCCGAGAAACCGACGCTCGTGCGGCAAACCCTGAGCGATCTCGAGCGGCGCCTCGGCGGCTCACACTTCGTCCGCGCGCATCGGTCGGCGATCGTCAACGTCGATCGCATTCGCGAGGCGACGCCCGAGGGCGATCGCGGTCTCCGCCTGGTCATGCGGAGTGGTCGGGCCGTGCGGGTGAGCCGCGGCCATCGCGACGATGTGCTCGTGCGGCTGAAAGTGGCGTCGCCGTAGGACCGCCATTGCCGCGAAGCGTCGCGCGAATGGCGATGAGAAACGAGCGCTCGAATCGCACGAATGCGCGGCACGACGCGCATTCCCGGAGATGGACACGCATGCTCGTCGCGCCTCGCGGCGTCAGCTCGTGATCGAGGAACGGCCAGACCAGTCGCATCACATCGTCGCAATGTGTCACGCGCTCGAGATCAGACCGGCCGCGCTGTTGGTTCTTCATCAGTCGGGCTAACGCGCGCCGGTCCCGACAAGTTCCTCGCCGCACAACGTGTACTTCGACAACGACCCGTCAGGCGCCCCGGAGAACATCACGACGCCGAGTTTCAATACGCGCGTCGTCAGAAAGTGACCCCGCGGTTATTTCCGCGTTCGCTCGTGGCCCTCTTCGCGAAGAGCGGTGAGAATGCGCTGCCTCAGCGCGCCGGTCTCGCAGGGCTCGTCGATCACCCGCGTGACGGTTCGCAGAAACGCGCCCTCGAACGTGAAATGATCGGTGCAGTGATGGCAATGGTCGAGGTGCTCGCGAATCCGCGCGCGCATGGCGTCGTCCAGCTCTCCGTCGAGATACTCCCACAGGAGAGCGACGACCTCATGGCAGGGCATGAGCGTGTCGAGATTCGTCGTCATTGACGTGCTCCTCCCTGTGATGGTTGGGCCTCAGTCGGACGTAGGAACCCGAGATCCTCGGCGTACTCCATCAAGCACTGTTGGAGCAGTCGGCGGGCGCGGAAGAGACGCGACCGAACCGTACCGATCGGGACGTTCAGGGCCTCGGCAGCGGCGGCGTACGAGCAATCCTCGATGTCGATCAACACCACGACTTCGCGATACTCCGGTAAGAGTGAGTCGAGACCTTTCTGCAACGCGGGGCCGAGATCGATGCGATCGAAGAGATCCTTACACCCCTGCTCGCGCGCGTGAAAGTACATCTGCCGCGTGGCCTTCAGCTCGCCGTCCGCATCGTCGACCGCGACGAATCGCTGGGATCGCTGCCGGTTTCGGAGGTAGAGATTCCGACAGATCGTAAACAGCCATTTTCTACAGTCGCTGCCAGGGCGGAATGACGCCCAAGCCTCATAGGCCCGAAGAAAGGTCTCTTGCGTGAGATCGTCCGCGTCAGCGGAGTCGCGCGTCAGGAGGCGGGCGTACCGCGCGACATTCGGCAGGAATACCAGCGCGTCCCGCTCGAAGGCCTCGACGGTTGGATCCGGGGGCGGATGAAGGGTACTGTCGGCGAGTTCCATGGCGTGACGCGAACGCACGAGCGGGTCGAATAGTTCCAAACGGCGTGTATGCCGCGGAAACTTTCGCCCGCAGCCGGCGATTTGCCGCGCATGATACTCTCGAACTATGCAACGGATTTTGCGTCGCGGCCTCTCGCCGCGCTGGGCCTCGCCTTCGGCGGCGGCGTGTTGGCGAGCCTGTCGCCCTGTCTCTATCCGATGATTCCAGTCACCCTGTCCATCGTAGGGGGCAGCGGCCCTTCATCCCGGCGCCGGCGCCTCGGCCTCGCCCTCGTGTACGTTGCCGGACTCGCCGCCGTCTACTCGCTCCTTGGCCTCGCCGCCGGACTGTCCGGGACGATGTTTGGTACGATCAGCACCAACCCCTGGCTCAGCTTCGCGATGGCCAACGTCATGCTGATCGCGGCGGCGATGATGGCGGACGTCATCGCCGTCCCCATCCCCGCCTCCATTCAGCAGCGCGCCGCCAACGTCGGCACCGGCGGACGCATCGGCGGCGCGTTCGCGATGGGCGCGGTGTCAGGCCTCGTCGCGGCCCCATGTGGCGCGCCGGTCATGGCGGGAATCCTGACCTGGGTCACGACGACGAAGAGCGCTGGGCTCGGTTTCATCTACCTGCTCGCTTTCTCGCTCGGCATGTGCACGCTGCTTATCGCGCTGGCCATCGCCACGGACACGGCGCTCCGTCTGCCCCGCCCCGGCGCGTGGATGATCGGCGTCAAGCGACTCTTCGCGCTGATCCTGATCGGCGTCGCCGAGTACTATCTGGTTACGATGGGCCAGCTGATCACGTAGGGCCGGCGAACGACCAAACGCTCATCCAGCCGCGGTGAGCCAGCGCACGATCGGCGACAGTTCGCTTGCCACGACGCGCGGCTCGACACCGAGTTGCTCGGCTGCGGCGCTCGTTCGGTTCAGCCACGCCGTCGGATAGCCGAACCACGTCGCCCCGGCGACGTCCCAACCGGCGAAAGCCACGAACCCGATCTCGTCACGCGAAACCCCGAACGCTGACTGACCCATCGCGTAGGCTTCGCGCGCCGGCTTCGAGGCGCGAACGCGATCGGTGCTGAGCACGAACTCGAACGAGTCGGCGAGACCGGCCCGGCGCAGGCCATCAACCAGCATGGGGCCGGTCATGTTGGACAGAAGCGCAAGCCGCAGTCCCGCGGCGCGAAGCTCGCGTACCGCGGCGCTCGTGTCATTCCAGGGACGCAGGTCCGCTTGGGCGGACACCAACCGCGCTCGATCGGCGGCGGTGAGCTCGAGCCCGAGCGCATGGGCGGCAAACACGAGCGCGTCGTCCGCCGTTCGTTGGAAATCGGCGTACTGCCCGCCGAGGGTGCGCAGCCACTGATACTCGAAATGGCGGGAGCGCCAGGCGGTCACGAGCTCGCGACCGTTGCCTGGCGCGACCGCCTCCGCCACCGGCACGATCGCCGCCGCATCGAAGATGGCGAATCCATCGAACGCGACGGCGCGAACTCGCGCCGCGGGACGGAGCGCGACGCCGCGTCCCAAGACACCGGACGCGACGAATCCGCTCGCCGCAGCTACGAATTCCCTTCGGCGCAGTAACATCCTGCTCAGCGAATCGGCTTTTTCATCCTGCCGCCGGCGGTATCGCCCTTCGTCATCGGCTTGGCCATGCCCGAATCCGCCATGCCGGACATCTGATTCTTCTTCATTGAATGCGTCGGCTTTGCTCCCTGCATCGGCGTCACCGACTTCGAAGGTTTGCTCATCGAGGTCGACGGCTTGCTCATGGAGCTCGACGATTTGCTCATGGAGTTCGACGGCTTGCCCATCGACGAGTCATGCTTGGGCATCGCCGCCTGTTGACTGTCGGCCATCGCCTTGGACGGCGCGGCCATCGCGTTGGACTTGGACATCGCGCCTTTCGACGCGGACTGCGCCTTCGCGATCGTCGGCACGACAAGGCCCGCCAGTACACATGAGGCGAGGGCCACAGACTTGAAACGCATCATCAGATCCCAGTGTGGTGTTAGACGCGGCGCCCGACTTGTTCGGGCAATCGGCCCATGGTGAAGTCACAACGCGACGAGAAGTTCCCGGCATGAGTCGGCGTGGAGATTCCGCCGCGTCACTACCGCGCGCGACATGTCAGCCCCATCCCACGCGGCGTTCTGAAGCACGACGCGATATCCGTCGACGTCCTCGAACGTCCGTCCGTCGTCGTCCCAATACGGATTCCACGACGGCACCTGTCGAAAGCCCGCCGCGACGAGCCGCGCACAGCGTCGCTCCCAGTCATCGCGCTCTGGAACGTAGAAGACCAGAAGATGGTCGCGGGTAGGCGCCTCGCCGACACCATGACCGTGCTGGCGGGTGAACTCGAGGTGATACGGCGCACCCGTATGGCCCAGGATGACGCCGTCGAATCCGCGATGGTTCACGAACTCGCCGAGAAGCTCGAAGCCGAGGCCGTCCGCGTACATCCTGGCGATGACTTCGAGATTGTCCGTGGGTCTCGCAACCCTCATCACGACATCGGTCACGTTCCTCTCCTCAATGATGATCGGTGAATCGCGACGTCACGCTCTTCGTTCCCGCCGGAATTTTGACGCGGCGCGGATCAGGCCCAAGCGCGGAACTTTTCTCATCGCTGGTCGCTTACCGGCGCCGCGGCTTCGGCCGAAGCGCGCGACATCACTTCGAAAGGAGCAAGCCACATGAGAGCAGTTGTTACGAGGACGCTGATCGCGGTCGCCGCGATCACGCTCGGCACGCGGGCGTCGACCGCCCAGGAAGGGGGGATTGCGATTGGGACAGTGGCGCCAGCGGCCCGCGTCGTCACGCTGGATGGTACGACGGTCGATCTCGCCGACTACTATGGCGCCAAGCCGGTCGTCCTCGAGTTCTGGGCCACCTGGTGCCCGCTGTGCAAGAAGATGGAACCGGCGATGGAGGCGGCCCGCCAGCGTCACGGCGATCGCGTCACCTTCGTCAGCGTGGGCGTGACGGCGAACCAGACCGCCGATCGCCAGCGTGAGTACGCCGAAAAGCAGCACCTGACGGGGACGTTCGTCTTCGACGCCGACGGCGCCGCGATCAAGGCGTTCACCGTTCCACATACGTCGTATATCGTGGTCATCGACGCGGCGCGCCGTGTCGTATACACGGGTGTCGGAGGCGATCAGGACATCGAGGCCGCGCTCAAGAAGGCAGGTCTCTGACGGCGGCGACGCCCGATTGCAACGCGGCGGAGCACCGGCGTATTGTACTGATTGGTACAATCACGTCGAATCGAGGAGTCCCCGATGCCCGCCGCGTTGATGCCGCGCGATGAAGTGGTCGAACGCCTGATGAAAGTGATACGCCGTCACGGATACGACGGAGCCTCGCTGGCCGAGTTGTCGAAAGCGACCGGGCTCGGGCGGTCGAGCCTGTACCATCACTTCCCGGATGGGAAGGACGATATGGTGCGCGCCGTGCTCGAGCAGCTCGAGCAAGGGTTGCGGACGCTCATCTTCGAACCGCTTCGCGAGCCGCGTCCGGCGCGTCGCCGCCTCGAGCAGATGATCAAGACCGTCGACGCCTATTACGACGGCGGACGCGAGGCCTGTGTGATCGGCAACCTCGTGCTCGGCACCAGTCGCACGCGCTTCCACGCGCGGTTGCGGGCGATCTTCGAGGAGTGGATCGACGCGGTGGCCGCCGCCCTCCTCGACGCCGGAGTGTCCCGGGCCGAGTCCCGCGCGCTGGCGGAAGATGCGGTCGTGCGGATGGAGGGCGCGCTCATTGTCGCTCACGGCACGGGAGACACCGCGGTCTTCTCGCGGACCCTCAAACGCATCGGCGCCGACCTCGTCGCCGCGGTGGGCCCGGGGTAAACCGATCGGGAACTAATCGGCGGGGGAATGCATTGTACCGATCGTTCGGTTCACAACTTCCATAGGAGATTCCCAATGCCACGCATTCAACCGATCGATCCCGCCGCCGCCACCGGCGACACCGCCGCCCATCTCGACACCAGCCGCAAGATGTTCGGCGGCACCCCGAACCTCGTCGCCACCGCCGCGCATTCACCCGCTGCTCTCGGCGCCATGCTCTCGCTCTTCGCGAACGTCGGCAAGTCGTCACTCGGCGCGAAAACCGGCGAGCTGATCGCGATCGCCGTCGCCCAGTCCAACGGCTGCCGCTACTGTCTCGCCGCGCACACCGCCATCGGAGGAGCCGTCGGCCTTTCCGCCGCGGCGCTCGCCGACGCGCGAGGCGCGAAATCGCCCGACGCGCGAACCGCGGCGCTCCTCGGACTCGCCGTCGCCGTCAACCAGTCGCGCGGCCGTCTCTCGGACGCTACGCTCGCCGACGCTCGCGCCGCCGGCATCACCGACACCGAGATCGTCGAGGTTGTCGCGCACGTCGCCCTGAACGTCTTCACGAACTACCTGAACAACGTCGCGGACACCACCGTCGACTTCCCGGAAGTCGCGTTCGCCGCCGCGGCCTGATCATGGCCGCGAACCCAACCGACCTTCGACCACCATTCACCCTCGAGGCGGCGCGCGCCGCCGATCGTCGCATCTTCTGAGCAGGATCGTCCAACCCCGTCAATCACGGACGGCCATGGCGGGGTTCGGACGCGCGCGCTACCAAGCCGGCGCCACTCGCGTCTCGCGATACATGACGACGCGCTGCGTCGGATCGAGGCCTCGCCGCGTCTCCTGCGCGACCACGCGCCGCAGCGCCGGCGTGAGCTCGGACTCTGTCAACGCGCGAAAGTCCATCGATGCATAGAACGGCGCGTTCCAGGGCGGCCGTCGGAACGTCGAGAGCGTCACGGCGTCGAGGTACGACGCGGCTGCCCAGTCGCATACCGCGCGGACCAGGCGTCGACCGACGCCGCGCCGGGCGTGATCCGGATGCACATCGAGCTCGTCGAGATGGGCGCGGCTCCGCTCGAGTAGCTTTACGTGCGCGAAGCCCACGGGCTGTGCGTCGGTCACCGCAACCCACAGCAATCCAGCCGTGATGGCGGTGCGAAAGTCGGCGGCAGTGGTGATTTCGCACAGCACCGATTCCGGCGCATAGCCCTCCAACAACCGCGCGGCCGAGCGCTCGATGTCGTTCAGCCGCGCGATGTGCTCGAGTCGCCCGGGCACGATCGCATAGAGCGGGAGCATTGTGCTAGGATCGTTCGGCATGTCTGACCGCGTCGATCGAGAGCGCCGTGGGGCCCGTCAGGGCGAGCGCCGCGAGGATCGCGAGGTACAGCAAGTTGATCTCGTACCCGGGCGGCCCGAATTGCGGACCGGCCGCCGTCAAACCGACCGTGTTCACCGCACTGAACCCGTAATGCACGTGAATCGTGAACATCGCCACGAGCATCGTCGCCGCGAGCGGGATGCACGCGACCGTGACCCACAGTCCGAGCAGCAGCGCCGTGCCGCAGACGAGTTCGACGGCCGTCGTGCTCCATGCCGCCGCCAACGGCGCCGGGATGCCGATGTGGCCGAGCAGCGCCGCGAATTTCGCGGGCCCGCGGTTCCACTTCGCCGCGCCATGCACGAGGAAGCCGAGCGCGACGACGACGCGCATCGGCAGAAGGGCCCATCGCGAGGCGAGCGTGGGAGACCACTTCATTCTCGTCTTCATGAGGCCCAGTCTTTATTGGCGATGATCTCCGCGAACTCGATCGACGGAGGCGCGGCAAGGAGCTCGACGGCGGCCGCGAACAGCTGTCGCGCGATCTCGCCGGCGACGTGCGCCTGGCGTCCGTCGTCATCGGCGAACGTGTCGAAGATCCCGAACCGGGAATCGTCGAGCTTGAACGCATACCAACGCAGCGTCGACGTCTCCGACTGCGCGAGGGACTGGGCGGATTTCAGGAATGCTTCCACATCGCCCGCTCGCCCGGGCTTCGCTCGTAGAATGGCGAGTATGCCGATTCGCTCCATTGACGCGTTTACCATTTCAGAGGTTGAGGTCGCGGAAATCACAATGCGGAACGCCAATACAGACGCGGGTCAACCAGTTCCCACCGCCCCCTGATCAGCGACATGACCATTCGACGCGCGCTCGCCGGCGACCGCCCGTTCCTGCTCGACCTCTGGGAGCGATCGGTGCGGGTAACGCATACGTTCCTCTCCGAGAGTGACATCGCCACGCTCAAGCCGCTGGTCGCGACCGCGTTGACCAGTGATGCTCTCGAGTGGTGGGTTGCCGCGACCGACGCCGGCGAGCCGATTGCGTTTCTCGGGTATTCGACGGGAACGATCGACGCGCTATTCGTCGACCCCCGCTATCGGGGACGTGGCGTGGGCACTCGACTCGTCGCCCATGCGCAGCAGCTCGCTGGAGGCGCGCTGCGCGTGGACGTCAACGAGCAGAACGACGCCGCCCGAGGTTTCTACGCGTCGCTCGGGTTCGAGGCGGTGGGTCGCTCGCCGACGGACGATGGCGGCCGCCCCTTTCCCATCATCCACATGACGCGGCCGGCTCCTCGCTGAGCGCGAGCAACTTCATGCTGCCGACACTCGATGTTCCACTACCCAGCTCGCGCTCGCATTCGCTCCAGTCTGGCCCGGACGTCCATCACCGCGGGCTGCAGGGACGCGTCCGCATGCTCCCAAAGGTTCACAAAACCCTGATAATGCTCGGCGGCGCGTTTCCAGTTGCGGCGCTCCTCGTAGATCTCGCCAAGACGGCGATACGCCCGGGCAAGCTCGTGTCCGTCGCTCATTACATTGTTCGGCGCTGTGGCCCGGGCGTACTTCTCGTAATACACGAGCACTGAGTCGGCCAAGCCCAATGCGTCGAAGGCACGCGCGTACGCCGGATAGAAACAGACCGTGCAGCCCTTGACATCGGCGAGCCGCAGCAGACGCAGCGTTTCGCGCGGATCGTGGCGCGCGAAAGCAATGTGGGCGCGCGCAATGAGTACGCCGAGCGAATCACGCGACTTGTATTCGGCGGGAGTGTCACGAGCCCATTCCGCGGCGACGGCCGCGGCGCGTGTCGTGTCGCCGATCGACGCCAGCGCATTGATCATGGTGACGTAGGGTCGGTCCACGACCTGGAGAGAGGGCCATGGGATCGCCGACTGCGCTTCCTCGATTCGATGGCGGCCCGCCGCCGTGTCGCCGAGCGTGGCGATGAAATTACCGCTCATCAATGCCGAATTGAGACGATTCGACTCTCGATCGCCCGATTGGAACGTCAATTCTCGCTGCCGCTCGAGCGAGTCGTAGCGCGCGACCTGCCCGCGCACGAGTGCGATCGCGAGCGCGTCGTCGAGCCCGCGCTCATGCGCACTCTGATCTTTCACGGCGAGCTCGAACCTCGCGATCGCGTCGAAGGCCGTCCAGTCGCGTGTCCCGGACGCGAGATCCCAACGCGCCTCGATGCCCGCCGCGTCGTTCGAGTCCGAGTGGGTGAGCATCCGACGGTACTCCGACCTCGCCTCGTCCACGCGCCCGAGCTCCAGTAGCTCCCACACGAGATTCGTGTTCGCGAGGGACAGTCGCGAGTAGGTCGTATCGATCACGCCTCGGTACAAACGCACCGCGACGTCGTGTTTGCGCAACTTGCTATAGGTGATCCCGGCATTATTGGCAGCGCCGAGATTCCGGGGTGCGATGTGCATGAGGGAGTCGAACATCGCCAGCGCTTCTTCATCGCGTCCGACGAACCGCAGGTATTCCGCGGCACTCATGAAATGATCTTCGGTCTGTGAAGTATCCTGTCCGAGCAGTCGATGGGCCGCCGCGATCGCCTCGAGGCGAACGCTGACCGGTTCCCCGGCATTGTTCAGGGCGGCGAAGCGAAGGGCCCACGCGCCACCGAACGTCGAGTCCAGGCGCACGGCTTCGAGCGCTTTGGCGGCAGCCGCCAAATAGTCATAACGCTCGAGATCGGACTGCGCCTCCAGGTATGGGGGAATCGCCGCGGCCGCAACATCCTTGGCAAGGAACGTCAAGGACGTATGCGGCAACGACGCTCGTGAGCGGACCAGGGACCGACGAACGCTGATCGCAACGCGCGCCATGGCCGCGGGAATATCCGACGGGCTGTTTGCCGCGGCGCTTTCAACACCGATGCTATTGTCGCCTCTCGCGCCAGTGGCCTCCGCCGAGAACACATAGCCTGATCCGGCGTGCGAGACCGTGAGATCGATATAAGCGCTGGTATGAGCGCTCTTCGCAAATTTGATCAGCGTGTCACGCGACGCCGTTCGCGGGTTGAAACCGACGAGCTGGAGTCCCGTCCTCAGCGCCTGCGGAGTAATCACGCTGAGCCACGGCTCTCGTGCCAGCTCACTCAGCACCTCGTCGCGAAACGTGCGGCCGAGGTTCGCGTCGGCCGCGTCGGACTTGTCTGGCGTGAGGAACACCGTAAGACGCAACGTGTCATTCGGCGGGCGGGCCGGCGTGACGAAGGGCAAGTGCCCGGCCCGCGCACTCCACGCGCCGGCGCCCGCGACGACGATTGCCGCAAGCGCGAATGCAACGGCGCGCGCCCGCGCCGGCTTTCCGACTGCGCGCGCACCGGATGCCTTAGACAAGCCGTCCAGAGCCTCCAGCACGGCGTCCGCACTCTGAGGACGGTCGGCGGGATCCTTCGCGAGGCACTGCATGACGAGCGCAATGAGGGCCTTTGGCGTGGATGGATCCTGCGGTGCGGGCGGAGACGCTTCCTCGGTGAGCTGCGCGGTCACCATCGCGCGCACAGAGGCGGCGGCGAAGGGCGAATGGCCGGCGAGCATTTCGTACATCACCAGGCCGGCAGCATAAATGTCGGCGCGCGCGTCGACATTGGTTTCGCCAGCCGCCTGCTCGGGCGCCATATACGCCGGCGTCCCGATCGCGAGGCCGGTCATCGTCATCCGCGTGCCGTCCGTCGCCGCGACGATGGCGCGCGCAATGCCGAAATCGGTAACGAGCGCGTGCCGGTTGGAAACGAGAATGTTCTCCGGCTTCACGTCGCGATGGACAATCCCGAGCGAGTGTGCGTAAGACAACGCGTCGAGCGCGTCGCGCCAAAGGCGCATGGCTTCAGCGCAGGTCAATGCTGGTGCACGAGACAACCGCTCCCGAAGCGACTCGCCGGAGACGAATGGCATCGAATAGTAGAGCAGCGCATCCGAGGCGCCGGCGGCGAGCAGTGGAACGACATGAGGGTGCTGGAGCTGTGCCCCGAGCTGGATCTCGCGCCGGAAACGATCGGCGTTGACGCCGGCGGCCATTTCGGGTGGCAGCACCTTGACGACGACATCGCGGCCGAGGGTGAGATCACGCGCTACGAAAACGCGTGACATCCCGCCGCCGCCGAGCTCGCGATCGACCGCGAACGTATCGCCCAATGTCGTCTGAAGCTCGTCGCGCAGGTCCATTGGGCTCCAAGAGAGGGCCGCTAACGTAGCTGTGCGCCGACCGCTCCGCTATCACGATCAGCCCCTGGTCGACTCGCTCGGGTTCGAGGCGGTGGGTCGCTCGCCGACGGACGATGGCGGCCGCCCCTTTCCCATCATCCACATGACGCGGCCGGCTCCTCGCTGAGCGCGAGCAACTCATCAGCGGCCACTGGCGCGCGCGAGACTCGCGTAGTCATTTGTCCTACAACGCGCTACGCCGTACGCCGCTTTTCTCGCCGCACCCGACTCGGGATACTTCGCTCGGCGGTGGACCATGCCCCTCTCCCCCGAAGGCCTGCGCGAGCTGTTCTTCGCGCAATCGATCGATGGGTTCTTCATCATGATGATCGATGAGCCCATCGAGTGGAACGACGCGGCCGACAAGGACGCCTTGCTGGCGTACGTCTTTCAGCATCAGCGAATAACGCTCGCCAACGAGGCCTACGCTCGACACTACAACGTTCCGCTCGCGGAGATCATCGGAAAGACACCGGAGGAGTTTTTCGCGCACGACCTGGAACGCGGCAAAGCAGGCTGGCGCGCGATGTTCGACGCCGGCCATTCACACGTAGAAACGGACGAGCGGCGAATGGACGGCACGCCAGTGCGAATCGAAGGTCACTACCTCTGCGCCTACGACGACCGCGGTCGGATCACCGGGCACATGGGAATTCAGCGGGACATCACTGATCGTCACCGGTCGGCGGAGGAGATCGCCCAGTCGCGCGAAGAGTTGCGGGCCCTTGCCGCCCGACTCGAGACCGTCCGTGAGGAGGAGCGCACGCGTATCGCGCGCGAGTTGCACGACGAGCTTGGGCAGGCGCTCACGGGGCTCAAACTCGATTTGGCCTGGATGGAGCGTCGCCTTCCTCGACAGGCCTCGCCCGAACTGGCGGGGCGCTGCGCCAGCCTGCTCGCCCGGCTCGACGAAGTCATGATCTCCGTCCGGCGCATCATCACCGAGCTCCGGCCGAGTGTCCTCGATCAGCTCGGCCTCGCCGACGCGATCGAATGGCAAGCCCACGACTTTGCCGCGCGGACTGGGGTCGCTCTGGATCTGGACATCGACGGGAATTGCCCCACGCCGCCGGATACCGTCGCGTCAGCCGTCTTCCGGATGCTCCAGGAAGCGCTGAACAACGTCGCAAAGCACGCCAAGGCGAGCCGCGTACGCGTGGCGTTCCACATGGACGCCGACTCGTTGTCGCTCGACGTCGCGGACGACGGACGCGGGATCACCCACGATGAATTGCGCGGATCGCACTCGCTCGGACTGCTCGGACTGCGCGAACGCGCGCTCACACTCGGTGGCACCGTGACGATCGGCGGCGATCCGATGACCGGTACGCACGTGGCGCTCCAGCTGCCGCTGCCGCGGGCGAGTCACATCCAGTGATTCGCATCCTCATCGTGGACGATCATCCGATCGTTCGCGCCGGGCTGCGGCGCATTGCCGAGGACGATCCGGCGATTGCCGTGACCGGTGAGGCGTCGAATGGACGGGACGCGCTGGACGCCTTGCGCCAGACGGTCGCCGACGTCGTGCTGCTCGACGTCACGATGCCCGGCGCCCCGTTCACCGACACGCTGCGCCGGCTGCGCGAGGAGCATCCGACGGTGCGCGTGCTGGTCCTCAGCGCGCACCCGGAGGATCAGTGGGCCGTTCGCGCGCTGAGAGGCGGTGCGTCGGGATACCTCACCAAGGATCATTCGCCGGACCAGCTGCTCGATGCCATTCGGCGGGTCCATCGCGGCGGACGGTACGTGAGCGCGACCTTGGCCGAGCGGCTCGCAACGCAGCTCGGCAAGGATTTCGTCGATGCGCCGCACGAGCAGTTGTCCGATCGCGAGTTCGACGTTCTTCGCTCACTCGGCGCCGGCCACACGGTCAAGGAGGTCGCCGAGAGGCTCGGGCTCTCGCCGAAGACCGTGAGCACGTATCGCACGAGGCTCATGGAGAAGATGCGTTTCGCGACGAACGCGGATCTCGTTCAGTACGTCGCCGCGAACGGACTGATCGAGTAGGCCCCGCCGAGCAACGGCAGCGGTGCGCGCGTCGCGCGCTGTCCGTCGCCGTCCTACACGCCTCCACGCACAACACTGACGCACTTCGTCCGCGACGACCGATGCAAGGTCGCTCGCGGCGCTCGTAGCATACGCGCGCGTTTCAACGACAACCCGAATCTCTTCATTTCAAGATCGATCGAGATATCGATGACCAGTCCTTGTGTTTGCCGAGAACTCGGCGATGATCTCTGGCTCGGTGGTCCAGCTGAGAATGCGGCTTGTGAACCGACGTATCGCCCTCAGCCCGAATGGAAGCCCATTCACGTCGGACCGTTGCCGATTGACATCATACCGTTCGCCCTGACCTGGGATTACATCATCCCGTCGATTGCGCTCGCCGACGGTTCGACCTTTTGCCCCGTGTAGTCGGCGCTGATTCCACCAGTGCGCGGACACGACGCCACCTCGCGCGAGGCCTAGTTGTAACGCGGAACTCTTCGCCGCGGCCGTGAGTTAGCGCATACCGCGATCGCGGCGCACCTACAACTTGGAGAGTTCTGATGCATGGATCTGTCTTCGCCCCCTCCGAGGCGCGCCAGGCGAAAGCCGCCGACGCCCGCAGGGCGGCGCTTCTGGACCTGGCCGTGGCGATCAATCGGTCGCGCGGCCGCATCTCGGATGAATCGCTCGTCGCGGCCCGCGCCGCGGGCATCGTCGATGCCGAGATCGTCGAGGTCGTCGCGCATGTCGCGCTCAATGTGTTCAGACTACCTGAACAACGTGGCGGCAACGAAGGTTCGCTTTCCCGACGGGCCCTTCGCGGCGGAGGCTCGAGATGACCCCGGCACCAACCGACATTCGGCCGCCGTTCACTCTCGAAACCGCACTCGCCAAGGTACAAGCGGCCGAGAATGCGTGGAACAGCCGCGATCCCGAGCGTGTCGCGCTCGCCTATACCGAAGATTCTGATTGGCGCAACCGGGCCGAGTTTCTTCGCGGCCGCGACGAGATCCGCGCCTTCTTGCGACGGAAATGGGCGAAAGAGCTCGACTATCGTCTCAAGAAGGAACTGTGGGGCTTCCGCGAGAATCGAATCGCTGTCCGATTCGAGTACGAGTGGCATGATGCCGCTGGACAGTGGTATCGCTCCTACGGCAACGAGCTGTGGGAATTCGACGATTCCGGCTTGATGGCGCGGCGCTACGCCAGCATCAACGATGCACCGATCGAGGAGCGCGATCGTCGCATCGTCTGAGCCTCTGCCGTGCACTGTCGTGAAGGATGCGTTCGAGACGTGGAACCTTTGCTACTCGTTGTGACTTCCCAGCGCGCCCGGGGACGACTGTCCCTGGTTAATGAAACTCTTATGGGGAGATCCAACGATGAAGCAGTTCCTGTCGTTCGTGCTGGCCTCCAGCGCGGCGCTGCTGACCGCCTGCAACGACCAGACGACGCAACCTCGCTCACTCGCCGAGGGACCGAGCGCTCCGGCGCCGGCGCGGCGCGACATCAACGGCGACCGGCACCCGGTCGGCGGCGTGTACGTCAGCACCAACGGCGCGAGCGGCAATGCCATCGTCGCCTTCGCGCGCTTTGAGAACGGCGCGCTAGAGAAGCTTGGCGAGTTCAACACCGGCGGCCTCGGCATCGGCGGCGGTGGCGATCCGCTGCAATCGCAGGGATCAGTCGTCGTGAGCCCGAATCATCAACGGCTGTTCGTCGTCAATGCCGGTTCCAATTCCATTAGCACATTCGCGATCGACAACGGCGCGGCGCTTCACCTTCTCGGCACCGTTAGTTCCTTCGGGTCCGGCCCGATCTCGCTCGCGGCGACCGACACGCGACTGTTTGTCCTCAACCAGGACAACTCGGTTGCGTCGTATTCGATCGCCGGCACGGGATTGCCGACACCACTTGGTCAGCTGTCACTTGGAGCCGCGTCGGATGGCCCGTCGACCATCAACGCGAGCGGCGATGGCCGCAACGTGTTCGTCACGGAGCGCGCCGCCCGCGAGATCGCCGTGGTCGCCCTGGATGAACGTGGCAACCTCACGTCGGCCGGCCGTCGAGCCTCGAGCGGAGCCGGTCCTTTCGGCTTTGCCGTCACCAGTCGAAACCAGCTGATCGTCTCCGAGGCGGGCGCCGGCGCCGTGTCGTCGTACAAATTCGCCGGCGGCGTGCTGTCGCTCGTCACGAGCTCGCTGTCGACGCAGCAAGCGGCGCCCTGTTGGCTCGTGCTCAGCAATGACGAGCGTTTCGCATTCGTCGCGAACGCGGGTAGCGGCTCGATTGGCGGGTATGCCGTCTCGCCGGACGGCGTCCTCACTTCGGTCTCTCCCGACGGCCGTACCGGCGTGACGAACGGTTCCGGCGCGACGCCGCTGGACATCCAGGTCACGCGCGATGGGAAGTTCCTCTATGCATTGCAAACGGGTACGGGCACCGTTGGGTCATTCGCCATTGGCGCGGCGGGGACTCTCACGACACTGCCTGACACGCCGGGACTCGCTCCCGTAGCCGGCTTCCAAGGCCTCGCTGCGTTCTGACGCCGCCATTTCTCGAGCGGAATCAATACAAAGTCGATATAGACATCGGGCGTGCGGCTCGCGGTGGGGGGAGAGAAAGACGCGAGCCGGCGCCACGATGGAGACAGATATGTTTGCGACTACTTCCTTTAGGGCGCGCTATGCAGACGGCGCCTCGTTCGAGCAGTTCTTGGCCGATGTCTCCGCGAACGGCGAGCTGTGGCAAGCCGTTGCGCGCCGCGTCGAGATCCCCGACTCCGTCGTACACGACATCGAGTCGGTTGGCGGCCAGTGGCACTTGTTGGTGCTGACGGAAGACTGGTGCGGTGACGCGGTCAACACGTTGCCCGTGCTCGCCGCGATCTCGAATCGTGCGCGGAACCTCGACCTTCGCATTCTGTCGCGCGACGCCAACCCCGACCTGATGGACGGCCACCGTACCGGGAAATCTCGCTCGATCCCGATCGTGATCGTGCTGGACAGTCAGTTCGCCGAGCGAGCCTGGTGGGGGCCGCGACCGGCACCGCTTCAGGGATGGGTCGTCAATGCCGGCCGTGCGCTGACCCCCGCGGAACGCTACCGCGAGGTCCGCCGATGGTACGCCCGAGATCGGGGCACGACCACGCTCGCCGAGCTTCTCGCGACACTGCGCAGGGCGCAAGCGGCGCGCGCCGCCTGAACGCGTCATTTACACGTTCTTTCATTCTCGTTTTTTTGGAGCTGTCTATGTCATCCCTTCATTTATCGATCGCACCTGAGCAAGAGGCAACGCGCGGTTTGGCGTCGAGGCTGAGTAGCGTCGGTGCGTTCGTTCTTCGATATTCGCTCGTCTTCTTTCTCGTCCTTTTCGGCGCCGCCAAGTGGACCGCGGCCGAGGCAAAGGGCATCGAGCCGATGGTGAGCCACAGTCCGTTCTTCTTCTGGCTCTATCCCGCCTTCGGCGTCCAGGGCGGATCTGAGTTCATCGGGGTAGTGGAGCTCGCGATCGCGTTATTGATCGTCTTGCGACGCTGGGCGCCTCGCGCGTCCGCCATCGGGAGTACTGCCGCCGTCGGGATGTTTCTGGTGACCCTCAGCTTCATTGTCACAACACCCCACATCGGCGAAGGCGCGGGCTTCCTGCTCAAGGACCTCACGCTCCTCGGCGCCGCACTGTGGACCGCCGGCGAGGCGTTCGGTGCAGCACGAGCGAGAGGGTGAAGGAGTCAGCAACGCCTAGATGAACTCCGTCACCACGCTCAGTGCCGAGTGTGGGCGCGGGTTAGTGAGGGCGATGCTCCGCGTTGAACACCGTGTGCCAGGTTTTCCCGCTGTCGCGCGATTCCTCGAACGTCTGGCGGGCACGGTGATTGGGCAGGGGCGTGATGGTGATGCGAAGCCGCGTGCCTTGGCCCGGAGCAGGATCCGCGAGTGGAATGAAGCGAATCCCCGGGCCGTCATAGGACGGATCCGACTTCCTGATCGAGACACCCGCCGTGCCGGGCACCTGGTTCGTGACGTACACCTGCTTCCAGTCGCCCGTACGCGGGTCATACGCGGTCATGCTCATGCCCTTGTCGCCGACCGGGCCTGTCCATTCGGCGGTCAAAGCACAGGCGTCGACAACGGCACGTACGCGTTGCGACGCGTAGCGAGTGCCGGTCGAGTCGAAGACATCCCAGTCTCCGATCCAGAATGCCAGCCGCTGAAAACTCGAATCGGACATGCAGGCGTTGGGAGCCGTTCGAACGTTCGCCTCGGCGGTGCGCCGCGGCATGAAGAGCGTAGTCCCGGCCACAACCCCCAGGCCGAGCGCACGCAAGAGGTTATTCGCCATTGGAATGGTCTATCGATGATTGGAATGTTCTAAACCGGCAATCGGCGCATCCAGGCGTTTGACAAGCACGACGTCGTCGTGGCCGACCGGATAGTCGCGGATCCGCGCGACCGTCTCGTACCCCCGGCGAGCGTAGAAATCCGGCGCTTGGAAGCTGTGCGACGACAAAATCACCACGCGGCAGCCCTTCTCGCGGGCGTGCAACTCAGCCGCGGAGAGCAGTTCGCCGCCAATACCTTTCCCGCGGAGCTCCTCCGAGACCCACAAGTAGGACACAAAACAAGCTCCGCCCCAGGTAAAGCCAGTGATGCCTGCCGTGATCCGGCCCGCGTCGCTTCGACAGCTCGCCGCGAACGACTCGGCGTCGCGATAGCCGGTCGCGGCAGCATTGAACTCATAGATGCGGTCTGCGAGAAAGGCTTCGAGGTCCGGCGCGTCCCCGATCTCGATGGTAACGGTGGCCATGATTGGTTGTTTCTGAAAAAGCCGAGGACGCCAACGAAAGGCGCGCAGAAGCCGCACCCCAGCTCGGATGTGAGAAGCGCCGCGCCGGTCGAAAAGTTTCCAAGCCATCGCTCATCGGACAGCTGCCGCTTCAGGCGACTCGGCGCCGGCCGCGCGCGCGGTGATCGACGGGCGAGCGTTACTCCGAGAGGCCGAAGGTGCCGTTGATCCAACGGACCAGCGGCAGGAGCGCGGCGTACTCTCGCGCGAGAAGCGATCCGAGCCTCGCGCTCGTCACGTCGGCGTCGGTGAGCGAGCGTCCACTGGTGAACGACTGAAGCTTGAGCCACTTCGCCGCGGGGTGAGTCTCGTCGTAGCCGCGGGGCATTCGCTTCAACGTCGAATACTCGTGGACGCCGCCGAAGCGCTTCGGCAGCGCGCGAGCGACGGCGAGAAATGGCTCGGGCTTTTCGGCGATGGAATCGCGGATGCGGTTCAATTGCGGCCGGGGCGGCATCCAGACGCCGGCCCCGATCATCGACTTTCCGCCTGGCTCGAGATGGAAATAGAAGCCGGCGCTGCCCTGCTCGGCCTCGCTCCCCACGGCCCGCGCCGCGCCCCGGTGGTGAAACCAGCAGGCCGCGTGCGTTTTGTACGGCGCTTTGTTCTTCGAGAAGCGAACGTCGCGATTGATGCGGAACATGCTGCGTTTTGGATCGCCGCCGATCTCCGGCGCGAATGCCCGGAAACGCGCGAACATGTCCTCCACGAGCTCACGCATCGGCTCGCGAACGTGCTCCTCGTAGTCATCCCGGTGCGCCTCGAACCACTGTTTGTTGTTGTTCGAGGAGAGTTGGCGGAAGAAGCGGAGCGAAGACTTGGTGAACGGCATGGGCGGCCTGGCTCCTATTCCGACCGCAAAGCGATGTTGGGGTCGGTCCGCGAGGCGCGGCGCGCGGGCATCCAGCTCCCAAGCATCGCCACCAGCAACAGTGTCACCGATGCCGTGACGTAGACCGCCGCGTCCCTCGGCGACACGCCGAACAGCAGCGGCTCGAGCCACTTGCTCGCGTACAAAGCGACCGCGACGCCGATGCCCACGCCAGTCACCGCCACGCGAGCGCCGTCCGTCAACACCAGTCGCGCGAGATCCCGCGGCTGCGCCCCGAGCGCGAGGCGCACACCCAACTCGTGCGTACGCTGCTCCACGTTGTACGCGATGACGCTATACAATCCCATCGCCGCGACCACCAACGCCAGGGCGCCGAAGGCAACGAACATCGTTGCCCCCAGACTGAACGACCGCATGGTCGGGGCGACGATCTCGCGGAACGGAGTCACCGTCACGTACGAGGCGCCCGGCATCTCGCGCTGCAGCGACCGTCGCAACTGCTCCGAGAATTTCGGCGCGTCGCCCGCAACGCGCACGAACAGACCGCCGGCGCGCGGGCGGAATTGCGTTACGGGCATGTAATAGTAGAACATCGAATCGGCAGCGAGATTCTGTTCCTTGATGTTCTCGGCGATGCCGACGACGGTCGTGCAAACGTCGGAGTCCACTTTCATGCACTGGCCGATGGCGTCGCGTCCCGGCCAAAGCACGCGCGCCATGTTCTCGCTGACCACGGCGACGCGCGGGGATTCACGCCTGTCTTCGACCGTGATCCCTCGTCCGCGAACGATACGGGTGCCGAACGTGCGAAAGTATTCCGGCCCGACGGCGCTGTAATCGAAATTCCCAAGCCGCTCGACTGTATCGATCCCCGCGACCGTAAGGTGCGTGCTCGAGTTGCTCCAGAATGGAACCGCAGTCTGGCGGCTCGCGCTGACCACGCCAGGCGTTGTCTTCGCGGTCGTGAGCAAACGCTGAAAGAGGTCGAGATGCCTCGAGGTGTCGAGCGTCTCTCCGCGCATGTTCAATCCCACGACGAGAATCGGGTCGACGTCGTAGCCGAGGCGCATGCCTTCCACGCGTCGCAGACTGCGGACGAACAAGCCCGCGCCGACGAGCAGAATCACGGAGAGCGTCGCCTGCAGCACGAGCAGAGCGACGCGCCCGGCGGAGCGCCGCTGTCCGCCTTCGCGCGCGCCGAGCCTGAGGTCGCGAACGACGTCCACGCGACGCGCGCGGAGTATCGGCGCCACGCCCGTCAACAGCCCGACGACGATCGCCGCGGCGAAGGCGAAGAAGACTGTGCGCGGATCGCGCGCGCCGGCCGGCGCCGTGCTGTCCGGGAGGAATCCCGCCCGCAGCGCGCCGCCGCCGATCTGCGCGACAACAACGCCGACGACTCCGCCGAGGAGCGCCAGCACGATGCTTTCCGTGAGAAGCTGTGACAGCAGCCGGCCGCGGCTGACGCCGAGCGCGAGCCGAACGGCGATCTCTCGCCGCCGCGCGATCGCGCGGGCGAGCAGCAGGTTCGCCACGTTGGCACATGCGATGAGGAGCACGACGATCGACACGCCGCCGACCCAGGTGGCGACCCTGGCGATCGCCGTCTTGTTCGGGCCGCGCTCGGCGAGCATCGGCGCAATCATCGCCCGCGGCTTCGCCAGTTCGACTCGCGGACTCTTGATTTGTTCGGCGAGGCTGGCGACGTAGCTTTTCACCGCCGCCTGGGTGATATCGGCATTCGCCCGGTCGAGCGAGACACTTGGCTTCCGGCGGGCGATCGCGTTCATCCATCCGCATTGGTAGGTGGCGTACCAGAGACGCGCCCGTCCGGCACAGCTCTGCTGCGCGGCCCCGTAGTTCGTGATCGGCATGTAGGCGGCTGGAGCACGTCCCGGCCAAATGCCCTCGAATCCTCGGGGCGCGACGCCGATGACCGAGTAGACGACGGAGCCGATCCGGATCGTGCTGCCGATGACGTCCGCGCGGCCGCCGAATTGCGTGCGCCACATCGGATAGGTGAGCACTGCCACAGCGGCCCCGGCGGGAGTGGTGTCTTCCGGGGCGGTGAAGTATCGGCCGATAACCGGCGGAGCGTTGAAGAAGTCGAAGAAAGAGTAGCTCACGAACCCGACGAGCATCTCACGCGCATTATCGCCCTCGCCGACGGCGAGCCGCCGCGTGGTGTAGCCGGCGAAGCTGGAGAAGGATGTCGTCCAGCGTTTGAGATCCTCGAACGCCACGTACCGGCTTACGCCGTTGATGAATTCCTTTTCCCGGTAGGTGTTGGCGACGTATACGCGGTGCGCCGTGGCCGGGTCGCGGAGCATCGGCGGCGGCCGGAAGAGCAGCTGATCGACGATGTTGAACATCGCGGCGTTGCCGCCGATGCCGAGGGCGAGCGTCGCGACCACGGCGATGGTGAACGCGGGCTTGGTTCGGAGGCCGCGAAGGGCGTAGGCGAGATCTTGGCGGAAGTTGTCGGGGCGCATGTCGGTGAGACACCCTCACAGAGCGATCCGTTCGAGGCTCTCGGAACGAGCTTCCTGGTCCACACGCGAGCGGAGGAGTAGCAACGGATCTGACCGGATCTCGCCGCGCCCATGCGCAATGTGGGAGGATTCGAGGATTCACCGCCCGGAGGCGAGTAACTTCATTCGATATTAGCCAGCGAGCGTTTGTCGTGTTCGACGCAACGTATTTCCGTAAAGGTTTGGTCGCTCATGCCGACGCCGCGGGCGCCGGAGCGATCGTCGAGGTTCACCTCGTGAGCGGCAACGCGCACCGGGTGCGATCCATCGTCGAGGTCACCGATGGATATGTCGTCCTCGAGGTGTATCAACGGCGGCCCGAAATGTCGGGAATGCAGAACCCTTGGCGCGGATCTGCTTCGCCGGCCGCGGCACCCAATGAGATCCACCACGCGGTGATCACCTACGAGAGCATCGCCGGCCTGTTGATCACGCCGGCGGAGGACAGGGCAACCTCACGGATCGGGTTCAACGCACCAGCTGAACGACGGTAACTATTGGCGAGGCACGGGTGAGGCGAGGCTGACGATACGCGCGAGCCCGTTGTCCGACATCGTTTGCCATTGCCAGCCGACGGTCACCCGTGCCGGCTCGACGACCGAAGGGGTGGAACAAGTCAGCACGACGTCCTTCCCCATCGGCCCGGTCTCATCGGACGACGCCACCATCGCGGGAACACACGTCCACGTGCGTCCGGCCGAATCTGTCACGGTGCGACCTGCCATTGCTCCTCCTGCGAACCCGCATGAACGAACTCGATCTGCGAACTCGGAAGGTACCCTGTGCGCCGATCTCCCGCTTGCGTCGTCGTGAGTTCCTCGGCCCAGGAACGACGTGCCGCCTTCCTTCGGGACATCGAGTCTGCCGAACCCAGCGGCCAAGGCTCGGCGACCGACGCTACCATGCAGCAGTGTCGCAAATACTCGCATGAAAGGATTACATGTGCTTTTCACCGACAGGGAGTTTCGTCCTGTCCGGGGTCCTGGCCAGCGTTGGAGTGGTCGCGGTCACGCAGAATTCCTCTCGACATCACCGGATGTTCGCGGCCATTCCCTTCTTGTTCGCCGCGCAACAGGCGTCCGAGGGCGTCGTTTGGCTGACGGTCAAAGACGGCGCCGATTCCTCGCTGTTTCGCGCTGCTGTCATCGCCTTCCTGGGATTCGCTCTCGTCGTCTGGCCAGTATGGGTGCCGGTGTCGCTCCGACGAATCGAACCGAACGCGGTTCGCCGGCGAGCGCTCACCATGCTTTCCTGGGTGGGCGTTGGCGTCTCCGTTTCCGCGGCGTTCCTGCTTGCGTTGTGGCAGCCCGTCGCGGCGATCGCGGGACATAGCATTCGCTACAGTTACGGCTACGGCGGAAACACTGGAGTCATGCGCGAGCTCTTTCTCCTGATCGCCTACGCAACTCCGACGATCATTCCATTTTTCGTATCCACCGCGAACATGGCGAAGGCGATCGGAACGACGCTGGTCGTTTCGCTGTTCGCGGCGGGCCTGATCGAGCGTGATTCTCTTACGTCCGTGTGGTGTTTTTTTGCGGCGATTCTGAGTGGGGTGATACTCGTTGCGGTCCGTCGTGAACCCGGCACGCATGAGACTTTCGCCCGACAGTCGCGCCCGTGATGATCACGTATCGTGCGGTGATTCCGGACGGGAGTTCGCATGTTTTCCAGAATCCTCGTCCCGCTCGATCAGTCCGCACTGGCGGAACAGGCGACGGCAACCGCCGCCGCGATCGCGCGGGCCTCGAAGGCTGACGTCGGTCTGGTGCTCGCCCACGAGATGGCGCCGTACGACGGAGGGCTCGCCGCGTCGTGGAGCGACGCCAAGACTCCCGAGGAAACCAGCTATGTTCGCTCGCTCGCGGAAGAACTGGCGAAAGGCGCGCACGTAACCGTGGATGGATGCGTCGCGACCGGCAAACCCGTCGATGTCATTTGTCGTCGTGTGCGTGAGCTCGACGCAGATCTGATCGTCATGACATCGCATGGCCGCACCGGGCTCAGTCGCATGTGGCTCGGCAGCGTGGCAGACGGCGTCATCCGCGAAGCGTCCGTTCCGGTTCTGATGTTGCGGCCAATGGACGAGACGCGTCGCCCGCACACCGATGCGCGTTTGTTTCGCCGCATCCTTGTCCCCCTTGATGGATCGACGACGTCATCCGCCGTTCTCACCGCGGCCGGCGACATGGCGCGGGCGAGCGGTGGGACCCTCGTGCTCGCGCGCGTGATCACGCCGATCCCATCGCTCGCGGGCAGCGAGGGCATCTCCATGCACCGGGTGCCGATCGTCGACGACGATGCGACGGAGCAGGCCGTGAATATCGCGCGCGCCGAGCTCGCCGATGCTGCACGTTCTCTCGAGCGTGCCGGTCTGCGAGTCGAAACCGACGTTGTGGTTGGAGAGCGCGTCGCGCACGAACTTCTCGAGATGGCGACATCCAGGAACGCGGATTTGATCGCCATGACGACCAACGGCCGCGGCGCCTCGCGGCTCGTTGTCGGCAGCGTCGCCGACAAGATAATGCGCGCGTCTCATCTGCCTCTGCTGCTGTTGCACCCGCAAGCGGCAGGGCGCGCGAACGCCGCCCGCGGTCGACCGTTGAGGGCGACGGCTTGAGGAATCTCTGAATGCCGAAGGCGTTCGCTCGCTGCCTCGATGCCTAATTCGGAACGCCTCCCTCGCGGTAACCGCGGAGCCGAGCTTGCGCTCGGCATCGTTTTGCTGGCGAGGGCAACCGCGGCGATCTCGCTCGTGAGTTGGCTGACCATCCGCGCCCCGGACTGGCGCGACGTCTTCCACGGCATCGCGTTGTACGCTTTGCTCGACGGTGGGTTTGCGCTACTCACCGCGGCGTTGTTCGCTGCGGCGCGATACCGCGGTGGGCCGGTGGCGTTGGTCGTCACGACCCTCGTCGATGCGATTGTCCGCATCTCCTTCGGATTCGCGCTCTCGACACGGCCGACGATCGCCGAAGTGCCGATGACGGTGGTGCCGCTGTTCGGTGTCGTCGGCGGGACCGCGGCCCTTCTCGGAGTGATTGGGATTTTCTCATGGGCCGTAGCGCACCATCGGCGGCAGCGCGAGCACTCGATTGCTTACGAAGCGTTCTTCGATCCGATCCCCATCATTGCGCTCGTGTCGATCGTCATCGGCGCACGTCTCGCCATTGATCCGCCCGCATCAGCCGCGCAACTCCGACCGCTCGTTGCGGCCGGTGGAATTGGAGTGGCCATCGGCTTCGCGCTCGCGGCGGCCGGGAGTCTGATGGAAGCACGGCGCGCGTGAGGCTCATCGCGCCCACGGCGAATTCCTTCGAGCGCTTGCCGAAGCCGCCCCAGCGGAACGAGCTGAAGCGACGAGCGACTCGGCCGCTATTCACGCGTTTGTGTGCAGGACGTGCCCGGTGCGGAAACCAAGGTCCAATGATCGCGTGATGGACGCATGATGTATTGACTAGGGGTCGACCGGATCCGGCCGCGACTACGACACGCCGGATCGGTTCCTACTCTTTGCAAGAGAGAGATCCCCGATGTCCGATCGAGCCCGCGCCTTGTTCACGGCCGTTGCACTGTTCATGTCGGCCATCGGCGCGAACGCGCAACAACCGACACCGCCGGCGGGATCACCCGGGGCCACAAAGCCGCTTTCCGGCCAACAGTTGCCGGCGCCGCCGACCCCATTCGGGGGAAAGATCGAGCGCAACGCGGCTGAGTCGACGCCGTATTGGGCGCCGCGCGTAGTCCCGCCCAAGGGCGCGCCCAACGTGCTGCTCGTCATGATCGACGACGAAGGCTACGGCGCGTCGTCGACGTTCGGCGGCGTGATTCCGACGCCGGCCCTCGACCGCATCGCGGCGATGGGGCTGCGCTACACGCAGTTCCACTCGACGGCGCTTTGCTCGCCGACGCGCGCCGCGTTGATCACTGGACGCAATCACCATTCGATGGGCTTCGGCGTCGTCGCCGAGCAGTCGACGGGCTATCCGGGCTATAACAGCCTGATGTCGCGCGAAAAGGCGACGATCGGCAAGATCCTCAGGGACAACGGGTACCGAACGTCGTGGTTCGGCAAGAATCACAACACGCCGGAATTCCAAGCGAGCCAAGCCGGTCCGTTCGATCAGTGGCCCACGGGAATGGGCTTCGACTACTTCTACGGCTTCGTCGGCGGCGATGCCAACCAGTGGCAGCCGAACCTGTTCCGCAACACGACGCCGATCTATCCGTATCAGGGGCACCCAGGCTGGAACCTGATGACGGCGATGGCCGACGACGCGATCGAGTACCTGCATCGCATCACCGCGATCAACTCCGAGCAACCGTTCTTCGTCTACTACGTGCCGGGCGCGACGCACGCACCGCACCATCCAACACCGGAATGGATCAAGAAGGCGAGCGATCTGCACCTATTCGACAAAGGATGGAATGCGCTGCGCGATACCATCTTCGCCAACCAGAAGCGCCTCGGAGTGATCCCGAACAACGCTCAGCTCACGCCGTGGCCCGACTCGCTTCTTAAACGGTGGGACAAGCTCACGGCGGAGGAGCGAAAGCTGTTCGTCCGGCAGGCCGATGTCTACGCAGCCTTTCTCATGTACGCCGACAATGAGACCGGCCGAGTGATTCAGGCGATCGACGACATGGGAAAGCTCGACAACACGCTCATCATCTATATCCACGGCGACAACGGCACGAGCGCCGAAGGCGGGCTGCAGGGTACGGTGAACGAGGTGGCGGCACTCAATGGCGTCGACATGAGCGTCGCGGATCAGCTCAAGTTTTACGACGCGTGGGGCAGCGACAGCACGTACCCGCACATGGCGGTCGGCTGGGCCTGGGCATTCGACACGCCGTTTTCGTGGACGAAACAGATCGCGTCGCATTTTGGCGGAACGCGCCAGGGGCTGGCGATCGCGTGGCCGAAGGTAATCAAGGACCGTGGCGGGATTCGCAATCAGTTCCACCACGTGATCGACATCGTTCCGACCATCCTCGAGGCAACGGGAATCAAAGCGCCGGCCGAGGTCGACGGCATTCCGCAGAAGCCGATCGAGGGCGTGAGCATGATGTACACGTTCGACAAGGCGAATGCGAACGTGGCCTCGACGCACCACACGCAATACTTCGAGATGATGGGCGATCACGCGATCTATCACGACGGCTGGATCGCCAGCACCAAGGTGAATCGAGCGCCGTGGCAGCTCGCGGGGGCGGTCAATCAGAATCCGGCCGCGCTGCCGTACGAGCTCTATGATCTCACGAAGGATTGGACGCAGTTCGACGACGTCGCCGCCAAATACCCGGCGAAACTCAAGGAGCTCGAGGACCTGTTCTGGGTCGAGGCGAACAAGTACCAGGTGTTGCCGCTCGACGCGTCGGTGGCCACGCGCTTTGTCGCCCCACGACCAAGTCTCGCCGGTGCTCGGACCGACTTCGCGTGGTCGGGCGAGATTACGGGCACACCGAACGGCGACGCACCGAACATCCTGAATTCGTCATTCACCTACCGCGCGGACGTTGAGATCCCGCAGTTGGGCGCCGACGGAATGCTCGTGACTCAGGGCGGCCGCTTCGGAGGATACGGGTTCTACATCCTGCACGAAAAACCGGTCTTCGTTTACAACTTCCTCGACATGAAACGCACGCGGTGGGAGGGAACCGACGCGCTCACCCCGGGAAAACACACGTTGGAGTTCGAGTTCACGTACGACGGCTTGGGAGCGGGCACGCTCGCGTACAACAATGTGAGCGGTGTCGGCCGCGGCGCGACCGGCGTGCTCAAGGTCGATGGCAAGGAGGTCGCCCGCGCGACGCTCGACCACACGGTGCCGTTCATCTGGCAGTGGGACGAGAACTTCGACATCGGCGCCGATACCGGCACGCCGGTGACCGAAGACTACCAAACGCCGTTCAGGTTCACCGGCAAGCTCACCAAGCTCACCCTGCACATCACTCGTCCACAGCTCACCGCTGCCGACATGGCGAAGCTGAAGACGGCGGCGCGACGCGCGGGTGACCGATGATCGGCAACGCATGACGCTGGACGAAGGCGGTATGTTGATCCGAGCGAGTGCGCAGTAGCCTAGACGCCGCATTCAACGAAGACGTATGAATCGCTTCGGCGGGCTTGCGGGTTACTCACCGTTTCGAAACCCTGAAGTGGCGGCGAGCGAAGTCGACAAATGCCCTACGTCAGCGCCGAAACTGAGCTAGGTCCGTGCGCGACTAGTGTTCGCGCTCGCCGCCGCCCTGCTCGCGCATTACCCGATGGACCAGGGCGACGGCAGCCGCCCCTTCGCCGACGGCCGACGCAACGCGCTTCATGCTTCCAGACCGCACGTCACCGACGGCGAATACGCCGGGAAGGCTCGTCTCGAGCGAATGCGGGGATCTGGCGAGCGGCCACTGTCGTCCGGCGAGATCTTCCGGAGCGAGATCGCCGCCTGTCTTCAAAAAACCCTTGTCGTCCATCACGACGCACCCGTCCAACCAGTCCGTCGCCGGGAGCGCGCCGGCCATGATGAAGACGTGCCGGATGGTGTGTCGTTCGACCGCACCCGTACCCGCGTGATGCCAAGTCACGTGCTCGAGATGGCCGTTCCCTTCGACCGACGTGAGCTCCGTTCGCGTTCGTAACGAAATCCTCGGCGTTGCCTCGAGACGGCGTACTAGGTAGCGAGACATGCTCTCCGCTAGCCCATCGGCGCGGACGAGGACATGCACGTGCCGGCACGTCTCGGCGAGAAATACCGCCGCTTGGCCGGCCGAGTTGCCCCCACCGACGATGACGACTTCCTCGCCTCCGCACAGTTGCGCTTCCATCGCGGTCGCGCCGTAGTAAACTCCGGCGCCCTCGAACTCGCTGAGGCGCGGAAGGTCGGGTTTCCGATACGTCGCGCCGCTCGCGATGATGACGGTCCGCGCCGCGATCTGCCGTTCGCCGTCGATCTCGATCGCGAAAGGCCGCCGGTCGCAAGTCAGCCGTGCTGCATGTTTCGCGATGAGAAAGTCCGCGCCGAACTTTTGCGCTTGAGCGAAGGCGCGCGCGGCAAGCTCCTGGCCAGTGATGCCGTTCGGGAAGCCGAGATAGTTCTCGATACGAGAACTGGAAACGGCCTGGCCGCCCGCCGCGGCGGGCTCGATGACGAGGGCGTCGAGTCCTTCCGACGCCGCGTACACGGCGGCCGCGAGACCGGCGGGCCCCGCGCCGATGATCACCACATCGCGCATGGCCTCGAGATCGACGGCGACATTGAAACCGAGGCTGTCCGCAACCGCCTCGTTGGTTGGATTGCGAAGCAGAACCGTGCCGCCGCTGAGGACGGCCGGAATGTCCGTGGATGTGATGCCGAGCGAGTCGAGCAACGCCTGGACGTCCTGTTGTGTGTCGAGATCGATGTACACGAACGGATGCCCGTTCCGCGTCAGGAACTCTCGAAGGCGCAAGGTGCCGGCGCAGTGCGTGGAGCCCAGAAGCACGGCGTCTCCGTAGCCACGCGCGATGAGCTCGGCGCGGCGAAGGATGAACGCGCGCATGACGATCTGGCTGATCTCGTTCTCGAGCTGAAGCACGCGAAGCACCTGCTCGCGGTCGAGGACGAGGACCTCTCCGTCCTCCTCGGCGCGGATGCGTACGAATGCCGCCCGACCCGTGAGGAGATTGGCCTCCCCGGTGAACTGACCGCCCCGAATGACCTGGACGACCGTTTCGGCGTCATGCGCCACGCGCAGGATCGCCAGCGAGCCGCGCACGACCACGAAGCATCGCGGGTGGTGATCGCCAGGCTCCATCAACGTCTCACCGCGCTTCATCGGATGTCGTGATCCGTACGTCGTGAGCCGTTCCACCTGCCGCGGAGCGAGCACCGGAAACAAGCGCTCGGAGTGCGTGTCCCTGATCTGGCTCATCCGCCAAATGTAAATGCCCGCGACCGTATCGATGCTCTAGAGAAAGAGCAGCCCGCGCCTCACCGACACCGCGACCGCCTCGGCTCTCGACGTGACGTCGAGCTTCTCAAAGAGCAACTCGAGATGCGTCTTCACGGTGCTCGGCGAAATCCCGAGCTGCGCGGCGATCTGCTTGTTGCCAAGTCCGTCCGCGAGCAGCGAGAGAATCTGCCGCTCTCGCTGCGTCAGCGACGGCACAGGCGGACTCGGCTCGGCCTCGGCGTGTAACGTCCGCTGCGATCTGCGCGACGCGCGCGCCGTAAGGACGACATCCGCCGATCCCGCGATCGCCTCCGCCGTCGGCGTCGCGGACACGACTTCGAATGCCGAAGCATCGCCGAGCGCCTCGACGAGCTCTCGGCGAAGCTCTTCCGACTCCGCGACGATTGCAATGCGCTTCACGAGTCGTTCTTTCTCCAGTCGCTATGCGGCGCGAGCGGCACGCACCTGATCCACGAAGCGTGCTACGGTCGTCGCTGGAATGGCTACGCCGAGTCCGTTCGCGACCATATGGTTGATCCCGACGAGTTGTCCCTTCGCGTCGACGAGCGGACCGCCGGAATTCCCTGGCGCGAGCCGTACATCGGCGACGACGAACTTTGCTTCGCCATTCCGATGCCGAACCACTGCGTGCAGTACGCCCATCGAGAGTGCGTTCGGCACACCGAGGGGATGGCCGTACGCGAAGAGCAACTCACCGGTCTTGAGCGCGTTCGCGTCACGAATGTTGAGTGACGGACCCGCCAGGCCGGGTACCGATATGGCTGCAAGGTCATCGTCGCCGGCGACGGCGAGCAAACGTCCCCGCCGCGTTCCCAGTGATGTCACGATCTGCGGATCCTCGCCGTCGCGAACGCAGTGCGCGTTCGTGAGGACCATGCCGCTCTTGCCCCATAGGATCCCGGTGCCCGTCGAACCGCGATGGCGGACTTCAACGACCCATTGAGTCAAGTGATCGATGAGCTCCGACGGCGTCGCGCCGATCGGCGACTCGGTCGTGAAAGTCGAGGTCATCACTCCCCTCCTGAATTGCGATCGATCGGTGTCACGGCGAGCGTTGCTGTTTTGTCGCCGCGGACGAGACGGATCGAGACCGGCTCGCCGGCCTTCGTCGCGAGCAACGCGTCGTATAGGTTGGCGGGCTTCGTGAGCGGCGTCCCCGTGATCTCGAGCAGCACGTCACCCACGAGGATGCCCGCGCGCTCCGCCGGTGTGTCGTCGGCAACGGAGAGCACGACGAGTCCGTCGGCGCGGTCCAGCTGAAGTTGGCTCACGGTCGACGACGCCAGCGTGACCGGATGAACGGCGACGCCGAGGTAGGGTCGGCTGACGTGTCCGCGCGAGAGCAGATCGTCGACAACCGAATCAATAACCGCGGTAGGAAGAGCCGCCGCGGCGCCTCCGGCGAGCGCGGAGTTGTTGAGACCGATCACGCCGCCCGAGGCCGAGACGAGTGGGCCGCCGGAGAAGCCGTCGTACACCGAAAGATCGAGGCGCAGTACGCCATCGATGCGTCGTCCCTGGTGCGAGCGCCATCCGTCGATCACGGCGCTCACGATGCCAAAGCTGGCCGTCGTCGCGCGTCCGGGGCGTCCGACGGCGAGAGCCAGCGACCCGACGGAGCTCTCGTTCGACTCGGCTCGTGACGCAGGGGCGGGGAGTCCATCGGCCCGAAGGACGACGAGATCCGTCTCAGGGTCGCGAGCGATGACCGTCGCCTCGACGGAGTCGCCGCTTGCGAGGGTGACGGGAACGCGGCCGTCGCGACGAACCGTGTGGCTTGCCGAGACGATCAGTCCATCGCGCCAGATGATGCCGCTGGACGGAATGCGCCGTCGCGCGCGAATCGCGACGACGTACTGCGAAGCACGTTCGACGGTGGACGAGAGCTGTGAAGAAAGGTCGACCAGTGAGAGTGGTGCAGTGTTCGATGCCATGCCGATGCCGTCCGTAGAGGTTCTTCGCGTACTCTACGGACGGTGAGGCTGCGGCTGGTATCGGTCATTTGGAGGAGAATGACCCGGCCGATGCTAGGAAACGCAAGGAGAATTGGTGATTGACATAGACTGTCTATGTTGTTGGGTAGATGACCTATGCCAACAACTGCCCGCGTCGAGGATACCCGCTACGTCGCACGGCAGCTTCGTCGAGCGCCGGTGTTCTCCCTCGTGGCATGCGCGACGATCGCGCTCGGCATGCCGGTGGCTTCGGCGCGGAGATGTTGCCCTTGACCGCCTATGACGTTCTCCATCATGGCGCGCGGACATTGCAAGCCGCGCAGCGTAAGGATTTCTTCGCGGTGCCCTGAGTTGGAGTCTCTCAGCGCATTTTCCTTCTATTCGCCCGCAGCGATGGGCGGCGTTCTCGGCATATTTCCAAACGAACCGGAGTTCGTTCCTCAACGAACGGGCGAACATGAGGCGCACGCACCGGAAGCCCAATCGGCCGCAGCAAGGCTCTCGAAGTGGAGCGCTCGCGCAGCGCTGTTGTGGGATGCTAGCGCTGTCCGCGGCGCTCGTTGGAGCGCCTCGAGAAACAGCTGAGGGCCAGGTCTCCCGCCCGGCGTCCACCCCGCCGTCGGACTCGACGAGCCTCATCAATGCCGATCGACCGGGAATTGCGGACGGAAGCCGCGTGATCCAGTCAAGGCAACTGCAGATCGAGATCGGTGCGCAGGAGGAGCGCCGTCGAGACGGTGGAGTTCGAACGACGACGACGTTCGTGCCATTGCTCATCCGATTCGGCGTCGCTGATCGCCTTGAAGCCCGCGTCGAGAGCAATTCGCTCACATCAAACGCGACGAACAGCTCCAATTTTCCAACAACGCGAGCGACGGGTTACTCCCCGGTATCAATCGGGGCCAAATACCAGTTGTATGACTCGAATGGGGAAAATCGACGTTCATTAGGAGTGATCGCGCGCCTCTTCGCGCCCAGCGGCTCCAGTAACTTCCGCGCTGACCGCAACGCCGGGGACGTCAGGCTCGCGGCCGACTGGGATTTCGCGCCGCAGCTCTCGCTCAATCCGAACATCGGTGTTGCGCGCCAGGAAGACGATCAGGGCCGAACGTTCACCGCCGCTCTTGGCGCAATGACGCTCTCGTATTCGCCAACCGATCGAATCAGTCCGTTCGTCGATCTGGGCGCGCAATCCCCGGAGACCCCTGGAGGGGGTGCGGCAATCATCGTCGATGCCGGCCTAGGATACATCGTCGGTCGCGACCTTCAGCTCGATGTCAGCGGCGGCCGTGGAGTTCATGGGTCGACGCCTCCGCGTCCGTTCATCGCGGTTGGTGTCAGCATCCGCCATCGGTAGTCGCCCGGGGCTGCGATCGGTTTGTTCTGGTGGTAACTTTGGAAAGCCATGCACCGCCCTTCAAGTTTTGTTCGCGCCGGACGAGCGCTCGTCGGCCTCATCACCCTCTGGTGCTTGGGGTGCTCGAGCTATGAGCCGCTTCTCAGCGCGTTACTGGGCGAGAAGGGTACGACCATGATGGTGTGCAACGGCGACATGACGCCGCCAACCGCGTCCGATGCATCAACCGCGTCCGATCGCCATCACGCCGCCAGGGCGGTGTCCGTCGCGGTGAACGATCGGGGATTCGACTGCGGGTGCGGCGGCTCGTGTCATGCGCCATCGCCGGCGTTCGCGGCGATCGCGGCTCCTCTCTCGCGCGTTGCGGCTGTCGATCAGCAGCAACCGTCCGAGCCGCTGAGCGTCGCGCGTACGCCGCTTCTGCCGCCGCCTGAACTGACGGCGTAGCAGGCGAAGTGTGTCCGTGAACGTCGCCACGAGCTGACGTCACACCCTCTCAGCACCACATAACTCAAGTCTGCCGCTTCCGAGCGCTCTCTGCGAGCGCCTCGGCAGATGACCACTACAGGCCGTCATCATGTGTCTCGATCCGTCTATCCGTCCTTTCAGGCGCCGCGAGCGATCATCGTTCATCGTCGGCCTGGTCATCATCATTGGACTTGCGCCTCCAGCGGGCGCGCAGCTCGCGGGTGGCGCTCAACCAGTTCTGACTCTGCGAGCGCTGCTCGATTCCGTGCGGAGCAACCATCCCGCTGTGCGAGCCGCCGACAGTCGGGTCCGCGCGGCTGAGGGAAGCCGAACGACGGCGCGCGCGTTCGGTAATCCGATCATTGGATATCAGGTCGATCAAACGCCTTTCCCGGGTGGGGGGCCGATCCCAGGACTCGAGCGCGAGGCAATGACGACCGCGACACTGCCCCTCGAGTTTCTTTATCAACGAGGCCCCCGAGTGAGGCGTGCGACTGCCGAGGTTCGCGCGGCGGAAGCCGAGGGGAATGCGGCGCGCCAACGGATCGGACTCGATGCGGCTAGCGCGTACTATCGCGCCGGACTCGCGCAGATACAGGCAGCCACGACACACGACCTCGTGGACTGGCTGGATACGCTGGTCGCGTACAACCGCTCGCGCGTAGAAGAGGGCGTGGCCGCGGAAGCTGATCTCATTCGATCGCAGCTCGAGCGCGACCGCGTCGCCTCGGAAGCGTCGATGCAGGACGCCGATCTTGCACAAGCGCGGGCAGCGCTTGGGGCGTATCTGTCGGACTCGCGAGGATCGGCACCTTTGCCCACCGTCGCGATCGACGACGCGCCGTTGTCGCTGCCTGCGTCCGCGTCTCCGCCTCCGAGCGCGACTCCGGCCCTGTCGATCGATCGCCGGCCGGACGTTCGCGCCGCGCGCGAACGGCTCGCGTCGTCGAACGCCGCCGCCGCGGGCGAACGATCGATGATCGTGCGCCAGCTGGGCGGGACAATTGGCACGATGCAGACAGCCGGAACGACGTCGATGATCGCTGGCGTCAGCATGGCACTTCCGCTGTTCGATCAGAACCGTGGCGAAGTTCAGCGCGCGAACGCCGAGCGCGACGCCGCGGCATTCGAGCTGGCGGCGCAAGAGCGCACGGCGACCGCTGAAATACGTGGCGCCTACGAAGCCGCCCGCATTCTCACGGAGCGGGCCACGCTCCTCGCGCGTCGCGATTCGACGAGTTTTCTGACTCGCGCCGAGGAGTCGCGTCGCATCGCCCTTGGCGCCTATCGCGAAGGCGCCGTCCCGCTGTTTCAGGTCATTGACGCGGCTCGCTCGTGGGCGGACGCCCGGATCACCTACTACAAGACGATGGCCGCGCAGCACCAGAGCATTCTCGCCCTCCTCGTCTCAGAAGGGTTCGACTTGTACACGACCGCGCCGACTCCGACCTCACACGGAGACTCACTCCGATGATTTCTGTTCGATCGATCTGTGTCTGCCTCGTTGGAGCGCTCCTCATCACAGCGGCGTGCGCGAAATCCGAGCGTAAGGCCGACACGCAAAACGCGGATCCCGCAAAGAAGGACACCGCACAGGCCATGGCGGACATGCCTGCCACGTCCGTGACATTCACCTCCGCCCAGATCCAACATGGGGGCGTGAAGTGGGGCGCCGTTACGATGGGAACGACATCGGGTAGCGCGGTGGTTCCCGGCGAAGTCTCGCCGAACGAAGATCGCACGGCGCGTCTAGGCGCGCCTGCCCGCGGGCGCATTCTCACCGTATCCGTTCGCCCCGGTGATCGCGTGTCGTCCGGCCAGACGCTCGTGACGATGCAAAGCCCCGAGGCGGGCATGGCGCAATCGGATGTGTCGAAGGCCGAAGCGGAGCTGTCGTCGCGACGCGCCGAGGCGCAGTACGCGGCGAGTGCTCGCGCGCGCGCCGAGCGGTTGCTCACCCTCAAGGCCATTCCGCGCCAAGACTACGAACGTGCGGTGACCGATGACGAGCATGCACGGGCCGCCGTCGCGCAAGCGGACGCCGAAGTGAAACGCGCACGAGCGACCGCGGAGCAACTGAGCGCCGGTGCGAACGCGAGCGGCGAAGTCGTTCTGCGCGCACCGTTCAGTGGGGTCATCCTGGCGCGGAACGCCGTGCCAGGAACCGTGGTCGATGCCGGCGCGCCGCTCGTCATCGTCACCGATCCGTCGAGCCTCTGGTTGTCGATCAACGCCCCTGAGCAGTTCTCGGCGCTGTTTCATCGCGGCGGACGCCTGCGCTTCACCGTGCCCGCTTATGCAGCCGACACGTTCGCGGCGCGGGTCGATGCCGTGGGCGCCGGGCTCGAAGCGGACACGCGCACCCTCTCCGTGCGCGCGCTCATCCTGAACGGCACTGGCCGCCTCAAGCCGCAAATGCTGGCGAATGTGCTGGTCGAAGGCGTGGGCAGCATGCCTGCCGCCTTCCTTCCCGAAGACGCCGTGCAAATGCTTCAGGGAAAGCTGAACGTGTTCGTCGCGCATCCCGATGGTAAAGGCGGCGCCAAGTTCGACCGTCGAGAAGTGACGCTCGGTTCGCGAAGCGGCGGGCGCGTCGCCGTGTTGCGCGGTCTCGCGGCGGGCGACGTCGTGGTTCTCGCCGGCGCATTCGCCGTGAAGGCCGAGTTCCAGAAGGCAGCGATGCCGAAAATGGAGATGTGACATGGGCGCCTTCATCGAATGGCTGATTGCACGGTCCATCACGCACCGCGTTGCCGTCGTTGTTGCCACGCTCGTCCTGACGGCGAGCGGCATCTGGGCCTTCGCCACGCTGACGACCGATGCCTTTCCGGACCTCACGCCGAACCAGGTGATCGTCATGACGACGGCCCCAGGGCTGTCGCCGGCGGAGGCCGAGCAGGAACTGAGCTACCCGATGGAAGTCGCGATGCTCGGGCTGCCGCGAACGCAGGGCGTTCGCTCCATCTCCAAGGCCGGTCTGTCGGTCGTCACGGTCACGTTCGACGACGATGTGGATCTGTACTTCGCGCGCGCGCAGGTGCAGCAACGGATGCTCGACGCGATGTCGCAGCTTCCACCCGGCGCGGAGCCCATGCTCGGCCCACCGGCGACGGTGATGGGCGAGGTGTTCGAGTATCTGGTCGAGCGCGACACGCCAGCCGCACCGAATGACACGGTCGCGCTGATCGATCTCACCAACATTCAGGAATACACCATCAAGCCCATGCTCCGCACCGTTCCCGGCGTCGCCGACGTGAACACGTGGGGCGGAATGCCGCAGCAATTCCAGGTGAATGCCGATCCGGCGAAGCTCGCCGGATACGGGATCACCTTGCAGGACGTCGAAATGGCTCTCGCGAAGAACAACGCGAACTTCGGCGGCGGCTACATCGAGGACCGCGGCGAACGTCTCACGCTGCGCGGCCTCGGCCGCGTCGTCGACACCGCCGACATCGGTAACGTCGTCGTCGCGACGCGCGGCGCGACGCCCGTGCATGTGCACGACGTCGCCGCGGTGACGATTACTTCTCAACCTCGATACGGCGCGGTGACACGCGACGGCAAAGGTGAAGCGCTGTCGGCCGTGATCCAGATGTTGAAGGGGGCGAACGGGCGCGAGGTCGTCGATCGCGTGCAGGCCCGCCTCGATGAGATCAGGCCGCTGCTGCCGAAGGGCGTTCGTGTTCGGCCGTTCTACGACCAAGGTGAGGTCGTCACCCGCACAACGCACACAGTCTTCCGCAATCTCATCGAAGGCGCCCTGCTCGTCATCGCGATTCTCTTCCTATTCCTGCGCAGCGCGCGGGCCTCGCTGCTCACCGCGTCCGTCATTCCCCTCTCGCTCCTCGCCGCGTTCCTGGCGATGAAGCGCTTTGGTCTCTCGGCCAATCTCATGAGCCTCGGCGCGCTCGATTTTGGATTGATCGTCGACGCCTCCGTGGTGATGGTCGAGAACTTCGTGCGACGGCTCAATGATTCGGCAGCGCCGGGTGCGGACCGCCGACGCATTCTGCAACGCGCGGCGTTCGAGGTCGGTCGTCCGATCGTGTTCGGCGTCGCGATCATCATCGCCGTGTACATCCCGATTTTCACACTGGAGGGCATCGAAGGCCGCATGTTCCGGCCGATGGCGTTTACCGTGTGCGCCGCCGTGCTTGGATCGTTGCTCTTGGCGCTCACTTATGTGCCCGCGGTGGCCTCGTACGTGTTCACGGCGCGACAATCGCGCGGAGGCACCGATCATCACGACGCCCGTTGGTTCATCCGCGTTCGAGAGAGATATTCGCGGCTCGTCGGCTGGGCGCTCACGCATCGAGCGTATGTCGTCGGCGGCGCCGTCGCCCTGCTCGTCGCCGCGCTCGCGTCCGTGCCGTATCTCGGCACCGAGTTCATGCCGAAGCTGGACGAGGGATACCTGCTCATCGAGTCCCTTCGCGTTCCGAGCGCGTCACTCGGGCAAGGGATGATCGTTTCCGCCGACGTCGAGCGGACCCTCGAGCGATTCCCGGAAGTCCAGGCCGTGGTGACGAATCTCGGCCGGCCGCAAGAAGCGACCGAGACCATGGCGCTCAATCAGGCGGATGTATACGTGACGTTCAAGCCAAAGTCCGAATGGCACGCGCGCTCGCTGGACGAGCTGATACCACGCATGGATTCTGCCCTCGCCGAAATTCCGGGACTCGAATACGATTTCAGCGCGCCAATGGCGATGCGTCTCGACGAAGTCGTGTCCGGCGTGAAAACGCAGCTCGGCATCAAGATCTATGGCGACAGCTTGCCGTTGCTTCAGGCAAAGGCCGACGAGATCCTCCGCGTCGTCGAGAGTGTGAAGGGTGCGGAAGACGCGACCGTGGGCGTCAGCGCCGGCGCGATGCAGCTCGAGGTCGACGTGGACCGTGCGGCGATCGCGCGCTATGGACTGAACGTGGCGGACGTGCGGGAAGCGGTCGAAACCGGAATTGGCGGCATGGCCGCGACGCAGGTCATCGACGGCCGCAGGCGTTACCCTGTGGTCGTTCGTCTCGAGGCACCATATCGGTCCACCCCGGATGCGGTCGGCAGCACGCTCATTCGCACGCCGGCCGGCGGCACCGTGACCCTGTCTCAAGTCGCGCGACTGAACACGGTGGAGGGACCGGAGGTCATCAACCATGAGAATGGGCGTCGCTACGTGGTCGTGCAGAGCAACGTCCGTGGTCGCGACCTCGGCGGCTTCGTGGCCGACGTACGGCGGGCAGTGGCGACGAGGGTGACGTTGCCTGACGGCTACTATGTGACGTACGGCGGGCAGTTCGAGAACCAAGCGCGCGCGACGAAGCGGCTGGCGCTGATCGTTCCGCTCGTTCTTCTGCTGATCGCCGGCCTTCTTTACGCGAGCTTCGGCACCGTTCGGCATGCGCTGCTGGTGATGCTCAACGTCCCATTTGCGCTCGTCGGGGGAATCGGCGCGCTGTGGCTCCGCGGCATCCATCTCAACCTGAGCGCATCCGTCGGTTTCATCGCGCTGTTCGGCGTCGCGGTGCTCAACGGCGTCGTGCTCATCGCCTACATCAACCAACTTCGCACGGAAGGAATGGATCTCGACACCGCCGTCCGCGCGGGGACGGACGTGCGTCTGCGTCCAGTGTTGATGACGGCCCTCGTTGCCTCGGTCGGCTTCATCCCGATGGCGATCTCGACCAGCAGCGGCGCCGAAGTCCAGCGTCCGTTGGCGACGGTTGTCATCGGCGGTCTGGTCTCTGCCACCTTCCTCACGCTGATGGTGCTTCCGACGGTGTATGCCTGGCTCGAGGAACGAGCAACTCGGCGGATCGAACGGCGATCTACAGAAACTCCACCTCGTCTGGCCGCCACCCAAGAGGTGTAGATGCGCGTCCGACTTCTCGAGCACAGCCCGTGACAACAGAACGACTGCCCGAGGCGCGGGCTGCGCTTGTTCGGCGCGGCCAACTGCTCTCGCGGTTATCGCTTGCCTATAATTCTCTCGAAGCCATCGTCTCACTCATTGTCGGCGCGATGGCCGGAAGTATCTCGCTGATCGGTTTTGGTGCGGACAGTGTCATCGAGGTGTCATCGAGCGTCGCGGCGCTTTGGCGCCTGCGGGCCGACGCGGATCTCGTGCGCCGCACGCGAGTGGAAGCCATCACACTCCGTCTTATCGGCGTGTTATTTCTCGGTCTGACCTTGTACATCTTGATCGACGCCGGTCATGCACTTTATCGGCGGGAGGCACCAGAGAAAACGGTGCCCGGGATCTTCATTGCTGCAGCGAGTGTGGTGATCATGCCGCTGCTCGCGCGAGCGAAGCGCCGCGTGGGAGTTCGGCTGGGAAGCCGCGCGCTGACAGCCGACGCAATGCAGACCAGCCTCTGCACGTGGTTGTCGGCGATCGTGCTGCTTGGTGTCGGCCTGAATGCCCTTCTCGGCTGGTGGTGGGCCGATCCTGTGGCCGCGCTGTGTATGACGCCGATCATCGCAAAAGAAGGCATCGAAGGGTTGCGCGGCGAGGATCATTGCGACGACTGCGCATAACGGCATAAGCGCGACGGTTCACCTCGAACGCCAACTTGTTTCGTACGCGCTGCCAGATATAGGAGACGAGTGTGACACAGCGACATGACCGCCGCGGCCCATTCATCGCACTCGCTTCCGCGGCGTTGTTCGGCGCGAGCGCGCCGCTGGCGAAAGGTCTGTTGGCGTCGATCACGCCACAGTTGCTCGCCGGATTGCTGTACGCCGGCTCCGGCTGCGGGCTCGCGGTGTACCGATTCGCGAAGCGAGCACGCGCGGAGGCGCCGCTCGGTCGCGCCGACATGCCGTGGCTCGCCGGAGCGATCGCGTTTGGCGGCGTAGCCGGCCCGTTACTGCTGATGATCGGACTGACAAGGACACCCGCGTCGGGCGCCTCGCTTTTGCTCAATCTCGAGGGTGTGTTCACCGCCCTGCTCGCCTGGTTCGTCTTTCATGAAAACGTTGACCGACGCATCGCCCTTGGCATGCTGGCCATCGTCGCCGGCGGAATCGTTCTCACGTGGCAGGGCCGCGCCGAATGGGGCGGCATCGCCGGCCCGTTGGCCATCGCTGGCGCGTGCGCTTGCTGGGCGACGGACAACAATCTCACGCAGAAGGTTTCAGGCGGCGATCCCGTTCAGATCGCGATGTTGAAGGGCCTCGTCGCCGGATCGGTCAACGTCGGAATCGCCGCGGCTTTGGGCGCGCGAATGCCTGCCATCGCACCGCTGGTAGGCGCGCTCGTCGTCGGTCTGTTCAGCTATGGCGTGAGCCTCGTGCTGTTCGTACGCGCGCTCAGACATCTCGGAACAGCCCGGACCGGCGCCTATTTCTCGACGGCGCCGTTCGTCGGCGCTGCGCTGTCGGTGATCGTCTTTCGCGAACATGTGACGATTGGCTTCCTCACCGCCGCCGCGCTCATGCTCGCCGGCGTGTGGCTACATCTGACCGAGCGACACGAGCACGAGCACCATCACGCCGCGATGGACCATGACCATGCCCATGTGCACGATGAGCATCATCAGCACGAGCATGGCCCGGACGACCCCGCCGTGACTGACCCCAGGCCGCATACACACGCGCATCACCACGCACCGTTAACACACACGCATCCGCACTATCCGGATCTGCATCATCGTCATACGCATGAGTAGTGTCGCTTCTCTTCCTCGGAGCGGCTGCTCGGAATCACC
>DATLPC010000120.1:0-33923 GCA_035535975.1 Gemmatimonadaceae bacterium | reverse complement strand
AGACGCGAAAGCTCACGAAGCGCTTCGGGATCGCGCGGATGCTTTACGTCCCAGGCCTCGAGCGCCGCAATGGCATCCGACGGACGATTCGCTTTTCCGGCGAGGTAGAGCTTGTCGCGCAGTTGCTGTCGTTCTGATGGCTTCCACGTCTGCCGACGAACCGGCGTCACTGATGGTCCCGCCGCCGTCCCTGTGGTCGCGGCTGGCGCCGGCACCGGAGCAATCGGCACCGGAGCAATGGCCGCCGGATGGGCCGCCGGCGGCACATGCGCAACCTTCCTCGCCGCTGAGTCGGGACGCTTCGGCGCGCGATGCGCGAGAGGTATCCAAGTTCGCCACCCGCGAATGGAGTGGATCGAGAGCCCGGCACCTGCCACTATCGTCGCGACAACCGCGACGAAGAGCAGCGTGTATTGTCTTCGCGCCAGCATTAGGCGAGCGAGTTGAGGAGCGTCCGGATTCGCTCTTGGTCGCCGGGGTAGCCGAGGACATCGACGATCAATTCGCCGTGCCCGACGTTCTGCCAGCTGTCACGCAGGCGCTGCACGAAGTACGGCGCATGCTTGCGGCCCGTCGCGTGGAGATAGATGAAGACCTGATTGTTCGCGACGGCCACGAGATCGCCGTTCACCGCGCGCACGGTCCGCAACACGACGTCACCGACGCGTTCGAGCTCGCCGGGAGGCGTCGTCAACGCGACGATCGAGAACATGCTTCGTGAATCGGCCGCGAGAATCGACTGAATCGCACCGCGGAAACCGGGGGCATCGAATGGGACACGGGCACCCGATCGCGTCGGCTGGGCGACGGATGGAGATTCGGCCCCGGCCACCTCTGACAGGTCGATTGCACGCCGCGCCGGCATCACCGAGAGCGGCATGATCGGCGTCGAGCGGCGCGCGGCGCCGTTCATCAGCTTCACGTTGTAGTGACTTTGGAGCAGCTTGAGCGCTTCTTCCGCTCCGGTCTGGGGCAACTCGAGAACAACGCGCTGCCGTCCGTTCACCTCTTCCTGCTGGAAGCGAACTTCTTCGAGCGCGGGAATGATGCCGGCCCCCGGCTCGATGCGATACGGAATCGGAGCGTTCGACGGCACGCGATAGCGAACCTTTCGAATCTCGATGTGACGCTGGCGCTGCAGGTCGGCCGACAGGTGGAACATCGCCGCGGCACGCTGAACGAGGGGGTCGAGCCGGCGGTCGTAGACGCCCGCAAGGTCCCCCGGGTACGTGACGATCGACGTCGCTCCCAGCTCGTCGAGGAGCTGCAGCATCGAGATCGCGGCGTTCTGCGACGGGCCCGCGGCGTCGATGAATGGAACGACCGAGTCGATGACGAAACGGCCAAGTGGTTCCGGACCGAGCAGCGAACGGAGCTCGGCGAATGCTTCGTCGGGTGACGTCGCGCGAGCGAAACGCCGGGCGAAGTCGAGCTGGAAGCGAAGGATGTAGAGCCGTTCCGCCGCCACTTCGGCCGCGATGTCGAAGCCGAGGTATTCACCTTGACCGAGGACGTCCTGCGGATCGTCCAGCGTCAGGATCGCGACTCGCTCTCCGGCCTTCGCCCCAGCCATCAGGAACTGGAGGCCGGCGATGCTTTTCCCGGTACCGGGCGCACCGCTCAGCACGTAAGTGCGGCCCCGCATGAGGCCATCGAGCTGGTTGTCGACGGGGAGGATGCCCGACGAAATGAAATCGGCCCGGACGGCGAGTCGTGGGGCCAGTGTATGCGCTGCTGTGCTCAACGGAGTCGGAGATTGGCCTAGTCGGCGGTCGGCTTACACGAATGGTTAAGTCCGCCTATTCGACGAGGCGCTCATAGCGGGCGCAACAATACTTGGCTAATGAAGTCCCCGTGCCCCTCCACAGGACCACGATCGTAATGGACCCCGCTAAACATTTGAAGAACTCCCGTAGCTGCATGCGGTTGACGAGATTGAATCGAACCGGCGGCCTTCGAGCTCGAGCTTGGGACGAGGTGGGCCTCAAAGCGTCTTATGGACACGTCCGGGGTGTCTGAGCCGGGGCGGACTGCCCCCTAGAGTCAGGACACCGTGGTTCGTCGCGGCCAGCCAAAGCAGCGGACGTTTCCCCACTCAACATGAGTCGTAGACCACTCATCGCGTTTCTCGCCGGCCTCGCGCCTTATCCGCCGCCCTTGATCGGATCGTCGCTTCGAATCTCGCGACTGCTTCGCGAGCTACACGAAGAATTCGATATCGCGCTGCTCTGCCTCGCCGACGTGGACACGAAGGCCATCGTGGATAACTGGGAGCTCGGCCGTCGGCTGACGCGCGTCGTGGCTATCCCGCGCCCGGAACCGCTCGGCCGGCGCGATGCGATTTGGGGTTCTATCCCGGCGTGCGCGAGGGCGACAATTATCACTAGTCTTCCGGGACAGAGACCGCGGATGTTCGACTGGGGGTGGTCCGACAAGCTCGTTGACTCCACCCGACAAGCTCTTGCCGAGCTGAAGATCGAGGCCGTCTGGGCAACGCGCATTTGGTGCGCGGAGATGGCGCGTGCCGCGGGCGCTCGGCGGATCATCGTGGATGTCGACGATTTTCAAGGCGACGCGATGATGAGGGAGCTGGCCGAAGGACCGCCCTACAAGCGCAAGATGCTTCACCGCATTCAAGCAAAAAACCTCGTCAGGTACGAACGCCATTTGTTGAACCGTTACAGTGCGGTCGCGATTTGCAAGCAAGAGGACACCGCGTTGCTCGACGGAGGGAGATCGGAGCGAGTTCACGTCGTCCCGAACGGTGTCGATTTTCCGCAGATGATCGATCGGAGCCGGGTGAGCCCGGCGGAGCTTCTTTTTGTGGGCACGCTTTCGTGGCATCCGAACATCGAAGCGATGGAGCAACTCGTCGAAGAGATACTGCCGGCGATCCAGGGCTCGTTTCCGGCCGCGAATCTCACGGTGGCCGGACGGGCTCCGACTCCTGACTCGGTTCGTTCCCTGTTGTCGCGTCCCGCCGTGGAGCTTCACGAGTCACCGCTCTCGCTCGCCGAGCATTATTCACGGGCCACAATCGCCGTCGCGCCACTGCGGCGCGGGGGCGGAACGAGCATCAAAGTTCTCGAGAGTCTCGCCTACGCCGTACCGACGGTGGTGAGTCCCACCGCGGCGCGGGGTCTGGGATTGGAAGACGGCAAGCACCTCCTGGTCGCTTCGTCGACTCGAGAGTTCGCGGACGCCTGTATCCATCTGTTGAACAATCCGGCCAGGGCGCGGGCGTTGGCCGAGGCGGGCCGACAAGAAGTGCTTCGACGTTTTTCATGGCAAGCAGCGGGTGCGCGCGCTCGCGCCGCCGTCCACTCGGTTCTTGAATCGCGGGAGTCCGTCGCGTGATGCGCGGCTTTCCGGCGAACGGCTCACGTGGCGCCGATTGGTCGAGCCAATGAAGCGACGGCCGCGAGTCGCATTTCTAACAAGCCTCGTTCCCTATCCCCCGCCGCTCAACGGGACAATGCTTCGCGTGGCCAGGCTTTCCGCCGAGCTGAGCGAAGAGTTCGATGTCGCGGTGGTCTGCCAGAGCGGCTACGAGCCGGAAACTCTGGCGTCGAACTGGAATGGCGGCCGGCCATTCGTCGAAATCATATCCGTTCCAAAACCGGTCCCGGACCCGAGGCGGGATGCCCTTTGGGGATCACCCGCGGAAGTGATCAAGTCCACGCTCGCGACTCTTTTGCCGAATCGCCCCCCGCGAATCTTCAATTGGTCGTGGTCCGACCGCTTTGTCGGAGAAATCCGGCAACTGCTGAACCGGCGGCAGATCGATGTGGTTTGGGCAACAAAAAGTTGGAACGCGGAAATGGCTCGAACCGCCGGCGCGGAGCGCATCATTGTGGACATCGACGACTTTCAGGGCGACCTGTTGGTCGAGCAGCTCGACGAAGCCGGCATGTATTTTCGGAAGCCGTTTCAGCGATTGCAGGCGCGACATCTCGTTCGATATGAACGCGATCTGCCAGGCCGCTTCACGTCGGTTGCGGTCTGCAAGCCTGAGGACATCACCCATCTCGCCGCGGAGTTTCGCGAGCGCGTACACGTAGTGCCAAACGGCGTCGACGTGCCCGACACCGTTCTCCGGAACAACGTTCGTGGTTGCGAGATGTTGTTCGTCGGCACGCTCGGCTGGGAACCGAACGTCAAAGGGCTGACGAGCTTTGTGACCGACGTGCTCCCGGCGATACAGCGGGAACTGCCGGATACGAGGCTCATTGTCGCCGGCCGCGGTCCAATTCCCGATGACCTGGCGAGACTGCTAAACCGACGCGACGTCGAGCTCCATGAGTCGCCGGTCAGCCTCGAGCAATTTTACGAGCGCGCCGCGATCTCGGTGATTCCTTTGCTCAGCGGTGGCGGGACAAGCATCAAGACAATTGAGAGTTTGGCGTACGCGCTTCCGACGGTCGCGACATCGATCGCCGCGCGCGGTCTCGGCATGGAGCACGGCCGCCATCTCCTGATCGCCGATTCAGCGTCGGAGATGGCACAGCACTGCATCCGCCTTCTCAAGCAGCCCGACGACGCCCGGGCTCTTGGGGAGAATGGGCGTGACGAAGTAGGTCGAAGACTTTCGTGGCGGTCAGCTGGCGTCCAAGCTCGCTCCGTCGTTCGCGAACTGCTGGCGGCGTCGGCGGGTTGAGGATCGTCGTCGGCGGCGAAACTATGCTTGGCAGATCGACTCGGCTCTTCAGCCCGGCGTCGCGACCGTAGACGTCTTCGGCGAAGTAGAGCTCCGCGTCCCGCGCATACGCGGTGAAGTACACGATGTACACGGGAACACGTTGCGTTAGCGGCACCGTGCGATCATTGCGCCCCGAATCCATCGCCGCCCGAACACTGTCCGAGGGCCACCGCAAAACGTACGAGGCGAGGTCCGCGGGATGCTCTAGACGGATGCATCCGTGGCTAGCCGCGCGAGCGTTTCGCCCGAAGAACGAGCGCTGATTCGTGTCGTGCAGATAGATGTCGAAGTCGTTCGGGAATAAAAACTTTACGAGACCGAGTGAATTCTGTGGTCCGGGGCGCTGCCTGATCACGCGCGCTCCCTGTTCCCGCGCCCACTCCATGTCGTTCCGCGCCAAGTAGCCCGGATCCGTCTTCAGCCGCGGGAGGATCTCGTCCTTCACGATGCGCTGGGTCGGGCGCCAATAGGGACGAAAGACGACCCAGCGCATCGAGTCGCTGAACACCGGCGTCGCGTGTCCGTTGTACTCCGCGCCCACGACCACCTTCATTGACAGCACGCGCTGCCCGCTGTCGAACGCGTCGAGATGAAAGGAAGGGACGTTCACGTAGACATATCGCTGGCCCAGCGCGCGCGGCAGCCACCGATGTCGCTCCAGGTTCGATCCGATTTGTCGGGCACGCGTCTCCGCGTCGATGTTCAAGGCCGCGAACGTGGCGCGACCGAGTTTCCCATCCGGCTCGAGGTTGTGGCGTCGCTGCCACGTCGCGAGCGCGGCGAAGACCGAATCCTCCGAGGGCACCGTGTAGCCTTCAGCCTCGAGACGGGCCACCAATTCCTCGCGACTAACTCCCGGCGCGACAACCGGCCAACCACCCCTGGCTACGATCTCGCGGTACCGCGAGTACTCCCGCCGGAGTACGGCGTATTCCGAATCCTGCGGCGCCATCTGCCCGAGTCCCGCGGCGATCGATGAATCCTGAAGCGTGTGCAGGAGCGCCGAGTCCACGGCAGACCGGCGCGAAGGGATGTGCCAGGACTGTGAGACTGTGCGCGGGTCCACCTGGCCGACGAGCATGTCGGAGGCGTAACCAACGTAAGCGGCGGTGAGCAGAACGTCGGCGTTGGCGATATCGGCGGCGGTCGCCGTGCTATCGATTCGCTTCGCGTCGACGACATGCCGGATCGAGTCGATCGGGTATGCGTCGGTTCGAAGCGCGTGATCTCCCGCCTGCGCCAAGGCGTCGAGGAGCGCGGACGCCCGATCCTTCACTCCTTCGGGCTCTAACCAAAGCGGCGCGTTTTCATACGCGTGGTAGAGTGTGCGCACGCGCTCCCAGCGTTCCGCGGAGACCCACTCCGGCGGCGACTGGCCAACGCGTGCGGCGACCGCTGCCTGAATCGTCGCGGTCGAGACGCCGAGGACATCCGGTACGTCCTGCGGCACGTAGACTCGCGGTTGCACCCTGCGTTGCGTTACAAGACGAAAACTCAGGATCGCGAGCGCGACTGCCGCGACCCCGATCGCTACTCGTCGCAGCGTTTTGCCCATCCGCCCGGCCAGATTGTGAGATGAAAGCGCCAGACGTCCTGCGTCTCGGCACCAAACGAGACTCACAATACCGATGGGGCGTCACGACGTTCCGAGCCACGATGCCGCGATGAACACCGGCATCGTGGTCGGTCGCTTTCGTCGGACGAACGGCGGCGCGACGACTACGGTCTTCGGCCGCCTGGAGCCGCGACTGGCCGCTGCACCGGAGGCATCCCGCCTCGCGGGACGGGTTGGCCGCCTCGCGGCATCGGTACTCCGCCCGGGCGGTTGATCGGCCGGTTGATCGGCCGGTTGATGCCGAAGGGGCCGTTGAACCGGTTGTGACCAAGTCTGTTCCCGTCGTTCACAATCACCGTCGAGCCGAACCCGAACGGGTAGCCGAAGCCATAGGGATACGGATAGTACGGGTAGCCGTCCTGGTACGGCGAATAAACGAACCCATTGTACCCGTTGTAACCGGAATAAGGATTCTCTGAATAGCAGCCCGATGCGTTGCAGTACAAGCCGTTGGAGGCGGGCTGTGGTTGTGCCATCGGACTTCCGTACACGACGATCCCGCCGCCGGTGTTACTACGCGTCGTGTAGACGTCCTGGTTCATGCCGGGCTGACCGGCGTTTTGTTGCGGCGCCCAACCGACCATCGCCTGCAGCACCGACTGGGGAACATCCGCCCGAATCAGCGCGGCGATCTGATCGCCATTGAGCGTGAAACGTTGACCGCTCTCGCTCAGCCACGCGCGGACGGCCGCCGCGTCGACCAATTGCAGCGCCTCGAGCACGTCCTCCGAGGCGAGCGGCGCGACCGCCGCGGCGCGCGCCGTCGTGATCGCCAGGCGCCTCGGCGCGAGGGCCGAAATCACCTCTGCTGGAACGCCGTCAGGAAGCCCGGCATCGCGGAGATGCGTAATGTGTTCGACGGATCCGCGACCAGCGCGGACATGTTCCGATTCGATGAAGTCGCCCGTCGCGCTGAGCGCGATGATCGACGTCGAAACGCCGCTGAAGCCGGCGTCGCAGGTGTACTCCGACCGGACGTACACGCGCCGCCCCGCCGGCGACCACTGGCTCGTCCGTGTACCCCTGCAATCCGACTCTTGCATCGGATGCGCCCGCCCGTCGGCTTCGAACCGCCGGCGTTCCACCACTTTCCCATTGCTGATCGATAGCTGCTCGACACCTGAAGAGCCGGCGAGAGGGACGACGCAAGTCGTCGACGTCGCGGGAGCACTCGGGCTCGTCGCATCGCTTCGCCAGCACCCCAGCCAAGGCAGCCAGCGTGGATCAAGCGCCGACTGAGACGGCTGCGTCGCTGCTTTGGGCGCCTGTCGCGCCGGACGATCGGCTTGCGCCGAGGCGGAGGCTGCGCCCGCCACCGAAGACGCTATCGCATAGATCGCGACGCCGGCCCGAAAACGGGTTGCAAGGGCGTTCGCGTGAAGAGTGATCGACATTGGACCTACTCGAAAAGAACCCAATTGTATGCATATAGGACGGCACTCGCGTCCGCCAGATGGGCGAAGGGGCCCATGCTGTCGATTTCGCTCGTGCTCGTTCGACGTCTCAATGAAGCCTAATTTGATCTGGCCGGCTGGTCGGATCCCAAATCGAGATGCGAGGGGGGTTACGACGATGCGTTTCATGGTGATGGTCCGAGCGACCAAAGAGTCGGAGGCTGGCGTCCTTCCCAGCGAGACGCTCCTCAGGGCCATGGGCAAGTACAACGAGGAATTAGTAAAGGCAGGGATCATGCTCGACGGTGAAGGTCTGCAACCAAGCTCAAAGGGAGCACGCGTTCGTTTCTCCGGCGACAAGCGCTCGGTAGTCGACGGCCCCTTCGTCGAGACCAAGGAGCTCATCGCCGGCTTCTGGATCTGGCAATGCCGCTCGAAGGAAGAAGCGATCGAGTGGGTCAAGCGTTGCCCCAACCCCATGCCCGGCGAATCCGAGATCGAGATTCGTCAAGTCTCCGAAGCGGAGGACTTCGGCGAGGAGTTCACCGACGAGCTTCGCGAACGCGAGCGGCTGCTGAGCGAACAGATCGCGGCCAACGCGAAACGCTGATCGAATCACACGCCCATCATGCCCGAGCGTCTTCCGGCGACGGCGAGCAATGTCCAGCGCACGATCGACGCGGTGTGGCGGATGGAATCCGCGAAGCTGATCGCCGCGCTCACGCGCATGGTGCGCGACGTCGGCGTCGCCGAGGACCTCGCCCAGGACGCGCTGGTGGCCGCGCTCGAGCGGTGGCCGGAGATCGGAGTGCCGGACAACCCGGGAGCCTGGCTCATGGCCGCCGCCAAGCGCCGCGCGATCGATCAATTCCGCCAAAGCGCCTTACACGATCGAAAGCATCAGGAGCTCGTGCCTGACCTGGAAGCGAAACAAGACGCGATCGTGCCCGAGCTCGATGCTGCGCTCGACGACCACGTGGGCGACGATCTGTTGCGACTGGTCTTCATCGCCTGCCACCCGATCCTGGCGCGAGAGGCGCGAGTCGCGCTCACCCTGCGGCTCCTCGGCGGTCTGACGACTGACGAGATCGCCCGCGCCTTCCTCGCCTCCGAACCGACGGTGGCGCAGCGAATCGTCCGCGCCAAACGCACACTGTCGGAAGCGCGAGTTCCGTTCGAGGTGCCGCGGGGCGCGGAGCTCGAGGCGCGACTTTCGTCGGTCCTCGAGGTGATCTATCTGATCTTCAACGAGGGCTACGCGGCGACGGCCGGCGACGATTGGCTTCGTCCCGGCCTGTGCGAGGACGCGCTGCGCCTTGGCCGTATTCTGGCCGGCCTCGTGCCGGACGAGCCCGAGGTGCACGGTCTCGTCGCCCTGATGGAAATCCAGGCGTCGCGCCTCCGCGCGCGCACGGCGCCATCCGGTGAGCCGATTCTTCTGCTCGACCAGGACCGCGGTCGCTGGGATCGGCTGTTGATTCGTCGTGGTCTCGACGCACTGGCTCGCGCCGAATCACTCGCCGCTGGCCGGGGAGGAGCGCTCGGCAGCTATACGCTGCAAGCCGCGATTGCCGCCTGTCACGCGCGAGCGCGTACGGCCGCCGAAACCGACTGGGAGCGGATCGCCGCGCTGTACGACGCACTGTCCCAGGTGCTGCCCTCGCCGATCGTCGAGCTCAATCGCGCCGTCGCCGTGTCGATGGCATTCGGACCGGCCGCCGGGTTGGAGATCGTCGACGATCTCCTCGGCGAGGCCTCTCTCAAGAACTATCATCTGTTGCCGACGGTTCGCGGAGACTTGCTCGCCAAGCTGGGCCGGCATGGGGAGGCGAGCGACGAATTCCAGCGCGCCGCGGGGATGACGAGAAATGCGCGCGAAAAGACGCTGCTGCTCGAGCGGGCAGCGGAGGCAGCCCGTCGGAGTTGAGGAACGCAAACCTGACCGCGCGGCCGCCTCAAGTAGTCGCGCCGTTCCGCTCCGCACGGCATATTGTTGCAGGCCAGCCATCGAGCCGTTTCTATGTGTCGCAACATCAAAACCCTCGCCAACTTCGAGCCTCCCGCCACCGACGACGAGATCCGCGCGTCCGCGCTGCAATTCGTTCGAAAGCTGAGCGGCACCACTCGACCGTCGCGGGTGAATGAAGAGGCGTTCAACCAGGCGGTCGACGACGTGACCGCGGCCGCCCATCGTTTGATCGAATCGCTCGAGATTCACGCACCCCCGCGCAACAGAGAAGAAGAGGCCCGCAAGGCGAAGGAGCGCGCGCAGCGGCGGTTTGCTTGACGGCGCCGGTGGCGCCGTCGATCGAATTACTCACCCACCGGAGTGCCTCTCGCGCGCAGCGCGACGCGATCGAGGCGCCGGCCGGACCACTGCTCGTGCTCGCCGGTCCCGGCGCCGGCAAAACGTACTGTCTGATCGAACGCATTCGGTTCCTGATCGAGGAGCTGCAGTGCGATCCCGCCCGGATCTGCGCATTCACCTTCACGAACAAGGCAGCCGGTGAAATCGCTCATCGGCTGGGTCACCGGTTGGGGCCCGCGGCCTCCAGGATCACGCGAGGGACGATCCACGCCTTCTGCGCCGAGCTCCTACGCGAGCTCGGCCCGCTCATCGGCATCGAGCGTGGCTTTGGTATCGCCGATGAGGACTATCAGCTGAGCGTTCTGCGCCGCATCGAAGGACCTCGACGCTGGCATCGCTACACGCTCAACCGTTTCTCGGCATATCGCTTCCGCGGTCAGCCGCTCCTGCACGACGATTCGCGGCTGTTCGCGCAGTACGAACGCTTTCTCGCCGCGCGGAAGGTCCTCGACTTCGACACCCTCGTGCTCAGCGCGGCAACGCTCCTCGAAACAGCCGGCGAGAACGCGCGCGTGCACGAACGATGGGACGCGATTCTCGTCGATGAGTTTCAGGACCTCAACCCGGTGCAGTACCGCGTCGTGCACGCGCTGGCCAAGCACCACCAGCACGTGTTCGCGGTCGGCGATCATGAGCAGTCGATCTATTCGTGGGCCGGCGCCGACTTGTCGGTGTTCACGAGCTTCGTGAACGACTTCCATCTGTCGCGGAAGATCCATCTCGATCAGAACCATCGCTGCCCGCGCGAGGCGTTCGAGCTCGCGCGAAAGCTCGTCAGGATCAACCCGGCGCTCTTCGACGATCACGTTCCGCCCACCGCCGAACGCGAGTCGCCCTTCCCCGTCGGCGTGATGACGTTCGACACCGACGACGAAGAGGCGTCGTGGATCGTCGACGACATCCGCCGCGACAGGGCGGAGCATGCAATCGGCTGGGGCGACGTCGCGCTCCTCTATCGCACCCACGAGATCGGCCACGTCCTCGAGGCGGCGCTGATCAACGGCAACGTTCCCTGCCGACTGGCTCAGGGCCGTGCGCTCGCCGACGATCCCGTCGTCGCGTACGTCATCGCCGCGCTCCGCGTGATCGCCGAGCCGACGGACGACGTCCATCGCGACGCATTCTTCGGCGTCGTTCTTCCCCGGCCATTGTTCGACGAGGCGCGCGCGCAAGCCGAGGCCGCGCGTCAGACACTCGGTCGTCATCTCAAGTACATGGCGTCGCGGCTGCCACGCTCCCACGAGAATGCACGACAGATCCGTCGCGCGCTCGCCGACTGGCGCAACCTTGCCGCGTTGGGGAAGAATCACACGACACTCGGGTCGCTCGTACAAGATCTTCTCTCGCGCCGCGTCGGGAAGGTTCGCTCCGTGCTCGACGATCGCCACGACGAGATCAGCGACCCCACGTCGCTCGACGATGTCGTCTCACTCGCCGCTCGCCTATCCGCCGCGCGGCGCGATCGGACGACCGTGTGGATGCCACGAATGAACGGCGCCGAGATCGGCCTCAAAGCGATCCTCGGCGGCATCGGCATCAACGATGTCGCGCTCGGCGGGTTGCCGCCCCGTGGATCGCTCACGCTCGTCGCCGCCGACGTGGGTTCCGTCGGTCTGGCGCTCGGCGTGTTCAAGGCGGCGCAGCTCATCGAGATGAGCGACGTGTCGGCGGTGTTCGACAACTTCACGGCCGTCGATCTCGAGACAACAGACAACGATACCGAGAAAGCCGAGATCGTGGAGATCGCCGCCGTGCGCGTTCGCAACGGCGAGATCGTCGCGGAGTTCAACACCCTCGTGAAACCAAAGGTCGCCATCTCGCCCGGTGCGAGCGCGACCCACGGCATTCACCAATCCGACGTCGCGACGGCGTCGCCCTTCGCCGACATCTGGCCGAAGTTTCAGGCCTTCTGCGGCTCGGACGTCATCGTCGCCCACAACGGCTACGAGTTCGACTTCAAGATTCTGCAGCGCATGGCGAAAGAGCTCGGCAAGCGGTTCGATCTGTGCACGTACGACACGCTGCCGCTGGCGCGCGACCTGTACCCGACGAGCCGAAAGCTCGGCGACCTCGCCCGGCAGTTCGGGGTTCCGCTCGAGAAGGCCCATCGCGCCCTCGACGACAGCGTGGCGCTGGCCAAGGTCACGCTTCGCCTCGACGATGCCAAGCGCGCTCACGCCCGCAAGACAGCGCTCGTCAGCCAGCTCGATCAACTCGGCGTCGCGCTGGCGTTGTGCGACGACGCGTCACTCTGCGACGAAGCGAGGATGTTTCGCGCGATCACGCGCGGCTTCGCGCTGAGTCGCTATAGCAGCTGCCTCGAGAACTACGAACGCGAGCAAGGCGACGACCTCTCCATTCCAACAGTCGATGAGTTGATCGAACGGCTTGGTGGAGCGGAGCTGATGCTCAAGATTCGCACGGACAAAACAGCCGAGGAGCGATACCCGGCCGCGATGATTCGTCTGCGCCGCCTGATCGCGCAGTTGCCCGCCGGATCGCTGGACACGGAGTTGCGCGCGTTTCTCGAACGCGCCGTTCTCTCGAAGTGGGATGGACACGAAACGGAGCGCGGGCGCGTCAACCTCCTCACGCTGCATTCGACCAAAGGGCTCGAGTTCTCGCGCGTCTACATCGTTGGAGTCGAGGACGGACAACTTCCCGGGGGCTCACCGAAAACGGGGCCCAAGCCGGCCGAGATCGAGGAAGCAAGGCGCTTGCTCTACGTCGGCATGACGCGAACCAAGGATCGGCTCGTGCTGACGCGCGCCGTGACGCGCGCCGGACGACCGACGCGCGGCACACAGTTCCTCGACGAGATGGGACTCGGCACGTCGCCGGCGGCGGTGGCGACATGAGCGTCTCGTGGCGCGTCGCCGTTGATGGCGCTGAGACGAGCGCGCTCTACGAGCCGGCGGAGGGAAATCAGCGCGCGGTGTTTGTGGCCGCTCACGGCGCGGGTGGCAGCATGATGGATCGCGGAATGGCGTCGGTGACCGCGACGCTGCGCCGCCGCGGACTCGGCATCGTTCGCTTCAACTTTCTCTACAAGGAACGGAAATCGGGACGACCGGACCCGATGCCGACGTTGATGAAAACGTTCGCGTCGGTCGTCGACCGCGTGCGCGCGGAGCTGGGCTCCGGTGTCGGTCGTCTCGTGATCGGTGGTCGGTCGATGGGCGGTCGCGCCGGCTCGATGCTCGCCGCCGACGGTTTTGCGGCCGACGGCCTGCTGTTGCTCGCCTACCCGCTCCACCCCGCCGGCAAGCCCGACCAGCTTCGCGACGCACATCTGCCGCGGATCACGATGCCGGTACTGTGCTTCAACGGCACTCGCGACGCGTTGTGCACGCCGGACATCATGCGGCGTGTCCTCACCACCGTTCACGCGCCGTGGGAAATGCATTGGCTCGAGGGCGCGGACCACAGTTTCCACGTGCTCAAATCGTCGGGCCGAACCGACGCCGAAGTCCTCGCCGAGGTCGGAGATGTAAGCGATCGATGGCTGGCGCGGCTTTCCTAGTTCCCTCCCGATCGCCCTTCCAAAGCCAACGTATCGGTTGATCTTTTCGTCTGATATACAGTCGGGCCGACAGGTGCGCCCGCCTGCGTTCTTCACGCGGTTCTTCGGAGTCGTCATGCACCGTTCGTTTGTATTCAAAGCATTCGCGTTACTGACAATCGCCGCACCCGCGATCTTTGGCCAGCAGCCCACCGGGCGAGGCCGCGGTGGTGGACGCGGCACTCCCATTCAGCCCGGCGAGCAATGCCCGGCGGGGACGACGGAAATCCGCCCGCGCAGCTGCATGGCGCCGGAGAATCCCGCGCCGAGCATCGTGGACTATCGCCCGCGCTCGACGCTCATCACGCCGGCGCACGTCGTGAAGACCGCCAAATATCCGGCGATCGATTTTCACGGACACCCGCAGGGTCTACTCGGATCCGCCGACGGACTGGCCACGCTGGGCGCGGCGCTCGACAGCCTCAACGTCCGCATGATGATCTCTGCCGACAACATGTCCGGCGATCGTCTGAAGACGACGATCGCGAACATCCAGGCGTCGGAAAAGATGAAGGACAGGGTCCGCGTCCTGGCGGGGATCGACTTCCGCAACGTCGGTCCGGGATGGGCGGAAAAGGCGGTGAAGCAGCTCGAGGCCGACGTGGCCGCCGGCGCCGTCGGTGTGGGAGAGATTCCGAAGAGTCTCGGCCTCTCGATCAAGAAGCCGGACGGCTCGCGTCTCAAGATCGACGATCCCGAGCTCGATCCGATCTGGGAGGCGTGCGCGCGGCTCGGTCTTCCCGTGTTCATTCACACCGCCGATCCGCAGGAGTTCTTCCAGCCGATCGACTACAACAACGAGCGCTGGCTCGAGCTGTCGCTGTTCGCCGATCGTCGCTACCCGCAGGACCGCTTTCCGAGCTTCGAGACGTTGATGACGGAGCGCGACAACCTCTTCAAGAAGCATCCGAAGACTACGTTCGTCGCCGCGCACATGGGATGGCACGCGAACGATCTCGGCCGGCTTTCGAAGATGCTCGACGCGATGCCCAACCTATACACCGAAGTCGGCGCCGTGCTCTACGATATCGGACGCCAACCTCGCGGCGCCCACGACTTCTTCATCAAGTACCAGGACCGAATTCTCTTCGGCAAGGACTCCTTCCAGCCGGAGGAGTACCCGTACTACTGGCGCGTCTTCGAGACGAAGGACGATTATTTCGACTACTACCGTCCGTATCACGCGTTCTGGAAACTCTACGGCATCGATCTTCCAGACGGCGTCCTGAAAAAAGTCTACTTTCAGAACGCACTGAAGATCACCAAAGGCATCCCGCAGGGCGGATGGCCGAGGTAGGCGTTTCCAGAAGCCGCGAGGGTATTCATGTCGACGTCAGCGATGGACTTTGAGAAGGTGTCGGTTCGCGCGCCAAGAGCAGCGAAGCAGCCGGGCGCGATCCGTGTGCAGAGCCAATCAATCAAAGACGGCGAGACGATCGACAAGGAATTCGTCTTCACCGGGTGCGGCGGGCGCAATCGCTCGCCGCAGCTGAGCTGGAGCGGCGCACCGGCCGGTACAAAGAGCTTCGCCATCACCTGCTTCGATCCAATCGCGCCGACCGGCAGCGGCTACTGGCATTGGCTCGCCTTCAACATCCCGGCGTCGGTGACGTCGATCGAGGCCGGCGCCGGCACCGACAAGGCGCCGGCGGGCGGGACGTCCGGCTACAACGACTTCAGCGCGTCATCATACTGCGGACCTTGTCCGCCGAAGGGCGACATCCCGCATCGCTACATCTTCACCGTGTACGCGTTGGATGTGGAGCGCCTCGAGGGGATCGGCGAGGGGACGACGGGCGCCACCGTCATCTTCAACATGGCCGGTCACGTGCTGGCCAGCGGATCGATCACCGGGCTTTTCAGCCACTGAGCGACGTCGGCGGAAATCGAGCTGGTTGTTCCGAGATCGATCGGCGTCGCCAGCTCACGGAAATGGCAAAGCGCGCTCGCCAGCTTCATTTGACGCGGACTTTGGCATTCCGGCTCGAACAGGAACGGTGACGCCACGACGATCGCGAGGCATTTCGCGCGTGATGTCGCGACATTGAGCCGGTTCAAGCTATAGAGGAACTCCATTCCGCGTGGCGCGTCTTCCGGTCGGGACGTTGCCATCGAGTAGATGACGACTGGCGCTTCCTGTCCCTGAAACTTGTCGACCGTCCCGACACGCACGCCACTCCCGCCGAGTCGCGCCGACAGCCGTGTGACGTGCGCGTTGTACGGAGCGACGACGAGTATGTCTCCACCGCCAATGGGATGCGACGCGCCCTTCGCGTCGATCCATTGCGGGCCGTTCAGCAGCTGACGAACGATCCGTGCGACGGCGACTGCTTCCTCGTCCGAGGCGTTGCGGTTTGCCTCGTGCGCAACCTCGACGACGGCGAGCCCGCGCGTAGGCATGCCATCGACCCCGACGAGCGCCAGGGCATCGTTGCCTGATCGCGCCGATAATCGGTCGTCGTAGAATTGCTCCGACGTGAACCGGCAAATGCTCGGCGCGAGCCGCCACGTCACCGGCAGAAAAATGCCGCGGTCTCGCGGAAGCGTGCGCGCGTCGCCCAGCAAATGATCCAGTGCCGACACGCCGACGCCGTCGGGGTGACTACCCTTGCGTGGTTGCTCGAGCTGCTGCGGATCACCGAGAAGGACAAGGCTGTTCGCCGCCTGCGACACCGCCACGGCGTTCGCCAAACTGAGTTGACCCGCCTCGTCGACGAACAGCACCTCGACACTCGACGCCGCCTCGGCACGCGACCAAAGCCACGACGTGGCGCCCAGCACATCGATCTCTCCGTCGCGGAGGGCGGCCAGCGCTTCCTCGTTGTCGTCGAATTCTCGAACCGCCGTCTGACTGCTCGCCGCCGGATCCTCGCCGTTCTTGTGGCCGAGCCGAATCGAGATGCCGAATTCCGGCGCGGCTTCCGCGGTTTTGTCGAGCAGCAATCGGATCGCCTTGTGGCTGTTCGCGGCGACGCCGACTCGCTTTCCCGCCTTGACGAGCGCGCAAATCATCCGCGCGCCGCAGTGCGTCTTTCCCGCCCCGGGCGGCCCCTGGACCGGCAGAATGGTCTCGGCGAGCTCGTTACAAATTCGAACGGCAAATTGTAACTCCGCCTCGCCGTCCTCCTGGCGGAAGACATGGCCCTTCAGCCGCGGTGTCGTGCGCCCGAGCAACGTTCGCGCGGCAGCGAACCCGTCGCTTGACGAAACGATCGCGTCGCCGATTCGGGACAGCGCCTCCTCGATCTCTTTGCTCCGAATGTGCGTGAAGGCGAACATCGACGAGGGATGGACCTCCGCTACACCGGGACCCTTGAGAACATCGATCGTTCGTGCCGTGCGATCGATCGCGACGACGGTGCCGAATGCGCGTTTGTCCTGAAGTTTGACCTCTTTGCCCCGCTCGATGTCGCACTCCTGTTCGGGAAACCGGTAGCGGTCGATCACCGACTTGGTCGGTTTTCCCTTCTTGCCCGTCGCGAATCCGAGGCGTTCCACGAACTCCAACCCGGCGACGGCGTCGCGCTCGTCGATCAGCTCATTTTCGGCAAGGTCGCAGAGCCGGAAGTAGTCCCACCACGTCGCTTTGTCTTCCCGTCTGTGGTAGTCGAGCAAATACGCGAGCAGCCAGCGCCCCTGTTGCTCGTCGTCGCGCTCCTCGCGGAGCTCGGAAATGCCATCGAGGAGTCGCAACCGTAGAGCTTCGACCCGCTTCGACCGCTCGTCGACAGCGGATGGTGGGTCTCCTGCCTCGAGTGGCGCCCGCGGAATCTCGGTGCCTGCCTCGATTCGCTCGTCACGGACGCACTCGAGCCAGTCGCGAAGCTTCAGCGTCGACACGCAGTCGTCGCGGTTGTACCCCTCGACGGTGTTTCGAGCATCGATGGGCAGCTCGCTCACCACGTTCATCTGAAGCGCGTACTCCGTCGCGCGCAGCGCGCGATTTGCGTCGAGCAAGGCCACATCTCGCGTGAACCCATAAAGCGGCTCGAGGCTTTTCACCGAGTACTTCTCGACGCCGACACGCATGCTTTGCCGCACGACCGCGTACAGATCGACGAACCGGCCGGCACGCAGCATCGCATCGAGCTCTCGCTCGCGGGTCGCGTACCGTCCCATCAATCGCTTGAACGCGGACGGCTCGTACGGCGCGTAGTGGTAGACGTGCATCTTCGGATGCGCCGCCATCGCATCGCGCACCGTATCCATGAACCACTCGAAGGCGCGTCGCTCGTCGCGTTCGTCGAACGCCCATCGCGATTCGTAGCGTCCGTCCGTGCGCACAACTCCGAACAGGTATTCGCGTCCGCCCTCGGCGGCCATCGGATCGCCTTCGAGGTCGACGAACAGATCGCCTGGCGTCGGTTCGGGAAGCCGACACAGTCCCCTGTCCACGACAACATCGAGCAGCTCGACCACCGGCACCGCACGGCCGCGCGACTCTACTTGTACCCGCGCCTGATCTCGAACCCGGACGAATCCCTCGCGCGATCCGCGCTTCGGCTTGAACCCCCCCGGGGTCACCCAGTGCGCGAGAGCGGTCAGGGTCGGCACGGCCTGCGACTGCAGTTCGTCTCGCTGGAGCCGCGAAATGCCGGCGACGAGCGAGAGATGATCGTCGGCGCGGCGGCGATCCCGGCATTCGCCGAACCACTGGCACACCTCGCAATGCGACACGGGCTCGGGATAGTTCGCGGCGGCAAGCGCCTCGTCGCCTGTCGCAACGGCGGCCAACATCTTGGCTTTGACGAGCCGAAAGTACGCCGCGTAGTCGTTGACTCGAAACGTCTCGGTCGGCATCAGCGTGTTCGGCGTCACGACGTGAAAGAACTCCGGCGGTACTTCCTGCAGAACCGCCAGCATTTCCGAGTACAGGCCCAGCTGCAGAATGGTCCCGGCCTTCGTTTGTTTTGCCAGCTTGGTATCGGAGATCTCGTACGACCATTTTCCGAGGACGCTTTCCGTCGAGACGCGGCGCATGACGTCCGGGCGTCCGAACCAGGGGCCGTCGGACAGCCCACCCTGGACGATGACGTCGACGCCCTTGAACATCGCCTCGCTCGTCTGCTGAATCAGCTCCACCGGATCGTGGATCGCGGTGAGGTCCTCGAGCGAGCCGGCGCCGCGGAGGGAATCGACGAACCTCTTCTCGTGCTCGAGACCGCGCTGCCACAGCGCTTCGAGAAGTGGGTCGTCGCGATAGGGCCGCTTTCGCTTCTGAAACGCGACGGACAAGTCGAGCGCCGTTCTGTGACGGCACCCGAGAAAGTTGGCCAAGTCGGTCGCCGACAGAACGAGGTCCTGCCGACCGCCTCGTTCGACGACGTGCATCGACTAGCGGTACTCTTCCATCAACTCGGAAAGGGCCGCACCGCCGGGGCACAGCTCCTCAAAACCGAGATCGACCAGCGGCTTTTCGACGGTTCCCGCGACGGCGTGCATGTCGGGCGCGCTCTCGTCGATGTACAACAACCCGGTCACCACTTCGCCCTGCGCCTGCCGCGCCCGCAGATACGCGTAGGCCGAGTCCCGATTGGTCGGATCGTATTCGCCGGCGACCTTGCGGAAGCGGACGACGCTCCCGTCGTGCATCGTCACGCTCGTCACCGAATCATCGGTCTGTCCGGCGGCGATCTCGCGGCGGAGCGGAACGAAATCCACCGGCGCCACCTCGAGATAGTGGTTGCGCGTGTAGCGATAGCTCTTCGTCGACGTCTCGTGGTCGTTGAAGCTCACGCACGGCGAGATCACGTCGATGAGCGCGAATCCGTTGTGCCGCAGCGCGGCTTTGAGGATCGGAAGGAGCTGGACCTTGTCGCCCGAGAAGCTACGCGCGACGAATGTCGCACCCAGGCTCAGCGCCAACAGCACCGGATCGATCGGCGGCTGCACATTCGCCTCACCGCGCTTCGACTTCGATCCGACATCGGCCGACGCCGAGAACTGCCCCTTGGTGAGACCGTACACGCCATTGTTCTCCAACACGTACATCATGTTCACGTTGCGCCGGATCGCGTGGCAGAGCTGACCGAGACCGATCGACAACGAATCGCCGTCACCCGAGATGCCGATGTAGGCGAGGCCCCGATTCGCCGCGTTCGCGCCGGTCGCCAGCGCCGGCATGCGGCCGTGCACGCCGTTGAAACCGTGCGACTGCCGGAGGAAATACGCCGTCGTCTTCGACGAGCAGCCGATACCGCTCATTTTCGCCGCGCGGTGCGGCGGAAGCTCCAGCTCCCAGAGCGCCTGCACGAGCGCGGCGGTCACGGAGTCGTGTCCGCAACCGGCGCATAGGGTCGACATCGCGCCTTCGTAGTCCCGCTTGGTGAAACCGAGCGAGTTCGTCGGAAGTGATGGATGTCGGACTGGGGGCTTGGTGATCGATGCCATGGTTTCCGTCGAGGATTCGAGTTCTCGGGTTGCCTATCGTTGGCGCGCCGCGGTCGCCGCTGCCGTTGCACCACCACCCGCATAGGTGGGCGCGCCCGCCGGAGCGTTCTCGCCATGCACTCCGCGGATGACGCGATCTGCCGTGAGCGGCAACCCACCGTAGTCGAGGATCGACGTCATGCTGTCGCGCGCGACACCGGTCTCGATCGCCAATAGGGTGCACAGCTGCCCGTCGCGGTTCTGCTCGACGACGTAGCAACGCTCGTGTGCGTCGATGAACTCCCGCACCGATGACGCAAACGGGAAGGCGCGAATCCGCATGTAGTCCGCCGAGTGACCATTGGCGCGCAGTCGGTCGAGCGCCTCGAGCACGGCGGAGTGGCAGCCGCCAACGGAAATGATTCCGATCTCGGCCGCGGCGCCGGCTGATTGATTGTGGAAGTCGGGCGCCGGCACCTCGTTTGCCGCCGTCGCGAGCTTCCGCGCCAATCGATCGACGACTTCCAGATACTCGGCCGAGTCTTCCGTGTACGCGGCGTTCTTGTCATGACCGGAGCCGCGGGTGAAGTAGCCGCCGCGCGGATGCGCCCCGGGGAGCGTGCGCGCCGCGATCCCGTCGCCGTCGGTGTCGAGGTAGCGCGAGAATTTCTGAACGCGATCGAGCTCCGCCGGACCGAGCACCTTGCCACGATCGGGCCGATACGAGTCGTCCCACGTAAACCTCTTGCACATCCAGTCGTTCATCCCGATGTCGAGGTCCGAGACGACGAACACCGGCGTCTGGAAACGCTCGGCGAGGTCGAACGCATCGACGGCGAGATAGAAGCATTCCTCGGGGTTCGCCGGAAAGAGCGCGATGTGCTTGGTGTCGCCGTGCGAGAGGTACGCGATCGACAGTAAGTCGCCTTGCTGCGTGCGCGTCGGCATGCCGGTCGAAGGACCCGTGCGCTGGATGTCGAAGAAGACCCCCGGCACCTCGGCGTAGTACGCGAGGCCGATGAATTCGCTCATCAGCGAGATGCCCGGTCCAGCCGTCGACGTGAACGAACGGGCACCGCACCACCCGGCACCGATCACCATACCGGCGGCCGCGAGCTCATCCTCGGCTTGGATCAGCGCGTATTTGCGCTGCTTGGTTTCCGGATCGACACGGAACCGTTCACAGTATTCTTTAAATGCTTCCATCAGCGACGTCGACGGCGTTATCGGATACCACGCCCCGACCGTCGCCCCGGCGTACACGGCGCCCAGCGCCGCCGCGGAGTTGCCGTCGATCAGGATGCTCTCCGACGTCGCGTTCATCCGCTCGAGATGGAACGGCAGCGGACAATCGTAGTTCGCTTTGGCGTAGTCGTAGCCGAGGCGAATGGCGCGGAAGTTCGAGTCGAGCAGCGCGCGCTTCTTCGAGAACTTCTCGCGCAACATCTCGCCGATCACGTCCATGTCGATCTCGAGCAACGCGGCCAGCGCACCCGCATAGGCGATGTTGCGCAACAGGGTCCGCTCGCGGTCGCCCTCGAACGACTCGACGCACATCTTCCCGAACGGGATTCCAAGGATCGTGATCCCCTCGCGCACGAGCGAGTCGTCGAGCGGCCACGACGAGTCATAGAGCAAATAACCGCCCGGTCGCACCGCGGCGACGTCCTTGGCGTATGTCGCCGGGTTGAGGGCGACGACGAGATCGATGTCGGCCGGCCGTGCCATGTAACCGTCGCGGCTCACTCGGATCTCGTACCAGGTGGGCAGTCCCTGAATGTTCGATGGGAAGACGTTCTTGCCCGTGACGGGAATCCCCATCCGAAAGATGGCCTGCATCAGCAAGCTGTTGGCGCTGGCCGAGCCGGTACCGTTCACCGTGCCGATCTTGAACGCGAAGTCGTTCACCCGTGATTCCACCGCGTTTCTTTCCCCCTTCTTCCCGTCGACGTCAGACATTCTGTACCGCCTGCGTTGCGGCCGGCATCGCGAGCTGCGGCACCACGGAGGACATGTGAGACGCCGCGCGTCCCGCCGCGTACGGAACGAGGAGCTCGAACTGTCGCATGTCCCACGCGGCGGTCGGGCATCGTTCGGCGCACAACCCGCAGTGCAGACAGACGTCTTCGTCCTTCACCATGATCCGCTTCGTCTGTGGCAGTGACGACGACGTGTACAGCGCTTGCGTCGGATTCATCGTCGGCGCGGACAGCCAGGCGCGCAAATCGGTGTCGTCCGCGGTATCCGGCGCGATCGTGAGGCAGTTCACTGGACACACATCGACGCATGCGTCGCACTCGATGCACAGGCTCGCCGTGAAGTGCGTCTCGATGTCGCAGTTGAGACAACGCTCCACTTCGCGTGCCGTCTCTTCCGCGCTGAATCCGAGCTCCACTTCAACGCCCAGACCCTCGAACCGCTTGGTGAGCTCGGCGTGCTGCATCTTCGTGCGCGGCAGCGTACTGTAGTCGTTGCTGTAGCTCCACGCGTGCATGCCGACCTTCGAGCTCACCAGGTTCATTCCATAGGCCGGGCGATCGCTCAGCGGCTGGCGCTGGCAATGCTGGTGAACCGAGATCGCCGCCTGATGGCCGTGCTCGACGGCCCAGATGATGTTCTCCGGTCCCCATGCCGCGTCGCCCCCGAAAAAGACGCCGGCGCGTGAACACTGCATCGTCCCCTTGTCCACGATCGGCATATTGTGCTCGTCGAAGTCGATGCCGATGTCGCGCTCGATCCAGGGGAACGCGTTGTCCTGACCGATGGCGAGGATGACGTCGTCGCACGGAATGACGACCGTGTCGATGACTTCACTTTTCTGTCGTCCGTTCTGGTCGAACCAGCGCAGCCGCTCGAGCTCGAGGCCAACGAGCCGGCCGTTTTCGAGCACGAACCGCTTCGGCGCGTGATTCTCCACGATTTCGATCCCTTCCTCTTCCGCGTCCTCGAGCTCCCACGGCGACGCCTTGAAGTACGGACGAGAGCGACGCGCGATCACTTTCACGTCGTGACCGCCGAGTCGGCGCGATGTTCGACAGCAGTCCATCGCGGTATTGCCGACCCCGATGATCAGCACGCGCTCGCCGATGCGCTCGATGTGCCCGAAGTGCGCCGACGCCAACCACTCGATGCCGATGTGAATGTTGCTCGCCGCTTCGGCGCGGCCCGGAATCTCGAGATCCTTCCCCTTCGGCGCTCCGCTGCCGACGAACACCGCGTCCCACGCTTCGCTTTCATTCAGCAGCGTACGCATGCTGCTGATCGGCGAGTTGTATCTGATGTCGACACCCATCCCGAGAATCGATCCCACTTCCTCGTCGAGCACTTCGGCGGGCAGCCGGAACGAGGGAATGTTGATGCGCATCAGTCCGCCGGGTTCGGCGAGCTTCTCGAAGATGGTGACGTGATAGCCGAGCGGCATCAGGTCGTTAGCCACCGTGAGCGACGCCGGTCCGGCGCCGATCAGCGCGACTCGCTTTCCATTTTTCTCGCCTGGTGCCTTCGGAAGGCGATCGCTGACGTCACCGCGATGATCCGCCGCCACACGCTTGAGTCTGCAGATCGCGACGGGCTTTGCGTCCACGCGGCCGCGACGGCACGCGGGCTCGCACGGCCGGTCACACGTCCTGCCGAGAATTCCCGGAAAGACGTTCGACTCGCGGTTCAGCATGTATGCGTCGGAGTACCTGCCCTGCGCGATCATCCGGATATACTCGGGCACGTTGGTGTGCGCCGGGCAGGCCCACTGGCAATCGACGACTTTATGGTAGTACTGCGGATTCGAGACGTCCGTGGGGGGACGCGGCGATCCGGGACGGGCGCCGGCAGCAGACATGCAACAGACTCCTTGGGGTGCCTGGAGGTCGGCCTATTCTCTGTCCAGGAACGTAGCGTGGCAAGGGTAGCTCCTCGACAAGATCTGGCGGAATGCCCTGCGCGCCGAAAGATTGCAACTCGTACCGTGTAGCGAGCGCCGCAAGGGTCGTGAACCGGTGGAGGAGCCGATGGGTCAGACACTGCACTTGGGAGCGCCGACGGTCATCGAATCCGCCGCGGAGCGAACGCCATTCGCCGCGATTTTCGAGGACGACGGCAAGGTCGCGTACTTCTACGGGCTCGACACGCGGCTCGGAGATCAAGTTCTCGACGCGATGCACGTCTACAACGTCGGCACAGTCCTCGACCATCCGACCGCGGAGCTCGACGTCCATTGTCCGTGCGACGTCCAAATTGTCTGGTCAGAGGCCGAGGACCGCGTCGCGCTGGTTCTCAATGGACGTCCCCACGCGGCGTTCGACTTCAGCGCGAAGCGCGGCTACTGCCGCTCGAATTTCCCGGCGTCGTCGAGTTGGAGTAAAGAGGGACACGGATGGGACGACCAGGCAGTAGCGTTCGTGAACGCTGAGTAGGGGCGATAAGGCGTGAACGGCGGGTGAGCCCGAAACGGCGGATACGCCCGAAAGGCCGGAAGAGCCCGAAGAGTCGGAAGAGCCGAAAAAGTGGGTGAGCCCGAAACAGGGATTTAAGCAAAACGGCGGCAAGGAACGAATCCTCGCCGCCGTTTCGTAATTTCTCGCCGCCTTGGGCTCACCCGCTTTTCATGCCTTTCGCGCCGTCACCCGTCCCCAACAATCGAGAAAGGCATCCACCGCCGGCGGCCCCGACCCTACTCCTTCATCGTGCTTGAAGTAGACGTACGCCTCCCCCCACCCCATCCCGTTCAACCGATCCGCCCATCCGCTCAACGCCGCCGCGTCGTAGTCGAAACGATGCAGCCTCGCATATCCCCACGACGCTGTCGCCACCACCGGCGACGAGAATTCGGGTTGATCGATGATACACATCGCCACATCGCGCTCGCGCAGCGCGGCGTAGACGTCGTCTTCGAACCAGCTCGGCTCGCGAAACTCGATTGTGAAGCGTCGATCGCGCGGTAGCGTGTCGAGAAAGGTGCGCAGGCGATCGAGGTCTTTCTTCAGATTGGGCGGCAGCTGAAAGAGGATCGGGCCAAGCCGCTTGTCGAGCGACGACGTGTTCTTGAGGAGAAATTCGACCGCGCTCGCGCACTCCGGCTTGAGACGGGCGAAGTGCGTGATGCGTTGGCTCGCCTTGATCGCGAACGTGAACGGCTCGGGAACCTGCGCCGCCCATGCTTGTAGGACGCCTTCCTTCGGAAGCCGATAGAACGTGTTGTTGATCTCGACCGTCGGAAAACGCGATGCGTAGAAGCCCAACATCGCGTCGTCCTTGAGATCCGACGGGTAGAACGAGCCCTTCCACTCCTTGAAGGCGAAGCCGCTCGTTCCCGCGTGCAGCTTCATGAAACTTTGACGGCGGCTTCGCTCGGCTTGGTGGCGGTGAGACTGGCCTTCAGCGCTTCCATGAGATCGATGATCTTCGTGCCGCCGTCCGGCGCGACGTCGGACGTGATGTCTTGGCCGTCGACCTTCCGCTGGATCGCCTCGAGCACACGCTCGCGAACCGTGTCCTTGAACTTCATCGGCTCGAAGTTATCCGTCGCCGTCTGCTCGATGAGCTGCTTCGCCAGCGCCAGCTCGGCGGGCTTCACGTCGCCGTCGGGGATCGTGACCTCGGTCGTCGCGCGTACTTCGTCCGCGTAGTGCAGCTGCTCCATGACGAGGACGTTGTTGAGCGGGCGGAGAAGAACGAGATGCTGCTGTCCGCGGGCCGCATACTGCCCCAGCGCCGCGCGTCCCGTCTCCAAGAGTGCGGCGGCAAGCAGTCGGTACGCGCGCTCTCCACCCTTGTCGGGGCCGAGGTAGTAAACCTTCTCGAGGTACTCGCGATCGACCTTGGCCAGCGGGACGAATTCGACGACGTCGATCATCCCGGTTGCTTTCTCCTCGAGCGCCTTCAGCTCCTCGACGCTGAGAATGACGTATTGGTCTTTGGCGAACTCGTAGCCTTTTACGGTGTCGTCGCGCGACACGATCTCGCTGTCCTTCGGACAGATGTACTGCTGCTTCAACCGGGAGCCGCACTTCTTGTGCAGCATGTTGAAGGACACGCTCGACTTCGATTCCGACGACGAGTAGAGGCTCACAGGAACCGAAACGAGCCCGAAGGAGATGGTGGCGGTGCCGATGGCGCGAGCGGGCATAAAGAGACCCAGAGACTTGAAGGGGGAGGCCGCGACAGGCGCGCGGCGGCCAAAAACTCTCGTACACGACGAATGTACCCGCAAGATGGAACCTGAGCGCGCATGTGATCAACGGCCTTTCGTCAAGGTTTGTGATCCGACGACTCGCCAGATCGCGTTTCCAACGTCGTCCGCGACCAGCAGCGCTCCCCGCGCGTCGAGGGCCACGCCAACCGGACGTCCGCGCGCGTTTCCGTCGGCGTCCAGAAATCCGGTGAGCACGGCGACCGGCATACCCGAAGGTTTCCCGTTAGTGAACGGAACGAAGACGACTTTGTAGCCGCTCGGCGGTTTTCGGTTCCACGACCCGTGCTGGCCGACGATCAAGCCGTCGCGGAGCGACGGCGGCAGCGCGGATTCCGACGGTGACCACGCGAGACCAAGCGACGCGGTGTGGGGCCCCATCGCGAAGTCTGGAACAACCGCCGACGCGACGAGATCCGGCCGCTGGTCCTTCACCCGTTTGTCGACATGCTGCCCATAGTAGCTGAACGGCCAACCGTAAAAGCCGCCGTCGCGGACCGATGTGATGTAGTCGGGTACGAGGTCGCTCCCCAACTCGTCTCGCTCGTTCACGGCCGCCCACAGCGCGCCGGTCGTCGGCTCCCACGCGAGACCGTTCGGGTTGCGGAGCCCCGACGCATACACGCGATGCGCGCCGGTTCGTAGGTCGATTCTCCAGATCGCGGCTCGGTCTCGCTCGGCCTCGAGCCCGTTTTCCGCCGCATTGCTGTTCGAGCCGACCGTCGCGTACAACGTCGAGCCGTCGTCGCTCAGCAGAATGTTCTTCGTCCAGTGGTGATTGATCGTCCCCGCCGGCAGGTCGACGACCTTGTTCGGCGCGCCCGTCACGCGCGACGACCTCAGGTCGAACGGAAATCGCAGCACCGCGTCGGTGTTCGCGACATACAACCCTCCATCGCGATAGGCCATGCCGAACGGTGAATTCAAGGAGTCCAATAGCACCCGCCGGACCTCGGCGACTCCGTCGCCGTCGGCGTCGCGCAGAAGCGTGATCCGGTTCGCGCTCGGAACCGCGGCGCCGGCCTTGTTCATGTAGCGACGAACGAACCACGCGCGAATGCCCTTCCCGTCGTCGGGACGTTTCGGGGCATTCGTTTCGGCGACGAGGACATCGCCGTTGGGGAGCACGTACAGCCAACGCGGATGGTCCAATCCCTTTGCGAAGGCGTTGACGACGGTACCGCTCGCGCCGGTGGGGCGCTCGTAGTTTCCCCACCCCTTCGCCGGCGCCACTTTGACCGTGGGGATCAAGGAGGTGCGCGCGTCTGGCAGCGCGGGACTCGGCCCCGTTCCGTCGGCGACGGACAATTGCGCCGGACGCGCACACGCACTCGCCGCGACGAGCACCCAAACGATCCGTCGGGCGCGCATCACAGCGACTTGAGATATGCGACGAGATCCGCGCGCTGACTCGGCGTGAGCACGAGCGCCTTCAATTTGACGTAATGATCCACGACGTCGTCGAGCGTCGCGGCGCTACCATCGTGGAAATACGGACCCTTCAACTGCGGCGGATTCCAGAGCCCACGCAGCGGCGTCGTCCGGTACCGCTTCGTCGCACTTCGGTCCGCGTACGCCGCGCTCTGACCGACTTCGGCCGGCGCGTGGAGGACGCCTTGGTTGACGTCCGTCAACGCCGGACCCGTGTGACAGCTCGAACACTTCGCGACGCCGTCGAATACCGACCGCCCGCGCCGGGCCGCGGCCGCGTCGAACGTGCCGGCACGTGCTTTCGGCGACGGGAGACTGAACTGATACGCCCGCAACGCGGACAGCTTCGACGACGTCAGATTGGGGGGGTTGTTCACGTCGACCCCGATTCGCGGATCGACGAAGTGCCCGTGCCCGTGCATCTGCGTGATCGCGACGTACGCGTTCCAGTACGAGATCGTGTCGTCGCCCGTGTAGATCTCCCGCTTCACCTGACGAAGCCCGAACGCCGGGGGAATCACCACCGGCATGTTCTTCTTGTCGAGATTGAATCGCGGATCGTATTTGCCCGCTCCCCACGACTGGTACACCGTGCGCTGTTCAGGCGTGACGGCAGGCGACAGCGCGATGATGCCGCCCACGTTGAGATCACGGTTTGGCCAGCCGTCCAGACGATGACCGATGTTCGGCGCGAACGAGTTGTCGACGGTCGAATGGCAAAGCGCGCACGACACGCCGACGCGCGTCAGCGTGTTGCTCGCGTCGACGTGACCGACGACGCCGACCACGGCGCCGAGTTTGAGCAGAGCGACCGTGGTCTTGGGGTCGTTCAGATCGATGGACTTGTTCTGCAGACCCGCCTTGATCTCCGCGGGCAGCGCGTCGACGTCTACTTTGAGGCCGACCGACAGCGCCGTGGCCGGGCTCACCTTCGTCCGAATCACCTCGTGCATCCGGAGCGTGTCGGTCCAAAACGACTCGTCGCCGTAAGTACCGAGCCGGAAGATGGATTGACCACCGTCGCTCGCCGCCGGTTTCGTTGGACCGGCGACGAAGCCGACTACCGCGAATGACGTCCAGGCAATGCTACGCAAGAGATTTGGCATCGAGACGACCCCCGTTGCCGCCGGACGCTAGCAGACGACGTGCCGATAGTTGATTCGACAACTAAAATTCGACGAGAGAGTTGCGTCCCCTGCTATTCGTCGGCCCTCTTGGCGCGATGAGGCGGCGCCGACAACTTGCCGATAACCCCGCCGACTGATTTGCCACCAGACGAGAGCGATCCGCCCTCCGCCCAGCCCGCTGCGGACAACCTCAGCGCCTATCGCGCCAAGCGCTCACCGGACACATCCCCTGAACCGGTCGGCACGGTCTCGGTCATTCCAGGTCGCCTGTTCGTGGTGCACAAGCACGCCGCGCGTCAGCTCCACTTCGATCTTCGTCTCGAGATGGATGGCGTTCTGCGATCGTGGGCCGTCCCGAAGGGACCGTCGTACGACATGAACGACAAGCGCCTCGCGGTGAAAGTCGAAGACCACCCGATCGAGTACGGGGATTTCGAGGGCGTGATCCCGGCGGGGAACTACGGCGCCGGCGGCATCATCGTCTGGGATCGAGGCGAGTGGGTTCCGCTCGAGGATTGGAAGGAGGGGCTCGCCAAGGGCAAGCTCTTGTTCGAGCTGCGCGGCCACAAGCTGCACGGCAAATGGACGCTCGTGAAGATCAAGAAGAGCGAGCGCGATTGGTTGTTGATCAAGGAGCGCGACGGCTTTGTGAAGCAGCCGGGCGACGAATTCGTCGAGACCTCGGTGCTCTCCGGACTCACCGTCGAAGAGGTGAAGGAAGGGCGTGGTCCTGGCGCAAAGCTACGCGCGTCGATCGAAGCGGCCGGCGCCAAACCCGGACGCGTCGACGCGCGCACCGTCGAGGTGATGCTGGCCGAACCGGCGGACTACGCGTTCACGCGCGACGGATGGCTCTTCGAGCTCAAGCTCGACGGATACCGGCTCATCGCCGGCAAATCCGCGGGAGAAGCCGTGCTCGTCACACGCAACGGCAACGACTACACCGCCGTCTTCCCCGAAGTCGCCCGCGCGATCAAGGCGATACCGTACGACAACTTCATCATCGACGGCGAAGTCGTCGTGATGGATCCCCAGGGAAAGCCGAGCTTCTCGCGTCTCCAGCAGCGCGGCCGACTCTCGTCGGCGATCGACATCAAGCGCGCGTCCGTCGAGCTGCCGGCAACGTTTTTCGCGTTCGATTTGCTCTCGTTCGACGGCCTCGATCTCCGACCGCTTCCACTGTCCGCGCGAAAGGCGCTCCTGTTGGAAGGATTTCCGAAGATCGGGGTCATCCGCGCGCTGGATCACATCGAGCGGGAGGGCCAAGCATTTCTCGACCAGGTGATCGCGCTCGGGCTGGAGGGCATTCTCGCCAAGCGCGCCGACGCGCCGTACCGCGGAGGACGCACCGACGTCTGGCTGAAAATCAAAGCCGAGTCGACCGGCGATTTCGTCATCGTCGGCTTCACGGAGCCTAGGGGCGCGCGCTCGGCCTTTGGCGCGCTTCAGCTGGCGGATATGGTGAACGGCCGCCTCGTTTACGCTGGGCGCGTCGGAACCGGGTTCAACGACAAGTTGTTGGCCGAGCTGAAGTCGCTCCTCGATCCGATCGTTCGCCGCGATCCGCCCTGCGATCCGCCCGCCGGCGCTTCAGAGATTCCTGATACGAAAACGACCACGTGGGTCGAGCCGCGTCACGTCGTCGAGGTGCGCTTTCGCGAGTTTACGCCCGACGGACTGCTCCGCCACGCCGCGTTCGCCCGAATGCGATACGACAAGAAGCCGCACGAATGCGAGCGGCAACACGCCTCGGCGGACGCGCCGCCGCCGCCCGCGGGCGCGTCGACCGCGCCCGAGGAGAATCCAGTCGAAGCTACACGTATCGCACCACCGCCACCGGTCCCGCCGCAACCGTCCGCGCGCACCGTCGCCTTCTCGAATCTCAAGAAGATTTATTGGCCCGCCGACGGCTACACCAAGGGCGACCTCGTCGACTACTACAGGACGATCTCGCCCTGGATGCTGCCGTACCTGGCGAATCGACCGCTGGTCATGACCCGCTTCCCCGACGGGATCGACGGAAAGCAGTTCTACCAGAAGGACGCTCCCGAATTCGCGCCCGATTGGATCGAGACGGTCCCGATCTGGAGCGAGGACACGCAGCGCGACATTCGCTACTTCGTGTGTGAGAGCGTCGACGCGTTGCTTTACATTGCCAACCTCGGCTCGATTCCGATTCACATTTGGAATAGCCGCGTCGGCTCGCTCGAGCAGCCGGATTGGTGCGTGATCGATCTCGATCCGAAGGACGCCCCGTTTTCCGACGTGATCCGGACGGCACGCGCCTTCCGCGCGCTCTGCGAGTCCATCGAGCTGCCGAGCTATGTGAAGACCACCGGCAAAACCGGCCTCCACATTCTCCTCCCGCTCGGCCGGCAGCTGACGTACGCGCAGTGCCGCACGCTCGGCGAGTTGCTCGCGCGCGTCGTCCTCCGCGAGCTCGGCGACATCGCCACGATCACACGGCACGTGACGAAGCGCGGGGTGAAGGTCTATCTCGACTATCTGCAGAACCGTCACGGCCAGTTGATCGTCTCGCCGTTCAGCGTTCGCCCGCTCAACGGCGCGTCGGTTTCGATGCCGCTCGTCTGGGACGAAGTGGACGACGCACTCGACCCGCGCAACTACACGATCAAGAACGCCGTCGAGCGAATGGAGCGGCTCGGGTCCGATCCGGTGCTCCCCGTGCTCGCCGACAAGCCGGATCTTTCGCGAGTGCTCGAGCGCGTGAGTGGGATGATGGCTGGGTAGCAGCTTCCAGGATCGTCGCGATCCGCGACATGCCGTCCCATTTTCGAACGCGTCGGGCGGCGTCAGGCGGACGCCTACAGACGGATGTCCATCTGGCATCAAATGTTAGCGGAGAGCTCGTCGCGAGCGACGTGGCCCCGGTGATGCGAATTCGATGACGCGTCGCTCGCACTCCCTCGAGAGATCATCATGCGCAACCTGATCGCCGATTTTCGACACGCCGCGCGCGGCCTTCGCGCCCAACCGCTTTTCACACTCACCGCCGTTTTGACCCTGGGGCTCGGGATCGGGCTGACGACGACGATCTTTGGCGTGGTGAACGGCATCGTTCTCCAACCGCTCGCCGTTCCATCCGCCGATCGCATGGTGACGATCTGCGAGCAGCATCCGGCGGCGCGGGCCGACTGGTGTAGCATCTCACCACCGAACGCCGAGGATATCGCCGCGCGCTCGCGATCGCTCGAGGCGATCGGAATCGCCCGATCCTGGCCGTACCACATGACGACACTCGACGGCGCCGAAAGCGTGGTCGGGGGACTGGCGACGCCGGGTACGTTCGCCGCGCTTGGCGTTCGTCCGATACTTGGCCGCCTCATCGAGCCCGCCGACCTGATTGGACGCCAGAGCACCGTCGTCATGCTGACGGACGGCATTTGGCGCGCACGCTTTGGCGGCGCTCGCGATGTCGTGGGTCGGGTGATGTATCTCGACGGCGCGCCGGTTCGGATCGTCGGCGTTTTGCCGTCGAGCTTTCAGGTGCCGAAGTTCGAGAACGTTCAGCTCTGGCGTCCGCTTCACGTCGATCCGCGCGACGAGACGAATCGCGATTGGCGGGGCTTCGTCGCGTACGCTCGGATGCGTCCCGGTGTGTCGATCGACGCGGCTCGCGCCGACATCGGGCGCGTCGCGCGCGATGTGCGTCGCGAGCACTTCGCGACCATCGCACGGTGGGACCTCCAGGTGAAATCGGTTCAGGACCTCGTGATCGGCGATGTGAAGCCCGTGCTCCTCGTGTTTCTCGGAGCGGTGTCGCTGGTGCTTCTCGTCGCGTGCGCCAATGTCGCCAACCTTCTCCTCGCCCGAGGGAGCGCGCGCAGTGGGGAGATGGCTCTCCGCGCCGCGCTCGGCGCGAGCCGGTGGCGAATCGCGCGCGGTCTGCTCGCCGAAAGCCTTCTGCTTGCCGTCGGCGGAGCGGCGCTGGGAATCCTCGCGGCGAATTGGGGAACGTCGGCATTCAAAGCGCTCGCGCCGGCCGGCGTGCCGCGAATCGACGAGGTTCGAGTGAACGGCACCGTGTTGGCGTTCGCGCTCTTGCTCGCCGTCGTGACCACGCTCCTCTTCGGACTTGTTCCGGCGCTCCGAGTCGCCCGGTCGGATTTGGCGAACACCCTGCGACAGGGCGGGCGCGCATTGTCCGGCCGCGGCCCCCGGCTGGGGCGTGCGCTCGTCGTCGGCGAGCTTGCTCTCGCCTTGACGCTCACCTTCGGCGCGTCCCTCCTCGCGCGCTCTTTCTCTTCCCTCACCGCGTGGAATCCTGGCTTCGATCGCCAGCACCTCCTCACGTTCTCACTGTTCGCGGCGTCGGAGCACTACCCGCGACCGGAGGCGATCGCGGGACTGTGGCAGCGTCTGGAACGCGAGATCGGCGCGCTGCCCGGCGTCACGGCGGTGGGCACGACGTCCGCTGGGCCGCTCTTCGGCGGTGGCGATGGCGCCGACAACATCCGCTACCAGGCCGAAGGCGCGAGCCACCGCGCACCCGCCGAGTGGTTCGACATGAGCCCTGGTTATTTCGCGGCGCTCGGCGTGCCCGTCGTTCGTGGACGATCACTCGACGAAAGCGACCAGCGCGGCATGCCGGACGTCGCCGTTATCAATGAAGCGATGGCCCGGCGCTTTTGGCCGAACGAGAATCCAATCGGTAAACAGCTCTCGATGTTCGACGACCGCGCGACGGTCGAAGTGGTCGGCGTGGTGCGCGACATTCCCGAGGTCAACCCATCCACGCCTACTCCAGCGCGGCTCTTCTGGTCGAACCGCCAGTCGCCGCGGCCGTTTACCTACTTCGCGGTACGAACGACCGGCGATCCGGCGAGCCTGGCGCCGGCGATTCGTCAGCGACTCCGTGCCATCGATCGCGATCTCATCCCGAGCAACGTTCAAACGATGCCTGAGCTGATGCAGACGCGTCTCAAGACGCCGCGCTTTGACATGACAGTGTTGTTGACCTTTGCCGTCGCCGCGCTCGTGTTGGCCGCGATCGGTACGTACGGCCTGTTCGCGTATCACATTGCGCGACGTACCCGCGAGATCGGCATTCGCATCGCACTCGGCGCGGCGCCACGGACTATCGTCGGCAGCGTTGTGCGCGATGGGTTGACGCTCGGCCTGTTTGGGATCGTGTTCGGCGTGGCGGCGTCGGT
>DATLPC010000119.1:0-13711 GCA_035535975.1 Gemmatimonadaceae bacterium | reverse complement strand
AGGTGCTGGTTGAGACCCATGCGCCCCGTGACACCGTTCATGATGACTCCGACCCTACGATCAGCCATCCGATCTCCGTCTCTTTCTCTGGACGCTCATGCGCACTCGTTCATGCCGCCTCGGGGGCCGCGACGAGCGCCGCTGCCGCCGCTTCACGTCGACGCGGCAGGACCGCGATGGCGACGGCACCGGCCGCCGCGAACGCGATGAGCAACAGAAACCCGCCTGTGTAGCTTCCCGACGTATCGCGCATCCGACCAATGAGCACCGGCGTTACCGCCTCGGCGACGCCGTCCGCCGCGAGCACGATTCCCATGGCGCGCCCGAGCACGCGGACCCCGAACAGCTCGGCGGCCATGAGTGGAATCACCATGTATTCTCCGCCAAGCCCCAGGCCAAAGATCAGCGCGAACGGGACGATACCGGTCGCGGTCGCGGCGAAAAGGAGAATCGGCAGCGAGGCGGCGACGAGCAGGTAGATGAGGAGCATGACGTGTTTCTTCGCCCAGCGGTCGGCGAGCCACCCCATGCCGACGCGACCCACGAGGCTTGCGGCCAGGATCAGCGACGCCGCTCTGGCTGCCGCGCTCTGGGAGTAGCCGGAGTCGATGCTCAGGAAGAGCTTGAGGTGCTGATTGGCCGAGCCGACGGCGGCGATGGAGCACATGCTGCCGACGGCGAGAAGATAGAAAGCGGGATCGCGTAGTACATCGGCGACCGGCGCGGTTGGCTCGGCTCGCGCTCGAGCGACGTGATCGGGCGACTCGCGCACCGTGAGCGCCAACGGAAGGGCGACTACGACGATGATCGCGCCGAGCACGCGGAGAGCGATGTGCCATCCGAACGCGTGCACGAGCTGCACGCTCACCAGCGGCACGAGCGCGCCGCCGGCGCCGATTCCGAGATACGCGATGCCCATGGCGCGGCCGCGCGTCCGCGTGAACCATCGAGAGAGCAGCACCTGATTCGGCAGCGGCCCGCCGCAAAGGTAGCCGATCGCGTTGAATAAATAGAAGAAGTAGAAACCGGCGAGCGACTGGATCGAGCCCAGTCCGGCGAGCGCGATGCCGGCCATGAGGATGCCGGCGATCATGAGGCGACGCGGGCCGAACCGGTCGACGATCCAACCTGCCGCGAACCCAAGCAAGGGCCCGACGATCAGTTTGCTGAGCGCGTTGCCCGACGTCACCTGGGCGCGCGACCACCCGAAATCGCGCACCATGAAATCGTAATAGAAGGGCAGCCCGTAGAGGGCGACGCCAACGATCGCGAACAACGCGAGGAACGACGTGGCGGCGACCCGCACGCGCAGCGCGGGCGCGGGCTCCTGTTGCGGCGTACCGAGATCGGATGCGACGCTCACCGGCGGTCTCCTTGTCCGCTCACAGGTTAAACGATATAGTCACAGGGAGCCAGACGCACCAGCCGTTGCCCGGTCCGGAGAGTCTATGAGCGAGAATCAGCTTCCGCGCCGCCGCTTTCTGAGCGTGACCGCGATGTCGGTCGCTGGAGTGGCGGTGAGCGGCATCGCTCCGCGCCCCGCCTTCGCCTCGCGTCCAACGAGGATGAACGCCGGCCATGTGGCGCCCCGTGCGGTGAAGCTTGGCGTGGCGAGCTATTCGCTGCGGAAATTCCCGCGCGAGAAGGCGCTGGAGATGATCAAGGCGCTCCGCACCCCATTCGTGAACTTCAAGTCGGTGCACGTGCCATACGAGGCGAGCGCCGCAGAGCTCGCGGCGATCCGCGCAGAGGTCGCGGCCGCGGGACTGCAGATCGTCGGCGGCGGCACCATCGATTTCACCAAGGACACCGACGACGACGTGCGGCACTACTTCGAGTATGCCAAGGTCGCCGGGATGCCGACGATAGTTGGTACCTGCGCGCCTGCCGTGCTGCCGCGCGTCGAAAAGGTCGCAAAGCAATACGACATCAAGGTCGCGATCCACAATCACGGCCCCGAGGACAAGCACTTCCCGTCGCCCTACGACGTGTTGCGCGCGGTGAGCAACATGGACTCGCGAATGGGGCTGTGTATGGACATCGGGCACACGTCCCGTACTGGGACGGACATCGTGAAGGCGGCGCTCGACGCTGGACCGCGGCTGCTCGACATTCACGCCAAGGACCTGCGCGACGCGATGGACAAGGACAGCCAGTGCATCGTCGGCGAAGGCGTGCTCCCGATTCCGGCGTTGTTCCGCGCCCTGGAGAAGATCGGGTATGCGGGCTACGTCAACCTCGAGTACGAGATCGACGCCGACGATCCGCTCCCCGGGATGAAGCAGTCGTTCGCGTACATGCGCGGCGTGTTGGCCGGCCAGGGTGGCCAGCAGGCATTGGGATCTCCCTGATCCGTGTCGACCACCTCTTCGATCGAGCGCAGCGATGCGTGATACGAGCCGCATTTTGATCTCCGCATCGGTCGCGCTGGCCGTGGGCGGAGCGCCATCGGCCGCGGCGCAGACGCGCGGCCCCGATTTCGTCCAAGTGGTTCCGCGGGAGGGCGAGCGCCGGGTCGACGTACTTGTCGGGGGGAAGCCGTTCACGTCGTACATCTACCCGACGACGCTGAAGAAGCCTGTGCTCTATCCGTTGCGGACGGCGAGCGGTGTTGTCGTGACGCGCGGCTATCCACTCGAGCCGCGCGCGGGCGAGCGCGTCGATCACCCGCATCACGCGGGCCTGTGGTTCAACTACGGCAACGTCAGCGGCCTCGATTTCTGGAACAACTCCGACGCCATCAAGGCCGCCGACGCGCCGAAGATGGGCACGATCCTGCATCGCGCCGTGCGCGCCGCGACGAGCGGGAATGGCGAGGGGACGCTCGACGTCACGATGGACTGGGTGAACTACGCGGGAAAGCCGCTGCTGCGCGAGGATACGCGGTTCATTTTCCACGCGAAGGACGGGGCGCGCTCGATCGACCGGATCACGACGCTGACGGCGGTCGACTCGACGGTGACGCTGACGGACGACAAGGAAGGGTTGCTGGGCATGCGCGTTGCTCGCTCACTCGAACATCCGTCGACGACGCCGGAAAAATTCGTCGACGCCAGCGGGCGCGCAACGACGGTCGCAGTGATGGATACGACGGGCGTCACCGGCCATTATCGCTCGTCGGAAGGCAAGGAGGGCGACGATGTCTGGGGGACACGGGGCCGCTGGACCATGCTGACGGGATCGGTCGACGCGCGCCCGGTCACGTTGGCGATCCTCGACCACCCGTCGAACCCAGGGTTCCCGACGTATTGGCATGCTCGGGGCTACGGACTGTTCGCAGCGAACAACCTGGGCCAGAAGCTGCTCAGCAACGGCAAGGAAGAGCTGAACTTCAAGATCGCGGCGGGAAAGTCGGTGACCTTCCGCCACGAGGTCGTGCTCCTCGACGGAACGGCGGTGGCGGCGGACGTCGAGGCCTATTACGGGCGCTTCATCCGGTAGCGGACGCGGCCCGCGCGGCCAACGCATTGACAGGCTTAAACGTTAAAGCTAGTGTCTGGCGTCTCGGTTACCACCTAGCCCAACCTCCACGCGGCATGCGCCCGGTCACTCTCCACGACCTCGCGAAGCGATGCAACGTCTCCACGGCCACGGTCTCCGCGGTCGTGAACGGCGCCGAATGGGTTTCGCCCAAAACGCGGCGGCGCGTGCAGCGCGCCATCGACGAGATGGGCTACCATCCCAATCAGCTCGCCCGCGGCCTCAAGCGTCGCGAGGGTCACGCGGTCGGTGTGATCGTTTCCGATCTTACCAACCCGTTCTTTACCCAGATCGTTCGAAGTCTGAGCCATGCTGTGCGCGCGTCCGGCCGGACACTGTCGCTGTGTGACTCCGACCACCGCCTGGACCTTGGCGAGAGCAATCTGCGCGCGCTGCTCGAGAGCCAGATCATCGGGCTGGTCGTCATCGGCGACAGCGTACCCGAGCGCGCGCTCCGCGCCTTCGTGAGAGCCCGGCCCCGCGTGCCGGTGATCGCGATCGAGCGAGACTATCGCATCGCCCAAATAAGTCCGCTTCTCGTGGACTCCGAGCACGGCGGCTTCGTCGCGACGCGACATCTTGTGGAATGCGGTAGCCGGCGCATCGCGATGATCACCGGTCCGTCCAGCGGTGCCGGAAGCGCCACCTACGGTCGCGCCAAGCGCTTCGAAGGGTACCAGCGCGCGCTGGCCGAAAGCGGCATGGAGTTCGACCCGGGCCTGGTCGTCGAGGGAAACTTCCGCTTCGAGAGTGGACGCGACGCGATGACGCAGCTCCTCTCGCTCCGGCGTCCGCCGGACGCCGTCTTCGCGGCCAACGACATGATGGCGCTGGGCGCGATGACCGCGGTGCGCGATGCAGGGCTTTCGATTCCCGACGACATCGCCTTGGTCGGATTCGACAACGTCCCGATGTCGAGTCTCATCACTCCGGGGCTCACAACGATGGCGATGCCGATGGGCGAGCTGGGTGACGCCGCGGCGCGACTCCTCGACGCGCACATCGCGGCGAGCGGCGACGGCGAGCCGCCACGCGTTCGCGAAATGTTTTCGGCAGAGCTGGTCGCGCGCGCGTCGACGCTCGGCACATCGCCGGCGTTCACCTGAAGGAGGCGCAGACGCATCACGCTGCGCTGCACAACGATGGGAGCGTAGCGACAAGGTCGACTTCCGCCACATGACGATCGGCGAACCGGGGAGGCCCGAAATGAGCAAGCAATCACGTCGCGAATTCGTTCAGACCTCGGCATTACTCGCGGCTGGCGCGGCGCTTCCGCTCCGCTCGTGGCAACGCGTGCTCGGCGCGAACGGAGACATCCGCGTTGCCGTCATCGGACTCAATGGACGCGGGCGCAACCACCTCAGCAGCCTGGCGAAGATTCCCGGCGTGCGCGTCGTGGCGCTGTGCGACGTCGACACGGCGGTCCTCGACAAGGTGAAGCCGACGGTCAACGGCGGGGCCGACGTCAAGACCTACGTCGACATGCGCGAAGTATTCGCGAGCCCGGACATCGACGCCGTCACCATTGCAACGCCGAACCACTGGCATTCGCTGGCGGCGATCTGGGCGCTCCAGGCCGGGAAGGACGTGTATCTCGAGAAGCCAGTGTCGCACAACATCTGGGAAGGTCGCCAGCTCGTGGCCGCTGCCAAGAAGCACAACCGTCGCGTCATCCAGGCCGGCACGCAGATTCGATCCGGCGAGGGGCTCCGCGAAGCAGTGCAATGGGTGCGTGACGGCAATCTCGGGAAGGTCACGGCGTCGCGCGGCTTCTGTTACAAGCGTCGAGACAGTCTCGGCCTCTGCGGTGGGCCGCAGCAAGTGCCGTCGACGATCAACTACGACCTGTGGTCTGGACCGCGCGAGGTCGTGCCGCCGCGACGAAACACGAAGAACGGGCCGGTGCACTACGATTGGCATTGGTTCTGGGCATACGGCAACGGCGACATCGGGAATCAGGGAATTCACCAGATGGACGTCGCGCGGTGGTTCCTCGGCGACCCCGGGTTCCCGAAGGGCGCGCTGAGTGTGGGCGGCCGGCTCGGATACGCAGACGACGGGCAGACGCCGAACACCCAGGCCGTGATGTTCGACTATGACGCCGCACCACTCATCTTCGAGGTGCGTGGCCTGCCGGCGAGCGCAGGACTAGCGGGAACCGGCGTCGATCCGCGCGAGAATGCCGACAGTGCGGGAATGGACAAGTATCGTGGGGTCGCGATCGGGAACGTGGTCGACTGTGAGGGCGGCAGCATGATCGTTCCCAGCTATACCTCGGCAACCGCCGTCGACCGCAGCGGACGGGTCATCAAGGAGTTTCGCGGCCGCGACCAGCACATGGAGAACTTCATCGACGTCGTCAGGAGCCGGAAATCGTCCGACCTCTACGGCCCGATCGAACAGGCCGCCGTGTCGAGTGCTCTCTGCCACTTGGGGAACATCTCTCACCGCCTCGGGCAATCGGCGCCGCAGGCCGAGGTTCGGGACCTGGTGAGATCATCGTGGGCCATGCACGACGCCGATGCCCGAATGATCGAGCATCTCCGCGCCAACAACGTGGACCTCGATGCCACACCGCTCACGCGCGGGATCCCGCTGCTCATCGACGCCCGAAACCAACGGTTTACGGGTCCGGACGCCGAGCGAGCCAACCGAATGCTTCGTGAGGCGTATCGCGCGTCATTTGCCGTGCCGAGCCTCTTGATGCCGTAGACGGTCGGAGGCTCCGAACGCATTGACCTGCTTGAACGTAGTAAATTCGAGCAGGTCTTTTGCTTCCGCCGCACCAATCTCGAGAATTACCAGTCCGCAGTCGATGAATTTCACGACCCTCTTCATCAAGCGCCCTGTCATGACCACCCTGGTCATGGTCGGGATTCTCGTCTTCGGCATCGTCGCGTACCGGCAGTTACCGGTGAGCGACCTGCCGAACGTCGACTTCCCGACGGTGACGGTGAGCGCCACGTTGCCGGGGACGAGTCCGCAGACGATGGCGGCAACGGTGGCGACGCCGCTGGAGAAGCAATTCTCGACGATCGCCGGCATCGACAACATGACGTCGACGTCGAGCCTCGGGCAGACGCAGATCGTCATTCAGTTCGCGCTGGACCGGAACATCGACGCGGCCGCGCAGGATGTGCAGGCGGCGATCGCGCAGACGGCGCGTCAGCTGCCGCAGGGGATCATTCCGCCGGCGTATCAGAAGACGAACCCGGCGGACGCGCCGATCCTGACGCTGGCGCTGACGTCGAGCGAAGTGTCGCTGTCGACGCTCGACGAGATCGGTGAGACGACGATTGCGCAACGCCTTTCGATGGTCGGCGGCGTGGCGCAGGTGCTGGTGTACGGCGCGCAGAAGTATGCCGTACGACTGCAGCTCGATCCGGGGCAGCTGGCGACGCGGAACATCGCGCTCGAGGACGTGGCGACGTCGATCCAGCAGCAGAACGTGAACATGCCGACCGGCGTGCTGAACGGACCGCGGACCGCGTTGACGGTACAGGCGACCGGGCAGCTCGAGAACGCGAACCAGTTCTCGGACGTGATCGTGGCGTACCGGAACGGCGCGCCGGTCCATCTCGACGAGATCGGGCGAATCACCGACGACGTCCAGAACAACAAGACGGCGAGCTGGTTCAACGGCGCGCGGTCGATCGTGCTCGCGGTGCAGCGGCAGCCGGGCACGAACACTGTGGATGTCGCGAATCGCGTCAAGCAGGCGTTGGACAAGATCGGCGCGGAGATTCCGCCGACGGTGCAGATGTCGGTCCTGTACGACCGCTCGCAGACGATCAAGGCGTCGGTGGACGACGTGACGTTCACGCTCGAGCTGACGCTGTTCCTCGTCGTCGCCGTGATCTTCGTCTTCTTGCGCAACTGGTCGGCGACGATCATCCCGAGCCTCGCGCTGCCGATGTCGATCATCGGCACGTTCTCGGTCATGTACCTGCTGCACTACAGCCTGGACAACCTGTCGCTGATGGCGCTCACGCTCGCCGTGGGCTTCGTGGTGGACGACGCGATCGTGATGCTGGAGAACATCGTCCGGCACATGGAGATGGGAAAGCCGAAGATGCAGGCGGCGATCGACGGCGCGTCGGAGGTCGGCTTCACGATCTTGTCGATGACGTTTTCGCTGGCCGCGGTGTTCATCCCGTTCCTGTTCATGGGTGGCATCATCGGCAAGCTGTTCCACGAATTCGCGGTGACGATCGGCGTGGCGATTCTGGTGTCCGGCTTCGTGTCGCTGACGCTGACGCCGATGTTGTCGAGTCGCTTCCTCAAGTCGGATCACGGGAAGCAGCACGGCCGGCTGTATCAGGCGACGGAGAGCTTCTACAACGGCTGGCTGCGCGTGTACGAGCGGAGCCTGGGTTGGGTGATGGCCCGGCGTCCGCTGACGCTCGTGTTCTCGTTCGCGATTCTCGTCGCGACGGGCTACCTGTTCTGGTCGACGCCGAAAGGCCTATTCCCGACGGACGACACGGGACAGTTGTTGGCGACGACCGAAGCCCAGGAGGGCGTGTCGTTCGACGCGCTGGTGAAGCACCAGGCGGAGGTTGCCGAAGCGATTCGGCGGGATCCTGACGTGCGCTCGGTGACCTCGTCGGTCGGCACGACGGCGGCAGCGAACCAGGGCCAGATCACGATCGATCTCAAGCCGATCGAAGAGCGCAAGCGCAGCGCCCAAGAGATCGCGCGCGATCTCATGAAGGCGACGGTCGGCATCTCGGACATCACGACGTTCATTCAGAATCCACCGGCGATCTCGATCGGCGGTCTGGCGTCGAAGAGCCTCTATCAGTACACGCTGCAGAGCGGCGACATGGCCGCCCTGAACACGGCGGCGCGCGAGATGGAGCGCCGCATGCGTCAGATCCCCGGGCTGATCGACGTGACGAGCGACATGCTGATCGAGAACCCGCAGGTGACGATCGACATCGATCGTGAGCAGGCGGGGCAGCTCGGCGTGTCGGCGAGCGAGATCGAGAACACGCTCTACGACGCGTTCGGCCAGCGGCAGGTGTCGACGATCTACACGGCGACGAACGAGTACTGGGTCGTGATGGAACTGCTGCCCGAGTATCAGCAGGACGTCGACGCACTCGGCAAACTGTGGGTGCGGTCGTCGCGCGGCCCGCTCGTGCCGCTCAGCACCGTGGCGAAGTTCAAGTACACCGTGGGACCCGTGACGGTGAACCACTCGGGCCAGCTGCCGGCGGTGACGGTGTCGTTCAACCTCGCGCCGGGGATGTCGATCGGCACGGCGGTGACGCAGGTCGAAACGGTGGCGAAAGACGTTCTGCCGGCGCAGGTCGGCGCGAGCTTCTCGGGCATGGCCGAGGCGTTCGTGACGACGCAGCAAGGGTTGCTCGTGCTGATGCTGCTCGCCGTGTTCGTGATCTACGTGATCCTCGGCGTGCTATACGAGAGCTTCATTCACCCGATCACGATTCTCACGGGCTTGCCGTTCGCGGCGTTTGGCGCGCTGGTGACGCTGATTCTCTGCGGGATGGATCTCGACATCTATGGGTTCGTCGGCATCATCATGTTGATCGGCATCGTCGAGAAGAACGCGATCATGATGATCGATTTCGCGATCGAGGCACAGCGCGACGGCAATCGGACGCCGTCGGACGCGATCCTCGAGGCGGCGAGCGTGCGCTTCCGCCCGATCATGATGACGACGATGGCGGCGCTGATGGGGGCGATCCCGATCGCGGTCGGCTGGGGCGCCGGTGCGTCGACGCGTCGTCCGCTCGGCGTGGCGGTGGTGGGCGGGCTGGCGTTCTCGCAGTTGGTCACGCTGTACGTGACGCCGGTGTTCTATACATATCTCGATGAGTGGCAGCAGTGGATGTCGAGACGGCGGGCGCGGTCGAAGCAGACGGTACTCGTCGGCGAGGCGACGACGGTCGTTGGGGATTAGGCGACTCGGCGACTCGGCGGCTCGGCGACTCGGCGGGCTCTCAGGGCGATCGGTCGACGACCAAGATCACGAAGGATCCGGGCTCCATCGGGGGCCGACCGCGACCGGATGGAGGTGCGGCGAACTTGGCACCGGCCAAGTAAATCGCGTGAGTTGCCGGGTCGATGCCCATGTTGCGCGACAACGGCATCGTCGTGAGCGTCTGCACGGCGCGGTACGAGTCGGGCGAATCCTGATGGATGATCGTGAGTGTGCCGTCGGCGTTCGAGGCGAATGCGTTGGCTGAGGCGGGGTCGTAGCCGGCGCCGTCGACACCTGCTCCGATCGGAACCGTCGCGACGATTTTGCCAGCCTTGTAATCCGAAATCGCCATCACCCCGCTGCGGCAGCCGCTGAAGAGGCGCTTGTGCGTGGTGTCGATCGCCATGGCAACGGGGTTCTTGCAGGGCGCGGTGGACCAGCGGCGTGAGACCTTTGCATTCTTCGCGTCGATCTCGACCACTTCGCCGACGTCGGTCAGGTTCGCGTAGACCTTTCCGTCGCCCGCCGACACGCCGTATTCCGGTTTGCCGCCGAGGTCGATGTTGGTGATCAGCGTTCCGGCGGGATCGATGACGGTGGAGGAGTGCGCGTCGCCGTTGAAGGTGAAGACGCGGTTCGAGGCCGGGTCATAGATGATCGCGTCGGCGTCCTCGGCGGCATGAATTCGACCGAGCACCTTGAAGGTGCTCAGATCGAACATGACGACCGAGCTGTCGTTGCCCGAGGTCGCGAATCCGTGGCCGCTGGCTTCGGCGATCGCGGTGCCGTGCGCGCCCTTGATACCGGTGACCTCGCCGAGCAGTTTGCCGTCCGTCTCGTCGACGACCATGACCCGGTTCTGTCGTCCGATGAACAAGCGATGATGCCGCGCGTCGGGCACGACGTAGTCCCAACTGCCATCGCCGCCGACCGCGTACGTGTGAGTGATCCGGTACTGCGCGTTCAGTGCGGCCGGCGCGACGGCGACGAGAAGCGATGCAGCGCCGAGCGATCGAGTCATTCGCGACATAGCATCTCCGTTGACGGACAGAGAGAACGGTAGCAGGGATTTGGTGCGAGGCGGCGTTTGTCAGTTTCCCGACAGCTTCGCGGTCGATTGTTGACAGCCCGAGCCGCCCAGGCCAGTATCCGCGCACGACGCACTCTCACAGCGTCCATGGAGATAGAACAATGAAACAGCTTCCGATGCTCTCCGCGGCACTCGTTTGTCTGGCCGCGGCGCTCGGCGCACAGCAGCCGAGTACCGACGCGCCGTACAAAGTTCTCATGCGGGCGAAAGTGGGCGGTGAAGGCGGGACCGACTACATCTACGCCAACTCCGACGACCGCCGGCTGTACATCACGCGCAACATGGTGAGAGGCGCTCCGGCGACGGACAGCACGCCGGCACGCGATTCGGTCCCGGGCCGCGTGACCGTGTTCGATCTCGAGACGCTCAAGCCGCTCGGCGAAATTCTCAATGGCGGCGGGAATGGCGCGGTCGTCGATGCGAAAACGGGCCACGGCTTCGCGAGCAGCCATCCGAACATCTCGATGTTCGACACGAAGACGATGAAGATGATCAAGACGATTGATCCGAACGTCGGGATGCCGCCGCGACCGGCGCCGCAGTTCAGCGCGGACGGCATCTACTTCGACCCGTCGGACAGCCGCGTCTACATCGGCAGCCATCCGACGAAAGACCTGATCGTCATCGACTCGAAGGACGGCTCGGTGCTCGGAAAGATCGACCTCGGTGGCGTGCCGGAGCAGACGGTGTCGGACGGGAAGGGAACGCTCTACGCGGTGTTGCAGGATTCGGCGGGGAGCGTGGCGGTCGTCGATCAGAAAACGATGAAGACGACGGCGCATTATCCTTTTGGCGACATCGGTCGTTGCAACGGCCTCGCGATCGACGTGAAGAACAAGGTGCTGTTCGCGGCGTGCGCCGCGTCGCGGACCGCCGGCCAGCCGCCCCAGCCGGTGATGGTCATTCTCAGCGCGACGGACGGGAAGATCATCACGACGCTGCCGCTCGCGGGCTCGTCGGACGGCGCGGCGTTCAATCCGCAGACGATGGAAGCGTTCAGCTCGCAGGGGAACGGCACGCTGACCGTGATCAAGGAGAAGAGCCCGACCACGTTCGAGGTCGAGGAGAATCTTCAGACGATGAACGGCGCGCGGACGTTGTCGCTCGACACGAAGACCGGTCGGATCTACGTGATGAGCGTCGAGCGCGGCCCGGCTCCGGCGAACCCGCCGCCCGGCGGCCGCGGCGGCGGAGGCCCGGTCATCCCCGGCTCGTTCACGATCGTCGTCGTCGGCAAGTAGTACCAAATTCACTGCGAATGGGGTCAGACTCCAATCTTTGGAGTCTGACCCCATTCGCGGGGTTTGGGACCTGTTTGCGCTGATTAGCGCCGAGCTGGTGAGCCGGATTCGCCGAGTCGGGCGTTTTCGCCGAGTGAACGGGTTCGGGTGCGATCGTGCGTGCCCTCGGCGAATTCTTCGAGCATTTTCTTGTTGAACGCTGGAATGTCGTCGGGTTTGCGACTCGTGACGATTCCTTCGTCGGTCGCGACTTCACGGTCGACCCAATCGCCGCCGGCGTTCCGAATGTCGGTTTGCAGCGACGGCCATGACGTGACGGTTCGTCCGCGGACCGCGTTGGCCTCGACGAGGAGCCACGGGCCGTGGCAGATGGCCGCGACGGGTTTCCCCGAGTTGACGAACCGTTGAACGAACTCCACGGCGTTGCGATTGGTGCGGAGGCGATCGGGGTTCATGACGCCACCGGGCAGGAGCAGCGCATCGAAGTTGTTCGCGTCGGCTTGCTCGAGCGGTTGGTCGACGCGGAACTCTTCGCCCCAGCGGTCGTGTTGCCACGCTTTGATCGCGCCGTTCTTCGGCGATATCAGCGTCGTGCTCGCGCCCGCGTCGTCGAGGGCTTTGCGCGGTTCGGTGAGCTCGGACTGCTCGACGCCGTCGGTCGCGAGAATCGCGACGCGCTTGCCATTGAGCTTGCCAGTCGCCATGTGTCCTCCGGAGAGAGTCGACGCGATTCGCCGCAAACGTCGGGCCGAATTCGATACCGGTGTCATCCGCGCGACAGCTACATGCGGTAGCTTTTCTGCACTCGCATCTCAGAGGGAAACGATGAGATTGACCATGCACGCCGGACTCACCGTCGCGGCCGTCGTCCTGCTCGGCGGCACCGCCCGCGCCCAAGCCAGTTACAAGAAGGCCATTCCCGACTCACTGGCGAAGCAGGCGAAGATCAGCGAAGAGGCGGCGGCGACGACGGCTCGCAAACGCGTCCCGAAAGGCGTCATTCAAGCGGTCGAGCTCGAGCGTGAGAACAAGAAGCTGATCTATTCGTACGAGTTGAAGGTCCCGGGCCGAAGCGGCGTGGAGGAGGTGAATATCGACGCGGTCTCGGGAAAGATTTTGGCGGCGGAGCACGAATCGCCGGCCGCGGAAAAGGCCGAGCAAGCGAAGGACAAGGCGAAAGCGCCGGTGAAGAAACCGTAGCACCCGAATGCGCGTTCTGCTCGTCGAAGATGATCCTGAGGTCGCCTCCGTCATCGCGGAGGGATTGTCCGAGTGGGGGATGAGCGTCGTGCGCGAAGCGACGTTCGCCGCCGGCCGATCGCGCGCGTTGCTGTCGAGCGGGGTGGGGGGCGCCGCTTTCGCAGTGATCATTCTCGACGTCATGCTTCCCGGGGGCGACGGCTTCGAGCTATGCCGCGTTCTCCGACAGCGCGGCGTCGCGAGCCCTGTCCTCATGCTCACGGCGCGCGACGCGGTGGACGATCGCGTTCGCGGTCTCGAGGCGGGCGCTGACGACTACCTCACCAAGCCCTTCGCGTTCCGCGAGCTGGTGGCTCGTGTTCGCGCCCTCGCCCGGCGTCCGCCGACGACGCTCGCCGAGACGATCCTCATCGCCGATCTCGCCGTCGATCTCCCTGGTCATCGCGTGCGCCGGGGCCCGCGCGACATCGAGCTCACAGCGAAAGAATTCGCGCTCCTCGAGTGTCTGGTGCGTCACCGCGGACGCGTCGTCGATCGGGCGACGATCACCGCGCACGTGTGGGACGACAACCACGATCCGTTCACCAACGTGCTCGAGGTGCTCGTCCGGCGTCTCCGCCGAAAGATCGACGACGGGTTCGACGTCAAGCTGATTCACACGCTGCGCGGCGCCGGATACCGGCTCGGCGCATGACGGGAACAGTGCGTGGATCCAGCGCGTCGGGATCGCTGGCGCGTCTGCGGCGGCGA
>DATLPC010000118.1:0-11138 GCA_035535975.1 Gemmatimonadaceae bacterium | reverse complement strand
AACGTCGCGACCGACGTGTCTTCGTTGATCGCGCCGATCGTCGTGACGAAGGCGCGCCTGGTCTTCGGGTCGATCGCCACGCCGCCGACGCCCACCCGACCGCGAAAGGCGACGCGTGTCAGCATGCGGCCCGCCGACCAGTCCAACCGATACGCAGCGCCCGCCGCGCCGACCCACAATTCGTTGCCCGAACCGAAGCGCACGCCGCCCACGCGTCCCGGAACCACCATTTGCAGACCGGCGGGCGTGATACGCTGTCCGGTCGCGACGACGCCGGGATCATCCACGTCGCGCGCGGGCAGAGGCGTGGTTGCGCGCGCGGCCTGCGCGTACGTCTGCGGCGCCGCGGCGAGGCTCATCGTCGAAAACGCGACAATCGCGATCGACCAGGCGTTGCTCATTGCTCTATCGAATCTCATTATCCGGCCATGTCTCAGGTTCGCGAGTTACTGGCGGGCGCCGCCGCGATCGTCATCGTCGCGGCCTGCGGACCGTGGCATCGGTCTCCCGCAGTCGATCAGTCCATCCGGGTCATGACGTACAACATTCACGCGGGCCATGGTGATTTGGCGCGGACGGCCGAAGCCATTCGCGCCCTCTCGCCGGATATGGTCGCGCTACAGGAGGTCGATGTCCACTGGGCCGAGCGGAGCGGGTTCGTGGATCAAGCCGCCGCCCTGGCGACGGCGCTTGGCATGGAAGCCCGCTTCGCGCACATCTATCGCCTTCCAAATCGAGATAATAGTGCGGTGCCGCGGGAGTTCGGCGTCGCCCTGCTCAGCCGACACCACATCGTTACATGGTGGAACGATACGTTGACCCGGCTGTCGACACAGGACTCGAACGCCGTCCCCGCGCCGGCGCCGGGATTGCTCGAGGCGGTCGTCGATGTTCGCGGATCGCGAGTCCATGTCTTCAACACGCATCTCGACTATCGCGCCGATCCAACCGTCCGACGAACCCAAGGGCGCGAAATGGCCCGGGCGATCGCGCGCGTCAATGAGCCGCTCATCGTCTTCGGCGACTTCAACGCGACGCCGAACGCGCCGGAGCTCGCCCCCCTCTTCGAGCGTCTGCACGACGCCTGGCCGTCCGATTCGGGAAAGGGCTATACCTATCCCGCCGACGCGCCGGCCGAGCGCATCGATTACGTGCTCACCTCGCGCGAATTCACCATCGTCCGCGCGCGGGTTCCAGTGACCGATGCGTCCGATCACCGTCCGGTGGTCGCCGACCTGATCCTGCGCCGCGACTGACGCTTGCCGAAACCGCGTCGATTGTCGGCAAAGTCCTCACGCATCACACTGACGTTGCCTGACTGAAACACCGCCCCTTCCGCAGAGCTTTCGGCAATTACTGCGCGGGGGAGACGATGCGTCGACAGAGTTGGGCGGAGCCGTGGAAGATCAAGGTCGTCGAGCCGATTCGCATATTGACGCGAGTCGAACGCGAAGCCGCGGCACGCGAGGCCGGATTCAACACCTTCCTGCTCCGTTCGCAGGACGTCTACATCGACCTGCTCACCGACTCGGGCAACAGCGCGATGTCCGACCGTCAGTGGGCCGGAATCATGCTCGGCGACGAGGCGTACGCCGGATCGCGCAACTACTACAACCTCGAGCACGCTGTCCAATCCTTTTATGGCTACTCCGAAGTCATTCCGACACACCAGGGACGCGGCGCCGAGCACATTCTGTCGCAGTTGCTGATCGAACCGGGCGATCACGTCCCGGGCAACATGTACTTCACGACGACACGTGTGCATCAGGAGCTCGCCGGCGCAACGTTCCACGACGTGATCGTCGATCAGGCGCACGATCCGGCGTCGGAGCATCCGTTCAAGGGCAACGTCGACGTCGCGAAGCTCGACGCACTCGTCGCCGAGTTCGGCGCCGAAAAGATTCCCTACATCTCCGTTGCGGCCACCGTCAACCTCGCCGGCGGACAGCCGATCAGCCTCGCCAATCTCCGCGCCGTGCGTGCGTTCACCGAACGCCACGGCATCAAGATCGTGCTCGATGCAACGCGGGCCGTCGAGAACGCCTTCTTTATTCAACAGCGCGAGCCCGGCAATCGGGACAAGACGGTCGCCGAGATTCTGCTGGAGCTCTGCTCGTTGACCGACGGAGCGACGATGTCGGCGAAGAAGGACAGCCTCGTCAACATCGGCGGCTGGCTCGGACTCCGCGACGCGGAGCTCGCGGCGCGCGCGCGCAACCTCGTCGTCGTGTACGAGGGACTTCATACCTACGGCGGACTCGCCGGGCGCGACCTCGAGGCGATGGCGATCGGCATCGAGGAATCGGTGCAAGAGGATCACATCCGCGCGCGCGTCGGCCAAGTGATGTACCTGGGACGCAAGCTGCTCGACGCCGGCGTACCGATCGTGAAGCCGATCGGCGGCCACGGCGTATTTCTCGACGCCGCCGCGATTCTGCCGCATGTGCCGCGCGACGAGTTCCCGGCGCAGACTCTCGCGGCGGCGTTGTACATCCACAGTGGTGTCCGCGCCATGGAACGAGGCACGGTGTCCGCCGGCCGGGACCCGGCGACGGGCGTCAATCGAATTCCGAGACTCGAGCTTGTGCGACTGACGATCCCACGGCGCGTCTACACCCAGGCGCACATGGACGTCACCGCCGAAAGCGTGATCGAGCTGTGCGAGCGTCGCGATCGGGTACGCGGCCTTCGATTTACGTACGAACCCCAGCTACTGCGTTTCTTCCAGGCTCGATTTGCTCCCGTCGTCGGCCGGTCGGTCCTCGAGCCGATGCACGTCGAGACGCGTCGACCGGGATACGGCGAGCCTTAGCGCGGGCGGTATGCGAGTTCGCGGCGGGATGCGATATCATTCGCCGCCATGGAGATCACGTTCTTCGGGGCGGCAGAGGAGGTAACCGGATCCTGCCACGTCGTGCGCGTCGGCGATTCGGCGGTCGCGCTCGACTTCGGCATGTTCCAGGGGCACCGCGCCCAGACGCACGAGAAGAATCAGACGCTGCCTTTCACGCCGGACCAGATCGACGCCGTCGTTCTGTCGCACGCGCACATCGATCATTCCGGACGGCTTCCGCTCCTGGCGCGCTATGGCTTCGACCGTCCGGTTTACGCGACGCCGGCGACGCGCGATCTCTGCGCGATCATGCTCGCCGATTCCGCGCATATCCAGGAGAAGGACGCGGAATTCCTCGCTCGGCGACAACGATCGTTCATTCAGCCACTTTATGGTCAGGCCGACGTCGCTCGGCTGATGCGCCGGATGATGAGCATCCCCTACGACGTGCCGTTCGACGTGGCGCCGGGAATTCGCGCCACGTTCGTCGAGGCGGGCCACATTCTCGGCTCGGCGTCCGTGGTGCTCGAGTGCACCGACGGGAGCGTTTCGCGACGGCTCGTGTTTTCGGGCGACATCGGACGCTGGGGACTTCCGATCATTCGTGATCCGAACCCGCCTCATGGCGCGGATGTCGTCATCATGGAATCGACATACGGCAACCGTGACCACGAGCCCGTGTCGGACATGCCGAACGAGCTGGCTCGCATCATTCGCGAGACCGCGGCGAAAGGCGGCCGCGTGCTGATTCCGGCGTTCGCCGTAGGCCGAACCCAGGAACTGCTCTACGACTTGCATCGATTGTCGCGGGCCGACGCCATTCCTCCAATTCCCATTGTCGTCGATAGTCCGCTAGCGATTGCGGCAACGTCCATATTCGCCACGAACCCGGACGAATATGACCGGAGTGAAGAGCTCATCGGAGCGGTGAACGCTCTATTCGACTTCGACCGCCTCCAGTTCTCGCGCGATACCGCGGACTCCAAAGCCCTGAACACGCGACTCGGCCCGATGGTGATCATCGCGGCGTCGGGGATGGCGGAGTCCGGGCGGATTCTCCACCACCTCGCGCACGGCGCGCCGGATCCGCGCAACACCATTCTGATCGTCGGCTTTCAGGCCGAACACACGCTGGGACGTCGTATCGTCGAGCGACGCCCCGCGATTAAGATCTTTGGCGAGGAAATTCCGCTTCGGGCGCGCGTCGAGGTGCTCAACGGCTACAGCGCCCACGCGGATCGCGGAGAGCTGGTCCGCTGGCTGTCGGAGGTGCGGGGGCCCAACGCGCGGGCGCTACCTGTCTACCTCGTCCACGGCGAGCCGGAGGCTCAGGCGGCGCTGCGGGATAGGCTCGTACAGGATGGGTACAGCGTGACGATTCCGACGCGAAATTCGACGCACTCGTTCTGAAGTTGGCTCGCGGCGGACTCGGCGGCATGGCACCTGCTGTGAGACGACCGATTGCCCGCCCGCCCCCACTCTGGAGATGTGTGACGATGCAGTCGACCCCGGTCTCGTCCACGACCGATGATGGCGTTGTGCCGTCCGCGATGCCCGCGATGCCCGCGATGCCCGCGGTGCCCGTAGTACCGCCGGCGAGTGCGGCGGCCTCCGCGTCGTTCGAGCGTCGGCGGGCTGCCGGCTCGGCCGCGGAGCAAGCCCTGGCGTTGTACCGCGCCATCTTCGTGAACGCACCAGAAGCGATTGCGATCGTCGATACGAACGGCCGATACCTCGAACAAAACGCCGCCCACTTGGAGCTGATCGGCTACTCGGATGAAGAGCTGCGCGGACAAACGCCGGCTGTTCATCTCGGCGACACCGAATTCCAGACCATCGTCGCCGAGCTCGTCCGGACCGGCACCTGCCACCGGGAATGCGTCAGTCGCTCAAAGGCGGGCCGCGAGATGACGATCGAGTTGTCCGCGTTCGCCGTTCGCGAGGCCGACGGCGAACCGGTGTGCTACGTCGGGGTCAAGCGGGACGTCACCAGCGAAAAGCAGAGCGCCGTCGCGCTCCAGCACAAATTCGAGGAGCTCCAGGCGATCTACCGGATGTCGAACGTCGTGAGCCGCGCCGGGGCGCTCGAAGAGATTTACAACGTCGCGTTGGACGAGCTGCAGCGCACCGTTCATACCGATCGTGCATCCGTGCTGCTTTACGACGACGCCCGCGTCATGCGCTTCAAAGCGTGGCGGGGACTATCCGCCGCGTATCGCCGGGCCGTCGAAGGCCATTCGCCCTGGTCCCCTGACGATCCCGATCCGCAGCCCGTCTTGATTGGCGACGTTCGCGCCGACCCGCACCTCACGGAGCTTCTGCCGGTCTTCGAGCGCGAAGGAATTGTCGCGATCGGATTCATTCCGCTCGTCTCGAGCGGTCGGCTGCTCGGGAAGTTCATGATCTACTTCGACCGACCGCACGAGCTCTCGGCGCCGGAACTTCAAATTGCGCAGACGATCGCCAGCCACATCGCCTTCGCCATCGCGCGCAAAGCCGACGAGACGGCGCTGCGGGAGAGCTGGCAAGCCCACCGGCTGCTCGCGGAAGCCGGGGCGCTGCTGAATTCGTCGCTCGACGTCGAGGATACGCTGGCGAGTATCACACGGCTGGCGGTGCCGGCAATCGCTGACTGGTGCATTGTCGACCTCTCCGACGACAAGGGCGGCTTCAAAAGAATCGCGGTGGCGAGCGGCGACGGGAACGACGCCATCGCGCGGCGACTCCTCGGCGAGCATCGCCCTCTCGATCCAACCAACGTATCGCGTGTTGCCCAATCCGGGCGGGCGGAGATCAACGACAACGTCGACGACGAGTTCCTCCAGTCGGTTGCTCGTGACGCCGAGCAGTTGGAAACGATGCGGGCGACGCGAATCACGTCCTACATCAGCGCACCACTGGTGACGCGCGGGCGAACGATCGGCGTGCTCACCTTTGCGACGTCGACGTCGGGTCGCCGCTACTCGAATGAGGATGTCTGGCTCGCCGAGGAGTTAGCCCGGCGCGCCGCCGTCGCCGTCGACAACGCGCGACTCTACCGCGAAGCACAAGAAGCCAATCGCGCCAAGAGTCAGTTCCTCGCCACGATGAGCCACGAGCTGAGAACTCCGCTCAACGCGATTGGAGGGTACGCGGAGCTCCTCCAGATGGGGTTGCGTGGGCCGCTTAGTCTCGAGCAGCAGGACGACGTCAATCGCATCCAGCGCAGTCAGCGTCACCTGCTCGGGCTGATCAACGATTTGCTCAGCTTTGCCAAGATCGAAAGCGGCCACCTCGAGCTCCACATCGAGCGCGTGCTGGTGGACGATGCTCTGTTGTCGGTCGAATCGCTCATCCAGCCACAGGTGCAGGCGAAGCCACTCCACTACTCCCGGATAGCGGGTGATCCGTCGGTCGTGTGCACGGCGGATCTCGACAAGCTCCAGCAAGTTCTGGCGAACCTGCTGTCGAACGCGGTCAAATTCACTCCCGCCGGGGGCAGCGTGACCGTCGCCTGGGAAGCGTCGGATCAAACGGTCAGCATTCGCGTCACCGATACGGGACCCGGCATACCGTCGAACAAGCTCGAGGCGATCTTCGAGCCGTTCGTTCAGCTCGGAGGCAACCTGACGCGCGTCGCCGAAGGCACGGGCCTCGGACTGGCGATCAGCCGTGAGCTTGCCCGCGCCATGGGCGGCGACGTCACGGTAGCGAGCACCTTCGGCGCGGGAGCGACGTTCACGCTCACACTCCCGCGCGCCTGATGGCGCCGAGTCGCCGAGCTAAGGCCTCGTGGGCACCGTAACGAGTCGCTCCGGCGACATCCCCTCGGCTTCCGCCTGGAAGTTCACGACGACGCGGTGGCTCAGGACCGGCACCGCCATCGCATTCACGTCGTCGAGATCGGGAACGGCGCGGCCATCCATCGCCGCGCGGGCCTTGGCGCCCAGGATGAGATACTGCGACGCGCGCGGGCCGGCGCCCCAGCTCACGTACTTCTTTACCTGGGTCGTCGCCTCTTCGGCATTCGGGCGGGTCGAGCGCGCGAGACGCACGGCGTAGCTGACGACAGACGGCGGTGCCGGCAGGCGTCGCACGAGATGCTGCAGCTCCAGCAACTGCTCGGCGTTGAGCATTGGACGGATGTCGACCGCGAGGTCGCCCGTCGTCGCGGCGACGATCTTCTCTTCCTCTTCGCGCGTCGGGTAGCCGACGATGAGCTGCATCATGAACCGGTCGAGCTGCGCTTCGGGCAGTGGATAGGTGCCTTCCTGCTCGATCGGATTTTGCGTCGCCAGAACGAAGAACGGCTCGGGGAGTCGGTGCGTTTGTCCGGCAGCCGTGACGGCGTGCTCTTGCATTGCCTGAAGGAGCGCGGCCTGCGTCTTCGGTGGTGCACGATTGATTTCGTCGGCGAGGACGACGTTCGCAAAGATCGGCCCCTTGGCGAACTTGAAGAAGCGACGGCCCGTCGTGTGGTCTTCCTCGAGGAGCTCCGTCCCGGTGATGTCGCTCGGCATCAAGTCGGGGGTGAACTGGACGCGCGAAAAGCTCAAGTCGAGCGCCTGGGCGACAGTTTGCACGAGCAGCGTTTTGGCGAGTCCGGGGACGCCGACGAGAAGCACGTGTCCGCCGGCGAGGAGCGCGGCGACGAGATCGTCAACGATCTTGTGTTGCCCGATGATGCGTCGGCCGATTTGCTCGATGAGCGCCGATCGCGCGCGCGCGAGTTGGTCGAGAAGTTCGACATCCCGTGAATCGTCGACCTGCTGTCGTGTTGCCACCCGAGTGCGCTCCGGTGTGCGAGTGTCGGAAGCTAATCGCCAGGGAACGTCGGAGGGTAGAGCACGGGGGGGGACAAACGCGAACGGGCCGCGCGCGCGGCCCGTTTCCCTTCGACCATCCAGCGTCCGTCTCCGGTCGCCAGTTTTTAGAGTTTCTTAATGGACGACGAAATCGGCGCGTTCTTCGACGGGGAAGTTCGCGCTGCGCAGCGTGGCGATCGCCGTGTATTTGCCGGGGGCTGCCCGCTTCCAGATCTCGTGCGCTTGCATCGTCTCGCCGTGCGAGAGCTGTTTGTTTTGTACGCCTTGCGTAAAGAGGCGTCCGTCCGACCAGCGCCACACCTTGCGGCCTAACGAGTCGACCACGGTGAAGTCGTAGGCTTGCCCGTTCGCGAAGTCGAGTTCGACGTGCTTCGGACCGGTGTTCGCGACGTCGAGCGAGAAGTGCACGGTTCGCTGCGCGACCTGGACGGCGAAATACGGCTGGACTTTGGCCGACGAGCGGCCACTCGACGTGCGCCGGACGATTTTTTCCGGCGGCGCGGGGCTACTCGTGTTGATCGGGAGGGCGCTGGCGAGCGCGGCCGGCGCTTCGGAGTGCGACCGAGGCCCGCAGGCGAAGGCGAGTGCACCTGCGATAAGCAACGAGATGGCGAGTCGAGTATTCATGTCCCGGCGGCGGGTTTGGGCCGCGCGTTGACGTGAGCACTCCGGGAACGCTCACGATTCATGGCGGCTGCCAACTTATCAACCGTCTGACGAATAGTCAACATGAGGAGTCACGGCGAAAGTTCTGCGAAATCATCGACTTAAAATTTGGCGAATTGGCGGTTACTGCCGGTCTTGCAGCGTGCTCCACTTTGCTTGCGAAAAATTTCACAAGCTCCTAGATTTTGCCTCGCATGGACGGGGGACGTGCGGGCCGTCGCGGTGGGACGGACCAGTTTGGAGGGCGAGATCGCCCTCTCAGCGGGGCGGAGTTCGCCGGAATCGGCGTCCAGTTCGCCCTGACGCTGCTGGTCTTCGTTGCCGCCGGCGTGTGGCTCGATCGCCGGCTTGGCACTTCGCCCTGGCTCCTACTCATCTGTGTCTTCGCGGGTGCTGGTGGTGGCTTCTATTCGATGATTCGAAGAGTCACCGCGGCACAGCGTCGGGACGCGGAGCGGATCGCTCGGGAGCATGCTAAGCGGGACAGGGAGGGGCAGCAGTGAGCCAGGCCCTTGCGCGCTATGCTGCTGTGGTCGTTGGGGTTGTGGTGGTCGGCGGCGTGTTGATGTCGCTGATTTTCCACGGTCCCGGTGATTCTTCGGCGATCTGGACGAGCGGTGCGGTGGCGGTGGCGTTGCAGCTGGCGGCGTTCGCGGTGGGACGGGTCGCCGGCCGGGCAGGCTTGATGGCGCGAATGGGCGCCGGCGCCCTGGTCAGGTTCTTCGGGCTCGTGATCTACGCGTTGGTTGCCCTGCTCGCACTCAAGCTGCCGGCGGTCGCGGCGCTCGTGAGTCTGGCGACGTTCCTTTTCCTCTCGGCCTTGCTCGACCCTCTGTTGATCAAATCATGAGACTTCGGTCCTTGCTTGCTGGTGCCGCGCTCGTCGCGGGATTCGGGCGCCCGGCGTTGGTGATGGCGCAGGAGCACACTGCCGCGTCGCAGGAGCCCGCCCATGCTGCCGAGCCGGTCGGACCGGCCCAGATCATCATGCCCCACATCACGGACTCGAAGGAAATCGAGTACCCGTGTGTCAAAAATCTTCGCGACTGGGCCTGCGAAGCGAAATTGCCCACGTGGAACGTGCAGATTGGCGGCAAGACGGTGGACTTGGGACTCACCAAGCACGTTGTCTTTCTGATCCTCTCCGGACTGGTGACGCTGGCGCTTCTTCTCGGTGTGGCCGCCTCGCACAAGCGGCATTCGCAGGAGGTGGGACGTCCGAAGGGCTTCGCGGCCGGCATCGAGGCCGTGATCCTCTACCTCCGAAACGAGATCTACCTGCCGGTGCTCGGTGGGCACGGCGGCGAGAAGTACGTCCCGTTCTGCCTGACGCTTTTCTTCTTCATCGTCTTCTGCAACCTGTTCGGCCTTTTGCCGTGGGGCTCGACCCCGACCGGCAACATCGCCGTCACGGGGACGCTCGCCGCGATCACCTTCGTCGTGATCGAAGTGGCGGGCATGCGGGCGCTCGGCAAGGGCTACATCAACACGATTGTCTATTGGCCGCACGAAGGTGGGCCGTTGATGAAGTTGATGACCGTCATCATGACGCCCGTCGAAATCGTCGGAAAGTTCACCAAGCCGTTCGCGCTGACGATCCGTCTCTTCGCGAACATGATCGCGGGGCACGTCATCATCCTCGCGCTCATCGGCCTGATCTTCATGTTCGGCTTCAAGATCTTCCTCGCGCCACTGGCCATGGCGCTGTTCATCATGCTGCTCGAGATCCTGGTCGCGTTCATTCAGGCGTTCATCTTCTCGCTGCTCGCGGCGGTGTTCATCGGACAGATTCGCGCGGCACACCATTAGTTAGAAAGATCGTCGTTTTACGGGCGCGGAATCAGCTCCATCTGCGGCCGTTCGTAACCGGGCGAGCGCCCGGTGAAGCCCGTTGAGCCCCGGGGCTCGCTGACGGGCGGCGCCCTCGCAAGTTGGTCGGCGCGGAGCAGTGACGCAGTTGAAAAGTTCTTGGAGAACTCACAATGGCAATTCTTCCTCTCCTCCAGGCCGCGGCCGGTTTCACCAAGGAGTACACCGGTGCGTGGGCGATGCTCGGCGCTGGTATCGGTGCGGGCCTCGCGGCGGTCGGCGCGGGCATTGGCATCGGCCAGATCGGCCGTGGCGCCGCTGAAGGTCAGGCGCGTCAGCCGGAGATCGCGGGCACGATCGCGACGAACGCGCTGATTCTCTCGGCCCTCATCGAAGGCGTCGCGCTGTTCGGCGTCGTCGTCTGCCTGCTGATCCAGCTCAAGCCGTTCATCTAGGCAACCTCGGAGCGGCGCCCCCGGGGGCGCCGCCTTCGAACTCCTTCTGATTTCGGAATCACTATGCGCATGCTTTCGGGACTCGTCCTTCTATCGACCGCCAACGCAGCCGCTGCCTTCGCGCAAGAGGGCGCCGAGCACGCGAGTGGCGGGGGCGGGCTGATGAGCCTCCAGCTCAACCTGATGTTCTGGACGCTGCTCATCTTCGTCATTCTGTACTTCATTCTCTCGAAGTTCGCGTTCGGACCGATCACCGCCGCGGTCGAAGCGCGCGAGAAGGCGCTCGAGGAAGCGATCGAGGCCGCGAAGCGCGACCGCGAGCAGGCGGCGAAGCTGCTCCAGGAGCACCAGGCGCAGATCGACGCCGCCCGAGGCGAAGCGCAGAAGATCATCGCTGACGGCAGATCGGTCGGCGAAAAGCTCCGAGCCGACATGGTCGAGCAGACGCGCAAGGAGCAGCAGGACATGCTCGAGCGCGCGCGCCGCGAGATCGAGAGCGAGCGCGATCGCGCGATCGCCCAGCTGCGCAAGGAGGCGGTCGACCTGGCGCTCGCCGGCGCGAGCAAGGTG
>DATLPC010000117.1:0-8415 GCA_035535975.1 Gemmatimonadaceae bacterium | reverse complement strand
GTGTACGCGCTGATTCAGACCGCGGATCAAGGCTCCGTCTGGCGCAGCGACGACGGCGGTGTGAAGTGGAAGGTCGTCAACTACCAGCGTCCGCTCATCGGGCGCGCCGGCTACTACATCAACATCAAAGTCTCGAGCGGCAACGCCGACGAGATTCTCATCGCCAACAGCAGCTTCTTCCGCTCGATGGACGGTGGCAAGTCGTTCACCGAAGTCCCGTGGGGCGGCGACAACCACGACATCTGGATCGACCCGAAGAAGCCCGACCACTTCGGACTCACGAACGACCTTGGCGCGCGGCTGACTAACGATCATGGGAAGACCTTCCAGGCGGTCGTGCTACCCATCGCGCAGATGTATCACGTCGCGGTGGATGCGCAGGTGCCGTACTGGGTCTACGGCAACCGACAGGACAACGGCACGATGCGCGGGCCGAGCACGGCGCCTGAGGCGACGACGGCGACGCGCGGCATCGCCGCAGGTGCGGGACGCGGTGGTCGCGGCGGCGGTCGGGGCGGCGCCGACTCAGCCGCGGCTGGTCGGGGTGGGAGAGGGGGACGAGGCGCGCCCGCGCGCGGCGACACCAGCGGCGCTCGCGTGGCGGCGCGTGGCGGGACTGACGCCGGCGCGCGCGGCAATCTCGCTCGCGGTGATACGACGACTGCCGACTCGACTGGCGGCGGCCGTGGCGGCGGCGGATTTGCCGGAACGTCGACTTGGGATCACGGTCTCGGCGGGTGCGAGTCCGGTTTCACGCTGCCCGACCTGACCGACCCGAACATCGTCTGGGCGAGCTGCTACGGAAACGAAGTCACCCGCTACGATCATCGCACCAAGCGCGCGCGCTCGGTGTCGCCGTGGGTGCACACGCTCGACTCTCCGCCGAACAAGCTGAAATACCGCTGCCATTGGACGCCGCCGCTGGCGATCGATCCGTTCGATCACAACACGGTGTACTACGGCTGCCAGGTCGTATTCAAGACCTCTAACAGCGGTCAGAGTTGGAGCGTGATCAGCCCCGATCTCTCGACGCAGGATCCGTCGCGCATCGTGTCGTCGGGCGGCATCGTCGAGGACAACCTCGGCCAATTCTATGGCGAGCTCGTTTTCGCGATCGCTCCGTCGGGGATTCAGCGCGGGCTGATCTGGGCCGGCACCAATGACGGCAAGGTGTGGCTGACGAAGGAAGGTGGCGGCAATTGGACGGACGTCACCGCGAACCTGAACAAGGCCGGGCTTCCGACGTGGGGAACGGTGCGCAAGATCGAACCGTCGCACTTCGATCCGGCGACGGCGTACGTGGCGGTGGACTTCCACATGATGGACAACCGCAAGCCGTACGTCTTCAAGACGACCGACTTCGGTGCGACGTGGACCAGCGTCACCGGCGATCTCCCGGCAGCGCATCCGCTCGACTACGTGATGGCGGTGACGGAGAATCCGAATCGCAAGGGAATGCTGTTCGCGGGCACGGCCCACGGCTTCTACTACACGCTCGACGACGGCGCGCACTGGCGCCAATTCAAGGAAGGTCTGCCGCAGACGGCGGTGTCGTGGATCATTGCGAACAAGACCTGGCACGACGTCATCGTCTCGACCTACGGACGCGGCGTGTTCATTCTGCGCGACATCGCGCCGCTGGAGCTCGAGGGCCAGATCGCCGACGCCGACGTCCAGCTCTATCCGCCGCACCCGGGCTATCGCCAGGCGCGCAGCGGACGCGCCGACATCACCTTCAATCTCAAGGCCGCGTCGCAGCGTCCGGCGCGAATCGAGATTCTCGACACGGCGAACAACGTCGTGCGCACGATTCAGGCGCCGACGCGCGCTGGTATGAATCGCACGCAATGGGACGTCCGCTATGACCCGCCGCGTACCGTCGCGATGCGCACGCCGGCGCCGGACAACCCGCACATCTTCGAGGAGCCGCGCTTCCGCAACCGCCCGACGCGTCCGGTCGTGCACTGGGGAATTCAAGGCGCGCAGACGGCCGGGCCGATGGCGCTGCCCGGCAAGTACACGGTTCGGCTTTCCGTCAACGGCGTGTCGGTCACGCAGCCGCTGGAGATCCTCAAGGATCCCGAGATCAAGACGACCGACGCCGATCTCGTCGCGTCGACGCAAGCACAGGTCCGCATTCGCGATGCGATGACGTCGACCGCCGACATGGTCAACCGGCTCGAGGTTATGCGCAAACAGATCGCCGATCAGGTGAAGGCGAATCTCGAGAAGCCCGACGTTCAGAAGGCGCTCGTCGATCTCGACAAGAAGATGATGGACGTCGAGCTCAAGATGCTCTCGCGCAGCGACATGAACAGCGACGACAAGTACTACGTCGAGCCGTTCAGTCTCTACATGGCGCTCATCTGGCTGAATGGAACTGTGGGGAACGGCGCAGGCGACGTTGCCGGCGGGTCGGACTACGCCCCTACTGAGGCATCGGTCGAGTGGCTGTCGAATCTGGAGAAGGACCTCGGGACGGCGCGAACCGCGTACAAGTCGCTCGTCGATACCGATCTCGCGGCGTTCAACAAAGCGATGGAAGGAAAAATTCCGGCGATCACCGAGACGGTGCGGCCCGTCGTACCGTGACAACCCGAGGCATTCGTGCCGTCGCGCTGGCAGCGGTAGCGGCGGCACTGGCGCTCGCGCCGAGTCTCGGTTCGGCTCAGGACAAATATTTCGATGCCGGCGGGGTCCGCCTTCGTTATGTCGAGCGCGGCGCGGGCGAGCCGGTCGTTCTCGTTCACGGTTTTGCGAACACCGCCGAGATCTGGTCGGCGAACGGCATCGTCCAGGACCTGGCACGGAACTACCGCGTGCTCGCGTTCGACATGCGCGGTCACGGCAAAAGCGACAAGCCGCACGACGCGGCGCGCTACGGTCGCGAGATGGGGCTCGATGTGGTGCGATTGCTCGACCACCTCGGCATTCGGCGCGCGCACATCGTCGGGTACTCGATGGGTGGCCACATCGTCTCACAGCTCTTGACGCTTCGTCCCGAACGATTTCTCTCGGCGACGCTCATCGCGGGGTCGGGACGTTTCACGTGGGACACTGCGCAGGCCAGGGAGGCGGAGGAGGACGCGGCGGAGATGGAACGCGAGTGCATCAGCCGCTCGCTGATGGCTCGGCTCTCGCCGGCAGGTGTCGCGCTCCCGGCGGACGACAGCCTGAAGGTTCTGTCGGCGAGTTGCCGCCGCACCGAGGATCCGCTCGCCCTCGCCGCGGTGACGCGTTCGAGGGCGGATCATGTGATGACGCCAGCGGCAGCCGCGGCGGTCACCGTGCCCACACTCGCGATAGTCGGCACAAACGATCCGATGAAAGCCGGGCTCGACGCACTGGTGCGACTCAGACCGAGCGTGCGTCTCGTCGTCGTCGAGGGTGCGACGCACGCCGGTATTCGAGGGGTTCTGGCGAGGCCGGAGTTGATTGCCGCGCTACGCGACTTCCTCTCCACGCACGCGCCGCCGCCGAGCCGCAATCATTTGTAAGAACGCTTACAATCTTCGTTGTTGACGGCCTGAGACGGATTCCATATGTCTAGCTTCATCCGTCTCTTACAGGCACGCGCTACGCGCCTCGCCATCACTCGGCCAATGCTCATGCTCGCCGCCGCCACCTCGGCCGCGGGCTCCCAGGTCGCGCCGACCGCCACACTGCGCGTGCGCGTCACCGATTCGCTCGGCACACCGCTCGCCGGCGCCGAGGTATCCGTGGTGCACGGCCTGACAGGTGTTCTCGCCCGCGCGACAACGGACGAACGTGGGGCGCAGACGCTGACCATTCCACGCACCGGCGAAGATCACGAGCTGGTCGTCCGGCGCATTGGCTTTCAACGCGTCGATCTGTTCTTCAACGACACCGGGCGCGTCCTCGCGTTCGACGTCAAGCTCCGCCGCGTTGTCGTCACGCTGGACACCGTTCGTGTCACCGCCGACGAAGACGTTCGACGGAAGAGTTATTTCATCGACGCCGAGGCGATCGAGCAGAGCAGCCGTCCGATCATCGATGCGCTCGATGTCGTCACAAAGCTGCGCCCTGAGATGATCTGGGGGAGGGCGGGGAAGCCCGACGCCATCGGCATGCACGGGCCTGGCTCGCTGCCGACGGCTCGTCGCGCGATGATCTCGGCTGCACGGTCGGGCGGTTGTCCTCCGGTGCCGGACGTGTGGGTCAACGGCGCTCGACAACGCCTCGTGCCACTGGATCCACTCGCCGTGCGACGCCGCAGCGGCGACGCAGCGGCGATCAGCCCGATGATCGCCACCGTGCTTGCGTCAATCAAGCCCGAGCACATCGCCGAGATGGAGTACCACCCGTGCACCGACCACGCTGACAATCTGCCGGCGCGCGCCAGCAACGCGATTTTCGTCACGCTCAAACCGGGAATCGGCTACGCTCCCGTGACCGGCTCGTATGTGCTCGCGTCGGCTCCGGCGCCCGCGATGCACGCCGACCCCTCGCTCCCGCTCAGAATCCTCGGCGTGTTCGACGTGGAAACCGGCGAACCGATCGCTGACGTGCACGTCATAGACGTTGCCACGGGCACCTTCGCGCGGACGACGATTACCGGCACGGTCACGCTCGGTTTCATGCCCGCGGGCAATTGGCGCCTCAGCTTCGAGAAGCCCGGGTACGATTCGCTATCGATGCCGATCGTAATCTCGGCGCGCGATACGAATCCCGTGACCGTGATTCTGACGCGCCGTCGGACGCCGTAGGACGCGGAGGAGATTCACTCGGCGCTTTACGCCGCGAGATCCGCCGTGCATTGCGGGCACTTCGTCGCCGCCTTCGGGATCGAGCTCGTGCACCGCGGGCAGGGCTTCGTGTTGTCCGTGACCGGGGCAGGCTTCGCGTACATCTTGGTCGCCATGCGCACGATCAGAAACACGGAGAGCGCGACGATCAGGAACGCGATGATCGTGTTGATGAAGGCGCCATAGTTGACCGTCACCGCGCCGGCGTCCTTCGCTGCCGCGACCGTCGCATAGGGCTGCGGAGCTTTGGTGCCTTCTTTGAGCACGATGAACAAGTTGGTGAAGTCGACCTTGCCGAGTGCGAGGCCGATCGGCGGCATGATGATGTCGTCAACGAGCGATTTGACGATCGCGCCGAACGCCCCACCGATTACGACGGCGACTGCGAGATCGAGGACATTGCCGCGCATGATGAACGCTTTGAAGTCCTTTAGCATGTAGGCCTGTCCCTGGCAATTGGTGAGGGTCTCGCAGTCGACCGCGCCCGAATCTTTCCCGCCTAGGCGGGCTTGTCGAGGGGGAGTGGGCATACGGACTGCATTCGACGCTGGCCAAGACCGCCCATCGCCCTTTCAAATGCCTCGCCGCAAGCTGCTCGACATTGGTTCGTGGATCACGATCGCAGTCACGCTCGTGCTGTTCGCGATCGCGCTGCTCGTGGAGGGAGTTCCGCACGACCTGCTCCTCGAGGCGGGCGTATTCCTCGTGTCGGCGAAGCTCGTCATCATGAGCTACAAGAACGCGTTGGCGTCGGACGAGCTGAAGATGGAATTGCAAAGGCTTCGTGAGGCTTTGGAGGACCGCGAATCCAACTAGCGGGAACCCTTCCGACTTCCTCTCCCACTATCCACTTTTCAGTTGCCCAACTCCCTCCATCGCCCCACGAGGTTGCCTCACATGCGGCGCATCAACGCCACCCTTCCGCTTGTCTTGAGCCTGATCGCGATTGTACCAGCGGCTCGTGCTCAACAAGACTTGGCCAATGCCAAGCCCGGCCGTGCCCCAAATCAGCCGATCGACGAGGAGTACACGAAGAAGATCAAGGAATACACGACCGAACCCTTCTTCCTTTCTCCGCTCGTTGACTACATGCCGGCTCGCGCCGGCGTCCCGACCCCCAAAGCGGTCCTCGGCGACATCGCCGGCGCGCCGGGCAAGCTGCCGTACTCGAAGGAGGTCTACGAGTACATGCGCCTGCTCGCCAAAGCGATCCCGAGCCGAGTGAAGGTCACCTCGATCGGCACGACGGAGGAGGGGAGGGAACACATCGCCGTCGCGATCGGCAGCGAGCAGCTAATGGCGAAGTACGAGGAGAACCGCGCCCGCCTCGCCAAGCTCGCCGATCCGCGCACGATCAACATGGACGACAAGCAGGCCGCCGCGCTCGTCGCGCAGTCGGTGCCGGTCTACTACATCACCGGCACGATCCACTCGACCGAAGCCGGCGCGCCGACGGCGCTCATGGAGCTTGCGTATCGGCTGGCGGTCGATGAATCGCCGTATATAAGGAATATCCGCGAGCACGAGATCACCCTCATCACCCCAATCGTCGAAGTCGACGGGCGCGATCGGGTGGTCGATCTCTACGAGTGGAAGAAAAAGCATCCGGGGCAGGTCGCCCCGAACGCGATTTACTGGGGCCACTACGTCGCGCACGACAACAATCGCGACGCGATGGGGATGACGCTCAAGCTCACGCAGAACATCCTCAACGAGTACGTGGACCAGAAGGCGCAGGTCCTGCACGATCTGCACGAGTCGGTCGCCTATCTCTACGACAACACGATCGGCGACGGCCCGTACAACTCCTGGCTCGATCCGCTCGTCACGAACGAGTGGCAGATGATCGGCTGGAACAACGTCCAGGAGATGACGCGCTACGGTATGCCCGGCGTCTTCGCCCACGGCACGTTCGACACCTGGTCGCCCGGCTACTTGATGTTCATCGCCGCGACGCACAACGGCATCAGCCGCTTGTACGAGACGTTCGGCAACGGTGGCAGCGCCGACACGCAGGAGCGCATCCTCGGACCGAACGACACGCAGCGGAGCTGGTTCAAGCAAAACCCGCCGCTCCCGCGCGTGATGTGGTCGCTGCGCAATAACAACAACTACGAACAAACAGGTCTGCTCGTCTCGCTCAACTACATCGCCAACAACCGCCAGCTCATCCTCGACAACTTCTATCAGAAGAGCAAGCGGTCGATCCTTAAGGCGAAGACGGAAGGCCCCGCGGCGTACGTCCTGACGGCCAACGATCCGCGCCCCGGCGCGCAAGCCGAGCTGTTGAGAATTCTCCAAAAACAGCGCGTCGAGCTCTCGCGTGCCACATCGTCATTCAGCGTGTCGGTGCCGGTCAAGGTCGTCGCGCAGGGTGGACGCGGTGGTCGCGGTGGCCGCGGTGGTGTCCAGCAAGCGGGCGATAGCGCAGGCCGAGCCGCCGAGTCGCCGAGTCGCCCAGCCGCCGAAAACCGCGAGTTCCCGGCGGGTAGCTACATCGTCCGCATGGACCAGCCGTACTCGCGCATCGCCGATGCGCTCCTCGACTATCAGTTTTGGTCGCCCAACGATCCGCAGAAGAACCCGTACGACGACACCGGCTGGACCTTCCCCGAAGGCTTCGCCGTCCAGGCCGTGCGCGTCACCGATCCCAAAGTTCTCAGCGTCGCGATGGAGCCGGTGAAGGGCGAAGTGAAAGCACCGGGTGGCGTGACGGGGAGCGGCAGCACGTTCCTCATTAATGCCAACGGCGACAACGCGCTCATCACGCTCCGCTACAAGCTGAAGAACGCGGACATCCAGGCCGCCGAGGAACCGTTCGATGGCAATGGGACGCAGTACAAGCGCGGCTCGTTCATCATCAAGGGTGTTGGCCAGTCCGAGCTTGATGCGACCGCCAAAGATTTGGGCCTGAAGGTCGCCGCAGTCGCCAACACGCCGATGGTGAAGGCGCACCCCGTGCGCGCCGCGCGTGTCGCGATCATGCACACCTGGCAGAGCACGCAGACGGAAGGCTGGTGGCGCCAGGCGTTCGACTTCAACCAGATCCCGTACACGTACATCAGCACCCAGGACGTGGCGAAGGACAACAACCTGAACGCCAAGTACGACGTGATCATTTTCGGCCCCGGCGGCGGCGCGGGCCGGAGCATTATCGAAGGGATGCCGATGTGGCGCAATCCGATTCCCTGGAAGAACACGCCGGAGACGCCCAACATCGGCAAGATGACGCAGACCGACGACATGCGTCCGGGACTCGGGTACGAAGGCCTGCAGAACCTTCAGCGTTTTGTGAAGAACGGCGGCGTGTACATCGGGGCGGTCGGCTCGGCGCAATTCGCCATCGACTATGGAATGAGCAATGGCGTGAGCATGAGCACCGCCGGCCGCGGCACGGTGACCGGGACGTTCCTGCGCACACGCGTGGTCGACGACGCCAGCCCGATCGTCTACGGCGTGGCCGACGGCATCGCCGCCTACACCGACAACGGCGAAAGCTTCAGCGTGAGCGCGACCGCCGGTGGTCGTGGGGGTGGCGGTGGTGGCGGCGGCGGCGGCGCCGGCCGGGGCGGTGGCGGCGCGAACCGCGAGACGGGCCGCGGCCAGCCGGACGACGTCGATGAGGTGCAGGGCCGTCCAGCGCTCGAGG
>DATLPC010000116.1:0-3883 GCA_035535975.1 Gemmatimonadaceae bacterium | reverse complement strand
TCTGGCCGTCGATCACACGCACCCCACGAGCCCGTCCGCGCTTCGGGTCGTAGAGTACTTCCGCGACGACGCTGTTCGGTCGCAACGTGAGGTTGCCGGTCTTGCGCGCCGCCGGCAGCGTCGAGCCGAGGCTGTTGAAGTAGGAATGCGTGACACAGCCACGTTCGCACGGGCCGCAGTAATGACAGGGCAGGCGACCGTTGTGCGCCTTGGTGAGAATTGCCGCGCGTCCGATCGTCATCACGCGCTCGCCGCCGAACGCCTTGAGGATCTTCGGGCGCGCGTCGGCCTCGACGCACGTCATCGCCATCGCCGGGAGGAAGTCGCCGTCGGGTAGTTGGGCGAGACCTTCGCGCGCGCCAGTGACCCCGATGAACCGCTCGACGTACGAGTACCACGGCGCGATGTCCTTGTAGCGAATCGGCCAGTCGTTGCCGTGTCCATCTTTTGCGTTCGCCTCGAAGTCGAGATCGCTCCACCGATAGACTTGCCGACCCCACATGATCGAGCGACCTCCGACCTGTCGTCCGCGAAACCACTTGAACGGCGCATCGGTGGGATTCGTGTAGGGATTCTCGCCGTCCTTCACGAAAAACTTGTGGCCCATCTCGTCGCAGGCGTAACAGCCGCGCTGCACCGGATAGTCGCGCTCGAGAGATTTTCGATCGCCCAGTCCGCGGAAATGCATTTCCCACGGTTGCACGTGTTCGACGAAATCAGTGTTCGGGTCAATGGGACCTCCCGCCTCGAGCACAAGCGTCTTGAGTCCGCGCTCGGTAAGCTCTTTCGCCGCCCAACCGCCGCTGATCCCCGAGCCGACGACGATCGCGTCAAATGCCGTGATCTCAGCCATGCGAATGTCCTCCCTCGACGTGCGTTGCTTTCTGCGGCATCGGCGCGGCACCGTCGAATCGTCCGGGCATGATCTCGACTTTGAGCACCTTCTTCATCACGGGTTCGCTCGTGAAATACCCATGCACGATGAGACCTTTGAGCCGCCAGTACGTGCGACTTGGTTCCGATCGTCGATCGCTCGCGCTCTCGATCGCGTCGATCGTCGCCGAGCGTGCCGCGGGAGCGAGATCGACGAAGGCCGCTCCGCCGGCGCTCTTCGCCTGCACATCGATCGCGTCGAGCCCCGCGAGAAATGTCGCGCGATCCGCGTCGGCATAGTTCTCGGTCACGATGACATCGACGAAGGCCGGCACGCCGACGTCCGTCGCGCTGGGCGTATCCGTTCGTGGGAGGATCATGTCGGCGATTGCACCGACAAGCGCGAGCTGCGCGTCGCTCAAACCGCCGGTTGGACGCAGACCGCTCGCGACACGCGCCCACGCCGCGACTGCGTCGTGTGGGACAAGCGCCAGCGCTGTCGCGGCGCCGAACGCGCGAAGGAGGTCACGTCGTTCCATGGTGTCGATCGCTCGAAGGGGAAAACGATACTCTGCGCCCGTGAGCGCCCCGCGTCAACCGCGATGGGTGCCCGACGCTAGCGTCGCGCCGCCTGCAACGCCGGAAGCGGATCGATCGGCGTCCCCTTGGACCAGCGCCGAATGTCGTCGCTTCGCGCGATCGCGAAGTGAAGGTGCGGCGCATTCGGCGACGCATTGCCAGTGACTCCCACGTACCCGATGAGTTGTCCGCGCGTCAGCGAATCGCCGTCGCGCAGGCCGGGTGCGTACCCGTCGAGATGCGCGTACATGAGGATGAATCGCTCCGACGAGTCGGCGGCGTAGACCATCAATCCCCCCGCCTTACTTGTGAAGAGCTTGAGGACCCGTCCCGACGCCGCGGACATCACCGGTGTGCGTCGTGGTGCCATCATGTCGAGCGCCTCGTGGCGCCGCCCGCCCGCGCGCAACGCGTTGAAGTTGCTTTTGAGCTTCATCGGATCGACGCCCGAGAGCGGCATCGCTAACTCCGCGCTCAATAGCTGCAGATCTGCCGACGTCGCGCTTGGCGACGGCATCCTCGGCGTCGACGAAGACTCGGCCGTCGTCATGTCCGCGGAATCGCCGAGCGCGGTGAGATTGTCGGTCGCTGCCACGAGCGGCGCCCCGATGCTGAAGCCAAACCCGCGCGCCATCGCGACGGCGGCGACCACCATGCCGATGACGAGCGCGCATTCGACGTAGCTGATCACCTCGATCCGTCCGGCGTCGCGCGCGTTGGGCTCGCGCGTCGCCATGCGCCACCGAATGAGTGTCATCATCGGCCACGCTTCGAGCGCGAGGATGGCGACGAACAGCGTCATCTTTGCGAAGAACGCGTAGTTCGACAGATAGTACGACGTGCTTTTCTCGGTAGCCGCGAGCAGCCGCCACAACCCCGTGATGAGCCACGTGATCGCCGCGATGCCCCACCACGTGTCGGCGACGAGCGCGCGCTTGAGCGATCTCTCGTCGACGGGCTCGCGAAGGGAGTCGTGCAAGGCACGCGCGCGGCCCCATACGCCCCCCAATCCGACACCAAGGGCGAGCAAGTGAAGCCAAGCCAGCGTCAGTCGAAGGGGCACGGCGCCGTGCAGGGCAGAGGACGTGCCAATTGCCGAGCGTCGCGTCGCGCCGCACTTGGCTGCACATTCAACGTCAGCCGAGCCTCGCTGCGAGGGACCAAATGACAACCGGAGTGTTGCGCACGTCGGCCACACCGGCGTCGGTGGCTTTACTGACGGTGGGCTATCTCTTTGGCGGGATTGTCGTCGGGATCGCGCTCGGCACCGTCATTGGGTCGCCGGTGCCAGGTGCCGTTCATATGGTCCGCAATGTCTTCGCCGGCGTGGTCGCGGTTACGTGCATGAGCATCGCTGGCGTTGCTTGGTCACGCCGTCTCGCTTACATGGTCGCGGCGACCGACCGTCGTCGCGCTGACTGGGCCGGCGCACTCAGCTTTGGTCCGAGTGTTTTGGTCGCCGGGTTGGTCTTGACCGTGCTCGAGCAGCGCTTTGTCGAGGGCGGCGGTGGCTCGATTCCGATCCACATTGTGTACGGAATGCTATTCGTTCCGGCGACATTCTTCGTTGCGTCGGCATCGGCTTGGATTCTCGGCGTTGGACTGCGACGCACCGTTGCCGAACGGCGACTGCTCGCGCTGCGAGGCGGGCTCGCGGCGGCGGCTGCGTACCTCGTTGTGTATCTGCTGATGGAGCTCGCCGGGTGGAAGGTCGGGGCACCGAACGCCGGCAGGCGCGCCACAATGCTGGTGGTCACAGCACTCGGAAGCCTCGCGGCGGCGCTCGGCGGAGGGGCCGCGATCGGGGCCGTTCTCGCTCGCAGCGAACACCGGTTGCCTGTCTGACGACCAAGCACAAATAGTCGCGGCAGAGACCGGACCGGTTGTAGGGGATTCCCTCGCGATTTTCGAGCGCGCGCGCTCGTATTATCTGCAGAATTATACGCTTGAGCTCTGGGGGGCTCCACCATGATTAAGAAAATTCTAGTGACGAGCGGCTTCGCCTTTGCGGCCCTCGCCGCGCCGCTCGCCGGGCAAGCGCCAGCTGCTGCGGCGACCGCCCCGCGCGTCGTCAACGTGAAAGCGCTCGACTACAGGTTCCAGGCACCAGCAACAATCCCCGCAGGAACGACCACCTTCCGGCTGCAAAACGTCGGAAAAGAAGTGCACCACCTGTGGGTCGTTCAACTCACCGGCGGCAAAACGCCGGACGATTTCACGAAAGCAATGAAGTCGTGGGGTTCGGCCCTCAAGATGCCCCCGTGGGCGATCGACGTCGGTGGACCAAACTCCGCCGGTAGTAACGAGACCGCCGAGGGAACAATGACGCTCGAGCCGGGCACCTACATGCTCGTGTGTTGGGTGCCGTCGGCGGACGGCATGCTCCACGTGATGAAAGGAATGGTGAAACCGCTCAAGGTGACCGGTCCCG
>DATLPC010000115.1:0-13364 GCA_035535975.1 Gemmatimonadaceae bacterium | reverse complement strand
CGTGCGAACAACAGGCCGCCGAGTGCACGCCACGAAAGATCGAGTACGTTGGCAACGAGTCGCAGCCGACCTGGTCGCCCGACAGCAAGCAGATCGCGTTCGTCGGCCAGCCGTCGCGCTTCAAGAATCAGCGTCTGTTCGTCGTCCCTGCGGACGGTGGGAAGCCGCAGGACATTCTCGGCACGTGGCAGTATGAGCCGGGACAGATCCAATGGCTGAAGGACGGCCAGATCGCGATGCAGACGGCGACCGGCGGCAGCACGGGTATCTACAAGATCGATCCGTCGAGCAAAAAGATCACGCCGGTTCTCGCCGGGCGTCGGCAGATCAACGGCGTCGTGGCGGACAAGTCGCAACAGCACATCGTCTACATCGCGACGGATCTCACACATCCGACGGAACTGTACATCGCGAACGCCGACGGCACCGGCGAGCGGAAGCTCACGTCGTTCAACGATCGTGTGAACAGCGAAGTCGCGTGGTCCGACGCCGAGCGCTTCATGGTGAAGTCGGTGGGTGGTCTCGAGGTCGAGTCGTGGTTGATGAAGCCCTTCGGCTACGACCCCTCGAAGAAGTATCCGGTCGTGCTCTACATCCATGGCGGCCCGCACTCGGCGTACGGAGAGAACTGGTTCGACGAGTTCCAGAATCTGGCCGGCGGCGGCTTCTTCGTGCTGTTCACGAATCCCCGCGGATCGAGCGGAACGAACACCGAGTTCACGTACGCGAGCCGCGGCGATTGGGGTGGTAAGGACTACGATGATCTCATGAAGGCGGTGGACGTCGTCGCCAAGCGTGCCGACGTCGACTCGACGAAGATGGGCGTTAGCGGCGGCAGCTACGGCGGATTCATGACGGCGTGGGTCACCACGAAGACCAATCGGTTCAAGGCCGCTGAAACGGACCGCATGATCAGCGAGTGGACCTTCTGGTACGGCGCGTCCGACGCCCAAGGTCTTACGGAAGGCGAGTTCTTCGGCCGGCCGTGGGAGAATCAGGTGATGTACGACACGCTGTCGCCGATTCGCCACGTCAAGAACGTCAAGACGCCGACGCTGCTGGTGCAGAGCGAGGAGGATTACCGGACGCCGATAGGCAACGCCGAGCTCTGGTTCATGGCACTAAAGAAGCAAGGTGTACCGGCAGAGTTCGTGCGCTATCCGCGTTCCAATCATGACCTTTCCCGCACCGGAGAACCGTGGCTGCTCGTCGACCGGCTGAGTCGTATCCGCCAGTGGTTCGCCTATTGGCTGTCGGACAAGCCGCAGTCCGTGCAGGCGGGTGGCGCCAAGAAGCAGTAGCAGCTCGCGCGATTCGATCTAGCGCTCGGGGGTTGTGCCGGCTCGTCGCGTTGCTCGCCGCATTTACGATGGCGTGCGACGCGACGGGTCAGGCGAACGGCGACGTCGTCGCACAGACGCCGAGTGCTCTTGCGCGCGCGATCGGACAGACCGGCGACCTCGCCAAAGCCGAAGCCGCGATCAACGCGGGACGTCCTTGGCGAGCGACGCAAATCGTCGCGCCGGTGCTGCGCGACCCGAAGCGAAAAACGCCGGCCGCACTCCTCGTCGCGGCGCGCGCCGCCGCCGGTTGGGGCGGTTGGGCCGAGGTGGACAAGCTGCTCGGCGCCGCACCGTGGGTCGATACCGCCTTCGACGCGGAAGGACGCGAGCTTCTCGTGCGCGCGGCCCTCGAGCGCGATCTCGACACGATCGCGATGCGGCATGCGTCGGCGCTGATGAAGGACAGCGCAACGGGAGAGACCAAGGCGGTGCGCTCGGTGCTCTTCGCGCGCGCACTCGAGCGGAACAACTACTTCGACGGCGCCGCGACGGCGTACGCCAGCGCCGCTGATCAACTCCGTTCCGTACGCGACTGGCTGCTGTTGCGGTCGGCGGGGAATGAAAGCGATTCGGCGAAGCGCAGCGCGGCGTATGCGCGAGTGACGCTCACGCCGTCGCGCGCTCGCGTGCCGTGGACGGAGGCACAAGCGCGCGAGCGCTTTCGCGACGCACTCGGCGCCGCGTCGCGCTTCGCGAAACTGGGCGCGGTAGCGCAGTCGTTCCGGCTTCGTCTCTCCGTGGCGCCCGACAGTGGAACGCGCGATTCGATCAAGGCTGAAGCGTTGGCGTACATCCGCGAACACCCGGGGACGGCTGAGTCAAAGAGCGCCGTCGAAGTGCTCGATCGCGCCTTCACGTCACACACCGCGCAGGAGCAGCTCGTGATGGCGCGCAGCGCGTCGATCAACGGCCCACCGGCGCGTGCGGTGAGTGGGTTCGACCGAGCGTCGGCGGCCGGAATCGAGTTGACGCCGGACGATCGGTTCCGCTACGGCCAAGCGCTCGCTCGCGTCAATCGATCTCGCGACGCCATCAAGCAATTGAGTCTCGTCGAAGGAGCGTTGGCTGGTCAGGCCGCGTACCAACGAGCGCGAATCACACTGTCGTCGGACGGCGGCGCCGCCGCGGCGCGTGCATCGTTGCGCGACGTCTGGGCGCGCTTTCCGACCGATACCGCCGCGTCGAGCGCGGCGATGTCGCTCTACGCCGACCTCGTCACGGATGAAGGAAAAGACGCCGAGGCACGCGCCACCTATCTCCAGCTCTCGCGCACGTACCCGACGAGCGCGCGAGCACCCGAGGCGCGACTTCAGGCCGGGCTGATTTCACTCGTCGCTGGACAGGGCGAACAGGCGGCACGCGAGCTCGATTCGCTCGTCGCACGGTACCCGCGCTCCGAAGTAGCCGGCGCCGCGCGATACTGGAGCGGCCGCGCCTGGAAGGCAGCAGGCGACGATCAGGCGGCGGGGGAGCGGTGGCGAGCGTTGCTCGGCCAACAACCGATCTCGTATTACACGGTCATGAGCGCACAGCGCCTCGGTGAGGCCGTGCCGTCGCCTGCTCAGGGTGGCGGGACGGGCGGACGGACGCCGCGCGTCGCGGCGGTCGACAGCGCGATTGCGCGTATCAAGCTGCTCGAGCGACTCGGCATGGACTTCGAAGCACGCTTCGAGATGGACGCGCTCGAAGAGCGCGCGAACACATCGACGGAGCGTGCGCTGGCCACAGCCGCGGCGTTCCTGGCGATCGATCAATCGTCGCGGGCCATTCATGTCGCCCAGAAGCTCGCCGAGGCCGGCCAACGCGACGGGCGAGTCATGCGCATCCTGTACCCGGTTGTCGATCGCGATGAGCTCACACGCGCCGCCAAGGCGCAGGGCCTGGAGCCGGCGCTCGTCGCGGCGATCATTCGCCAGGAATCGAGCTTCAACCCGCGCGCCGTCTCGGTGGCCGATGCCCGTGGTCTCATGCAGGTGCTTCCGTCGGTCGGCCAGGAAGTCGCTCGATCGCTCGGCTTCCCCGTGTGGTATCCCGCATTGCTGCTCGACGCCGATGCGAACCTGCAACTCGGCACCGCCCATCTCGCCGCGTACCGCAAGCAATACGGTCCGCTCCCACGCGTTCTCGCTGCCTACAACGCCGGCGGCTCTCGGGTCGAGCGTTGGTCCGGCCGGCCCGGTGCGGACGACCCGGAGATGTTTACGGAGCGAATCCCGTTTGCGGAGACACGCGAGTACGTGAGGGTCGTGGGGAGGAATTTGGCCGTTTATCGGCAGTTGTACGACTGGCGGTGAGTGGGCTCGCTGGCGCTGGCGGTGAGTAGGCTCGCTACGCTCGCGGTGTGTACGGGCGCATCGCGCCCTGTGGGTACGCGCGGCTGGCGCCGCGCTGTGAGTAACGGCAGCGGAAAAGGAAAGGGGCGCCGCTTTGCGGCGCCCCTTTTTTTGTTATTCACAGCGAGCGAAGCGAGCGTACTCACAAGCCGCGTCAGCGGCCATACTCACGCCGAGCGCAGCGAAGCGTACTCACACTCTAGCGCCACCAATCACCAACCCGGCGACAACTGGAATCCCCACACCGAGCTCTTCGTCGGACGTTGGAACGGGTGCGCGACGTAGGCTTCCATGATCGCGTAGCCCATCAGGTTGAAGCGGAACGACAGGCCGGCGCTGAAGACCGGGATGCGGTCGGCGCACGGATAGAGCGACTGCTGCTGTGTCAGCGCGAACGACGCCGAGTTGCCGCAATTCGGAATGTCGTTGGCGGCCGTCGTGATTTTCCAGTTCGGGCCCTGCGCGTTGGTATACGACACGCCGGCATCGAAGAACGGCGAGACTTCCGTCGGCAGGAAGGGGAAGTTGAGCAGGCCGAAACCTTCCGTACCGAATAGCGGAATTCGGAACTCGGTATTGAGAACGCCGATCTTGCTGCCGAACAGGCGCTGGAAGACCGGGCAGCCGGTCGCCACCGCCTGCGCGGAACCGCCGCTCACCACGCATTCGTCGCTGGTGAACGAGTTGTAGCCGTAGCCGCGCATCCAGCTCTCTTCGCCAAGGTACAGCGGCCAGGTCGTGTTGATGTCTTCCGCGCCGTTGCCGTAGCGGCCAAGCGACAAGCCGCGCACCGCGAGCGTGAACGGACGGAAGAAGAAGTACTTCCGGTAATCGAGCAGCGCGGTGTGATACGTAACCGAGCCGGAGGTCAGCGTGTACTGCAGTCGGTATCGCTCGCCTTGGACCGGTGAGGTGAACGCGGCGAACGAGTTGTCGCCGACGAACGCTACCGTCGGTTCGGCGAACCATACCGGTTTGTACTGCCCGGGAAGTGTCGTCTGCTGTTCGTCGACGATCACGTTCGCCCGGTTGAAGATCGTGCGCAGTAGCTCGGTGTCGAATCCGTAGCGCGTCACGTTGGCCGTGAACTCGAACCGCCGCGTCGACGAGAAAGGATACTGCGTGAATACTGCCGCCTGATCGATATAGATGCGTTGCAGGAGCTGGTTGACGCTGTAGCCTCCACCGCCGGCCACCGTCGCCGTGTCGAGGAACACGCCGCCGGTGAGATAGGGGATGTGCTGCACGCCGGCGCCCCAGTTCCATCGATACTTCATGTTGTAGTACTGCAGCGCGCCGCCAATGTCCTTCACCGTTCCGTTGGCTTGGATGGCGGTGAAGATCTGCCGGTCGCTCAACTGATCGCCGAAGATCATCGACACGCCGCCCGCGACGCCGGTGCCGAACGGTCCACCGGCCGTCACACCGAGGCTCGGCTGGCCGATCGCGTCGAGCGCGAACGACGAGTGGAAAGGCTGCACGGTGAACTCATTGCCTGAAGGCAAACCGGCCGTGGGATCGGCCAGGTAGCCCATCACCAGGCTGCGCGTGATCTGCGGCGGCGGAAGCTGCGCGCCCTCGGAGACCGTCGCGGCCGCGGACGGCGTCACCGGCGTGCCGGCGGTTTGCGCCGCCTCGAGCCCGCGAATCTCGTTGCCCTGGTTGTAGAACGTGTTGAACAGCAGCCGGCCCGTCTGTCGCGACACGGAGATGGCCGGCGACACCGTCGTGATGCCGCTGACGCCGGTCGAAACGTTCGTCACGCGGAAGACCTGTCCGCTGGCGATGTTCAGGCGATAGATGTCGGCGAAGCCGTCCTGGTCGGAGACGAAGAACAGGTCCGCGCCGTCGGGCGAGAACTGCGGGTTGATGTGCTTCCCGTGCGCGAACGGCGAGAAGACGCTGATGCGGCCGGTCGCGACGTCGTACGTCGCCAGCTGCAGCGGCGAGAATTTGAGCGTGTTGAAGTCGGTCTGCGGCCCGCGGTCGGTCGAGAAGGCGATCGTCTTGCCGTCCGGCGACCAGGTCGGCTGGATGTCCGCGTACTTGTCGTTCGTCAGCTGCGTGATCTTTTCGGCCTTGAGGTCGAGCAGATAGAGATCGCTGATGCCGCCGGCCTGACCGGAGAAGGCGAGCGAGTTGCCGTCGGGTGACCACGAGACGTGACTGACGGCGCCAATCTTGGGCAGCTTGATACGACGCTCGACGTTGGTCGACTTCGTATCGAGAATCGCGATCTCGTTCTGCCCTTCAGCGTATACGATGAACGCGAACTTGCTCGCGTCGGGCGACCAGTCGCCCGCCGAGTTGATGAAGCTGATCGCGTCGAAGTGCGGATCGCTCGACGGGCCCGCCAGCTTCTTGATGACCTTGCCCGTCCGCGCGTCGCCCAAGAATAGGTCGATGCTGAACAGATTTCGGCTCGAGAAGAAGGCGAAGAGCTTGCCGTCGGGGCTGATCGTCGGGGCGAGGTTGTAGTCGCCCGTCCGATTCAAGCCGACGATCGTCGCTCCGGCGCTATCGGGATGCGTCCGTCCGGCGACCTGCGGCAGATACATCGCGCGGTTCGCGGCGGCCCAATCCTTCGACAACGAGTCCTGGTTCTCGCCGAGCACGCGCACGAGGGCCGCATCCCAGCCGAGGCGCAGCGCGGCGCGATAGACCTCGACGATGCTGCGGTCGCCCCAGCGTCCGCCGACGTACGCCCAGAGCGCCTGGCCGTAGCGATACGGGAAGAAGCGCGGGTCGGTGGTCAACTGTTTGATCGTCGGGAACTTGTTCCGCATGACGGCGTCTCGCATCCACATCGCCGTGAGCGGATCCTCGCGGCCGAGCGAGAAGTACTCGGCCATACCTTCGATCAGCCAGAGGGGCAGGGCGTCGAGGCGCATCAAGCCGCCGCCCGGGGTGCCCTCGGCGATGTTGTATTGGAAGACGTGCACGAGCTCGTGGCCGAGCACGTGATCGTTGTCCGCGTAGATGCCGGTGAACGGCATGATGACGCGGGTGCGGTTCGACTCCGTGACACCGCCCGTGCCTTCCTCGAGCGCCTCGCCGACGACGTTCGTTTGCTCGAAGTCTGGATGGTCGGCGTAAAAGACGAGGGACTTGCGGTCGAATGCGTGACGGAAGGTGTCCGTGTGGCGGCTGTACCAGCGCTCGGCCATGCGACCGGCGTCGCGGACGATGGTCGACTCAGGGGGATAGAAGAAGTTGTCGAAATGCTCGGACTTGAGGATTTTCCAGTCGAACGTCTCGTACTGGACTTTGTTTCGTCCGAAGTATTCCTGAGCGCTGACGCTCGCGGAGATCGCGAGCACCAGGACTGGTGTCGCGAGAAGCGCCTTGCGCAATCCGAGTCGAGCCATGAAAGCCCCGCGGACAAAGCCGCAACAAATTGTCGTTCTAACTGCTGACGACCCCAAGCGTCTAAGGGGTCGTTATGGTGAGGGCGGGGGCAAAGGACGTGCCCCCCAAAACGATAGGTCTACGCTACCCGGGGGTCGCGTCAAGGTGCCGTTGTGGTCGCTCCTCTTGCCAAAGCTAAACACGTTGCAGCCCAACGACGTTCCCGGCTGCAATTTGGACACGTGAACATGCGCCTGCCCCGATGGACGATGTGCCTAGACGACGGGCGTTCGGCGCGTTTTTAGCTTTTCTGCGGCAATCTGGCCGCTCATGGCGATCGCCAGCTCGAGCGAACCGACAATGTGCTCGCTTCCGATCAACTCCACGAACTCCCCCCGCTGCAGGGCCTGGCGTGGCTGATCCTGGATCTCAGCGATGATGACCGTGGTCCCATCTGCCTGGGTTCGGCGAACCAAGTCGCGCAAGACGTTTAGGCCCGTCGAGTCGATAAAGGGCACACTCCTCATTCTTACGACGAGAACTCTCGGCTTCCTGGAAACGGCCGCCAGCGTGTCCTTGAACTGTTCGGCCGCGCCGAAGAAGAAGGGTCCCGCGACGTCATAGACCTCGACGCCGGGCGGGATAGCGTCGCGCGGCAGCATCTCATCCGGGGCGCTGTCGTCGGAGTCCTCGAGATCGACCATCGAGCGGATCTCGGTCATCGTGGCCATGCGTCGCACGAAGAGAAGCGACGCGAGCACGACACCAACCCCGATGCCCACCGTGAGATCGACGAGCAGCGTAAGGACGAATACCGTCACGAGCACCACCGCGTCGCTTCTCGGCCCCCGCAACTCGGCGCGGAAGACCCGCCACTCGATCATCCGGTAGGCAACGAGGAGCAGAATCCCGGCGAGCGTGGCCAGCGGGATAATCTCCGCCCATGCGCCAAACGCGAGTGTGATGAGGAGCACAGTCAGGGCATGGACGATTCCAGCTACCGGCGTCCGTCCGCCGGCTTTGACGTTCGTGGCCGTGCGAGCGATCGCGCCGGTGGCCGGCATGCCGCCGAAAATCGGCGTGAAGACGTTGGCCACGCCCTGGGCGACGAGCTCCATGTTGGGCCGATGACGCCCGCTGATCATTCCGTCGGCGACAACGGCCGAGAGGAGCGATTCGATCGCGCCGAGACCGGCGATCGTGCACGCCGGGAGGACGAGCTCCCTGAGCGTTCCGAGATCGACATGTGGTAAAGTCGGCTGCGGGAGGCCGGTCGGGAGATGGCCAAAACGCTCGCCAACTGTCGTTACCGGAAGGTGCAGCAGTCGTACGGCCGCCGTTGTCGCGAGCAACGCGACAAATGGCGCCGGGACGCTCCGGCTGACTCGCGGCCACAGCAGGAGAATCGCCAACGTCGCTCCACAAACGGCAACGGCGTACATGTTGGCCGTGCCGGCGTTGTGTGCATAGGCGACGAGTCGCTCGATCGGGTGGGGTGGGTAGGCCGACTTGGCCAGTCCGAAGGCGGCGTCGAGCTGCTGCACGAGGATCGTCAGGCCGATCGCACTGGTGAAACCCACCGTCACCGAGTGGGGGATGAATTTGATCGCGTTCCCCATCCGCGCGACGCCCAGCACGATCAAAAGGAGGCCCGCCATGATCGTTGCGATCGTTAGTCCGTCCACGCCGTACTTCTGAACGATGCCGTAGACGATGACGACGAACGCGCCGGTCGGGCCGCCAATCTGGACGCGCGATCCACCGAGGGCCGAGATCAGGAAACCGGCGACGATCGTGGTGTAGAGGCCTCGCTGCGGAGCCAAACCGCTGGCGATGGCGAAGGCGATGGCGAGTGGGATCGCGACGACGCCGACGATCAGACCCGCGGTCAGGTCTGAAACGAACCGTCTCCGATCGTAGTCCTTTAGAGTCGTCGCCAGTTTCGGGACGAGCATTTCGATTCGTTGAAGAGGAGGTGCGACGGGTGGAGCCGACTGACTACAAGACAACCCTGTTCGACCGCCACGGCGCCGCGGCAGCCGACATCCTCAGGGTGTGGGGCTACGGGCTCATGGTGTTCGGCATCACGATGGGCGCGATCAGTCTCGAGATGACGGCGGGAGGCGCGACGCCCACGCTGTGGCAATGGCTGGAGGCACTCGGTGTAAGCGCGATGTTCGGCGCCGTGACCGGGTGCGCAGGATTGCTGATCAGCCGGGGAGTCGGAAAGGGTTGGAAGCACGTGATGGTCGACGGATCGACCACGCCGTACGAAGAACAATACTCGCACGAGCAATCGCTCGTGATGCGTGGGCAAGTCGATGACGCTTTAGCGTCGTTTGAGTCAATTCTTCAGGGAAATCCCGACGCTGTGAAGCCTCGCGTCCGTGCGGCCGAGCTGCACTCACGCGAGAAGGCCAACCATGTTCGCGCTGCCCAGTTGCTCGCCGAAGTGCAAAGAATTCCATCGGCCGGCGTCGGCGATTTCGTCTACGCGACGCACCGGCTCGTCGACCTCTATACGGGTCCCCTCAATGAGCCCGGGCGAGCGATGGTCGAGCTCCGTCGGTTGATTGAGCGGCTGCCGGGGACTCCGGCTGCCGACCAAGCGCGCGACGCGCTCGCGACGCTCAAGGAGAGACACCCCGTCTGAGCGGTCATCCTGAGCAGCGAAGCGACGAAGGACCTACTCTCCCTGACTAGTTGCCAGTCAAGGACAGTAGGTCCTTCGCTACGCTCAGGACGACAAACTACGCCTTCCGATCGATGCACCCGCTGAAACTGGGGTTTCCAACTTGCTCGTCACTCGTAACCGGGAGGTTGAGATCCGGTCCGAATGATCCGCCTTTGTAGTGCGTGCCGATCGGGAACGTGTCGGATCCGTCAGCCGCGCGGCCGTAGTCACGAATCAATCGACGCAGATCGCCGAGGCGGTGGCCGCGGCCGAACTGCCAGAACGCTTTCTCACGGAAGAGCAGCTGCACGCGGCCGTCTTGTGTTCCCGGGTCCGTCAGCGCGGCCATGACCGGAGTCGTCCAACCCGGGTGAGTCCCCGAGGCCGTGGGACTCGGCGCGGTGATCTGCAGCGGCGACGATCGGAGGGTGTTGAGGATCGTCATCATCTGCGCGGGATTCCCGGCCTTCAGCGCCGCCTCGGCCTCGATCAACCGAGCATCGAGGCCGTGCACTACGGCAACCGCCGAGGTCTGACCCCACAAGCTGTCGACCTGGATCACGTATGTATTGCCGTCCTGCGACTTGACGGTGTCCTTGCCGTTGCTCGCGATCTTGTAGTGCGCCGGGACGCGCGGATCTTTGGCCGAGAGGAACGGGGTCGCGTTCTTGACGAGGATGCTGCGGTTGTTGCCCTGCAGGCTGTCGCTCACCGTATAGCGATTCGATCCGGCCGGCTGCGACCACAGAATGTTGTTTCCGCCGGTGAGCGATGCGGTGACGTCGTAGCGGAAGGTCGTCGGGATTCCAGCGACGGCCGCGGCGGCGTCGGCCGCTTTGTCGAGACCGATCCCGAGGAGGGCGCGTGCCTTCCCGATGCGCGCCGCGCGATTGATCGTCACGCTCGCGTTATCCGTCCCGCTGGCGATTGTGATCGCCGAGTCGAACGACGCGATCGCAACGGTGAACACCTCCTTCACCGTGAGCGGCTTGCCGTAGATGATCGCATCGCCGGAGCCGTCGGTCAGCGGAATTCCGTTGCAGAAGTCCGACGCCAGCTGCAACTCCGCGAAGCCGCGCGCGAAATACATCTCAGCGACGTCGGACACTGGGTTCGGGCGGTACTTGTTCAGCAGATCGATCGCTTGATTCGCCGAGGTGCGAACGCGGTACAGTGCGCGCAGTTCGCCCTGGACGGTCCCGTTATCGAGCTTGGTTTGACGCTGGTCCGTCTCGTCGTTTTGCACGAACGTCGAGCTCGTGGCCCATTCGTCGGCGAGCAGCCCGCCGAAGAGCCAGGTGCTTTCATCATCCGCCGTGGCGGCACGGAGACGCTGGAGCGCGCCGTTACGGACAGCGACGGCGCCGGTGGCCGATTGCACGGACGACGGATCGATGATGTCGGGGTCCACCGCCTCGAGGAGCGCGGTCTTGGGGTCGCATCCGACGAATGCTGCCGCGGCGCCAAGTACGAGGGTCGCTCTGACGCGGCCTTGCATGATTCGATGTCTCATGGGTCGCGGTCCGGTTAGAAGCCGAGGTTCAAACGAACGATGAAATACGTGGGCTGCGCGAACGTCTGGAACTCGGATGGTGCGTCGCCGCCCTCGCCGACGGCGAAGTCGCTCTCCGGATCAGTACCTCGGTACTTCGTCCACATTTTCAGGTTGCGCGCCGTGAACACGAGCGAGGCGCTCTTTGCGCGAGAACGCGAATAGAGCATCTGCGGGAGCTGCAACGTGGCCGATGCTTCTCGCCATTTCACGAATCCTCCCGGCTGGAAGAAGCCGTCGAGGGTCTTCGCCGCGTTGAAGTTCGCGGCGACGACCATGGCTTGCTCTTCCATCGACGCGTTCGGATTGAACATGCCGTTGCAGTTGGGCCGTGTGCAGCGGATTCGCTCGGTGTTGTTGTACCATTTGTTGCCGGCGCGCCAGTCGAACAGGCTTTGGACGCGGAGCCGGTGATTCAAGAACTCGAGACCCGGCGTGAACGTGGTGAGGTAGCGCGGCTCCGCGTAACCTCGGAAGGAGCCAACGCCGGCGACGGAATGCTTCGGCTTCCCCGTGATCGGATCGATCGTTTCGTCGTACAGTGTGTCGTACTTGACGTCGATCTCGTTCGCCGTGAGGATGCCGTCCTTGTTGTCGTCGTGCCAACCGAGGATGGGAATCGCCCACAGGCCGCGAATCGGATATCCCTCGACGATCCAGTTCGTGGTGCCGATCTGCGGCGGCGTATTGCCGAGGCTCTTCACAACGTTCGAGTTGAGCGCCGTCGCGAAATGGAAGTCCATCGCGAACTGCCGCGAGTCGACGAGCTGGCCGCCGACGGTGAACTCCCAACCGGTGTTCTGGATCGAGCCGAGGTTCTGGAGTCGCCGTGTTGCGCCCGATCCGACCGACGGTGCGATGATCGCGTTGATCAACGCATCGTGGGTCGTCCGGTTGTAGTACGTCATGTCGAACTGGATCCGGTTGTTGAACAACCGTGACTCGAATCCGGTCTCCAGCTCCGTCGAACGCTCGGGCTTGAGATCCGCATTGCCGAGCGCGTTGTACGCTTCGTAGGGCTGATCGGTGTTCTTGATGCTGGCGGAGTTCGCCTGATAGGTGCGAAGCGCGTCGTTCGGCCCGGGCTGCACACCCGACGCACCGTAGGCCCCGCGGAGCCGGAAGTTGCTGATCTGGCTGAAAATGCCGTTGTGCGGGAAGAAGCTCTCGTCGGACATCACCCACGAAACGCTTGCCTTCGGATAGAACACGCGCTGGAAGTTCGTCCCGAACGCGCTGTTCTGGTCGGTACGGAGGGCGGCGCCGAGGAATAGTCGGTCTCGCAACGTCACCAACTCTTCCGCGAAAATGCCCCAGGTCTTCTGGAGCGTCGTCGCCTCGTTGACGCCAGGCGTGGCGCCGGCGGGCGATGTGATCGCGCCAGGCGGGAGCGTCGTTCCGGTGACGGTGTTTCGATCCTCGCGGTAGTTGCTGTACTGCGTGCCGAGAGTCGTCTTGAACGCCAACCAATTGTACCGCGACGGGTTGTAGTTCGCGGTCGCGCCGAGGTCCGCCGTGATGCTATTGATGTTGTCGCGGCCGTTGCGGGCCTGACCGTCGCGATACGTCGTGGAAATCGGCCAGCCTTCGCCGTTCATATGCAGATTGTTGTCGACGCGATCGGCGAAGTCGGTTCCGAAGTTGGCGCGCGTCTGCAACCAGCTGGTCGGCCGCCAGTTGAGGTTCGAGCTGAGAATCGCGCGGTTGGTGTTCTGCTGGAGCTTCTCGGCCCACACCAGTCCCGGCGTGCCGGCGCGGTACCCGAGCAGGGAGTCAGGCAACCCGCCGACCAGACCGTTGGAGCGATATCCCGGTCCGCCGAATGCCTGCGAACCGATGCCGACGGTGTTGTTGGACTCGTTGCTCGTGTAGCCCTCGTTCGTGATGTAGCCGAAGTTCACGAGCGCGTCGAGCTGTGGCGTGATCTGCGCGCTGATGTTCGCGCGGAAGGTGTTGAGCAGCCGCGTATTCGGGCGAATCTGCCACGGATGGATCGGAACGCCGAGCGAGTCCCAGCGATTCCGCTCGTATTCGTCGAGCTGGAACACGCCGATCTCGTTGTCACGTCCAGCCGACATGAAATACCGAACGGCATCGGAGCCGCCGGTGACCTG
>DATLPC010000114.1:0-32177 GCA_035535975.1 Gemmatimonadaceae bacterium | reverse complement strand
GTTCCACGCATCGGGCGCGCCGGCGCTGGGCGACGTCGGTGCGCACTTTCCCCACAACGGTCTGCACAGAGAGGCGAATGACCCGTGGGGCGCGATGCCCGAGCAGAAGGTGCTCGATACCGCTCTCGCCTGGTCCGTCATCAATCACCACTTCGAGGTGGCGGATTTTCTGCTCGCGCACGGCGCCGACGTCAACACCAGGTGGAACTCGCACGAGCCGGCGAGCATCCTGCACACGCTCGTCTTCGAGGACGACTACGAGGCGATGCAATTCCTCATCGACCGCGGCATCGACATGACCATCAAGGACTATCGCTGGAACAGCGACGCGCGTGGATGGGCGCGGCACGGCAAGAGCGACGAGAAGATGGCGCAGTGGTTGGAGGAAGCGGAACGACGCCGCGCGGCGGGATGACGGGGTTCACCCGGTGGTTTGTTCGCGCGGCGACGAAATCGTCCAGCGAAAGCCGTCGGGATCGCGGAGGCGAAAAACCCGTACGCCCCACATGGTCGCCGGCTCCGTGTCCAACACGGCGCCGGCGCCTTTTGCCGCCGCGGCGATCGCGTCGATGTCCTGCGCGGTCGTGATCTGAAGCGAGAAGCCTTCTCCTTTCCGCCGTTCGGCGCCTTTGGCGCCGTCGTCTTGCGTCAACAGAATTCGAATGGAGCCGGCGCGCATCGACACCGCGAACATGCGGCCGTCGCGTTCGAACTCACGGTCGACGACGAAGCCGAGAACGGTGCGATACCAATCGCGGCTGACCACGAGGTCGACGGTCGTGAGCGATGCTTCCAGGCTTTGTGCGACGAGCGGCGGATAGTTGTCGGTCATTGATGTCTATTTGAGGCCCAGCTTCTTTCCGGCGGAGAGCAACTCGATCGATTCACGGATGCGCCGCTCTCGAGTTTCCGGGCGTTTCGCGAGATGAACCCAGACGACGAAGTTGCGCCGGTAGGTTGGTGCGAGCGCCTGAAAGTTCCGCCAGGCCTTGGGGTTTGTCTTCAGCGCTTTGGCAAAATAAGGCGGCAGCTCCGGAATTTGCGGTCGGGGGGCGTACGTCTTAGCGGTGGGGGCGGCGGCGAGCCCGGGCGCCGCCAATAGCCCGGCCGCCTGGAGTTGCTTCCATCGCTTGCGGTTGATGTCCGACCATTTGCTCGTCGGTTTGCGCGGCGTGACCTTGATCGCGTAACAGCTGTCGTCGAGGCGCTTGACGAGACTGTCGACCCACCCGAAACACAGCGCTTCGTTAATGAGATCGTCATAGGGCATCGACGCGACGCCGGTGTGTCGTTTGTGGCGGATGAGCCAGATGCCGGGGCTCGACGCATGATTCTTCGCCAGCCACCGTCGCCAATCCGCGCGCGTGTGCACGTCGAGCGTGATCACGTCCGCTGTCACGTCGTCTCGTAGCGGAGCTCGACCATCCCGTTCGCGTACGCCTGGACCTCGGCGAGATGGAGAGCGACGTCGTTGTCCACATTCTCGAAGAAGCGTATCCCGTCGCCAATCACGACCGGCAGGATGGAATAGCGAACGTCGTCGGCGAGACCGCGTCCAAGACACTCACCGCAGACCGCGCCGCCTCCGACGACCCAGATGCTGCGAAACGCGGGTCTCAGGCGCTCGTTGATCAGCTGCGCGAGATCGCCCGCGTAGAACTCGACACTCGCCTTCGTCTCCGCAAAGGTGCGGTGCGTCAAAACGAAAGTGGGCTTGTCGCCGTAGGACCAGCCGAACCCCTTCGCCTCGAACCGCAATGCGGTCTCGTACGTTCGCGAGCCCATGACGTAGCAGTCGATCGTCTTGAGGAACGACGCGACGAATTCCGGATCCAACTTCGCGCCGCCGGCGAAGTGGTCGGATGTCTCCAGCCAGTCCACGCTGCCGTCCCGGCGTGCGATGAACCCGTCGAGACTCGCCGCCATGTGAATGGTCACGCGCGAATCCGCGGCCGGCTTCAACTTGTCCGAGTCGCTCAAGTTTGCACCTTCGTCTTAAGGCTGAAAGCGAGACGTCGGCAGCTCGACGTAGGAGAGATGCGCCGAGTCATGAAAGACGCGATGCGTCTGCGCCTGATAGTCCGAAGCGCGGGCGAGGAAGATGTTCGGCACCCAGGTCTGCGGGTTTCTGTCGTACAGAGGAAACCACGTGCTCTGCACCTGGACCATGATTCGATGCCCGCGTCGGAACGTGTACGCTTGGCTGTGAAGATCGACGCTCACGGCCGTCGGTGTGTTCGCGGGAATGGCCCGCGGATGTTCCCAACTCTGCCGATAGCGACCGCGCAGAATGTCGCCGGCGACCATCAGTTGATAGCCGCCAAGGTGCGGACGATCGGCGATCGAGTCGGGATAGACGTCGATCAGCTTCACGATCCAGTCGGCGTCACCGCCCGTGGTCGCAACCGTGAGCTTGGCGACGATTTGCCCGGTGACGGTCAGGTCGGCGTCGAGAGGCGTCGTCTGCCAGACGAGCACGTCGGGCCGATCGGCGACGAATCGTTGGTCTTCGATCATCCACTGATGCCAACGCGATCCGCGCGGGTCGTAGGTCCATTCGACCGGACGCGGTCGATACGGAACCGGATGCGCCGGATCGCTGACAAAGTGGTCGGCGCCTTCCGCGGCCCCGGGGGCGGAGAAGGAGAGCTGTCCTCCCGCGCGGAGATACAGCTTCGACGGTGTTGCGGTGCGCGGCGGCCACGAATCGAATTGCCGCCACTCATGCGCTCCCGCATCGAACGTCACCGCCTCGGGAAAGCGGCCGCTGCCCGTGTCCTTCAACCAGTAAGCGAACCATGGGGCTTGGATGTTTCGTCTGAAGTACTCGCCGGTAGCGCTGCCGAACGGCACTCTGCCGAGTGAGTCTCCCGATTCGAGGTACCATTGCCCGTGGTACCATGGGCCGAGCACGATGTGGCTCCGCGAGAGGCTGTCGTGCACTTCCATCGCGGCGTAGGTGGCCTGTGGGCCGTAGAGATCTTCCTGATCCCAGAAACCACCGACCGTCAGCGTCGGGATGCGCGGCGTGCGAAGCAGCGACGGCAACGAGCGGCCCTGCCACGCCGAGTCGTACGTCGGATGCTCGACGAACCGTCGCCACGTCGGCCACGCGTTGGCGCCGACTGCTTTGGCCAGATCGCCGAGCGTCTTGAACGAGAGGTACCAGTCGTAGGTGTCGTAGCGACCGAGGTTGGGTAGACTGCTCCCGTCCTTGCTCGCCTCGAGCTCCCACGCGTACTCCAGACCGTAGGTCTGTCGGAACGCGCCCTGGTGAAAGAAGTCATCTCCCCGCCAGGTGTCGCCCATCGTTGCCTGCGGGCTGAGCGCACGCAGCGCCGGATGCGGGTTGAACTGGCTCGCGTTCGTCGTCCAGCCGGGATACGAGATGCCGAGCTGGCCGACGCGACCGTTGTTGTTGGGAACGTTGTGGAGCAGCCACTCGATCGTGTCCCAGGTGTCGCTCGCTTCGTCGCGACAACCGCTGCGTGGCGGCACGCACGGCGGGCGGTTCATCGCGAACGAGCCTTCCGATTTGTTTTTCCCGCGGATGTCCTGGAAAACGAAGATGTATCCGTCGCGAATCAGGTCCTGGAAGCCATAGAGCATTCCCAACGTGCCGCCCCACCCATCGGTGCCATACGGCGTGCGCGACATGATGAACGGCAGGGCGCCTGCCGCGCGCTTCGGCATAAGGATGACGGTGAACAGCTTCACGCCATCCGCCATCGGAATCATGACTTCTCGCCGGACGAACAGCGCGTCCACGGAATCGCGGGCGGTGGTCTGACCATACGCCACCGATGCTCCGGAAAGAACGGCGAGTGCCAGCAGAGCAATGCGAAGAGCGCGCACAGTTACACCAGTGAGAGGCGGAAGGACATCCATGCGGAAGGAATGACTCCGAGGAGATAAAAAGAGCGCCCCGTGAACTGTGGCGCAAATGCTTCTTCGCTCGTGTCAGGAGCTTGGTTGCAGTCGAGCCGACGGGCGCGGTTCCTGCAAAGGTCGCCTCGACCTGTCGCCTTGGTGTCTCGCAACCCATGCCGCGAATCGCTCCGTCACTCCGTGCGCTCTGCGTGGCGTTCCTCGCCATGCCTCGATTGGCGCACGCACAGGACACGACCAAAACGTTCTTCACCCGGCGCGATCTGGTGTGGACCGGCGTCGGCCTGGCGGGCGGCGCGGCCGTCTCGATCTTCGACAAGCGCATCGCCTACTGGTGGCAATCGCCGGGAGTTCAGGGTTCCTCGTCGCGCCACGACTTTGTAAAATCGCTCACTGTCCTGAACGAGACACCACTCACGATCGGCGCGTTCGTGACGTACGGTGTCGGCCGGCTGGCCCACAGCGAAACAGTCGCCGACGTCGGATTGCACGCGACCGAGGCACTCGTCCTCACGGTCGCGATGAGCGAGGCGATTCGCGGGCCGGTCGGCCGGCTGCGGCCGCGCAACTCACAGGACGATCAATACAATTTCTTGTTCTGGGGTGGCTTCACCGACTTCGCACGTCGCGCCTATCCGTCGCTCCACTCGGCGGTCGGCTTCACGACGGCGACGGCGATCGTGCAGGAAATCCACTTTCGTCATCCGGAAGCCAACAAGTGGGCGGCGCCGATTCTATATACCGCGGCGCTCGTTCCGGGCGTCACGCGCCTCTACCTCAACGAGCACTGGGCGAGCGATGTCTTTTCCGGCGCGGTCCTCGGTGCCGTGCTCGGAACGAAAGTCGTGAACTACGCGCACACGCACAAGCGCAATCGACTCGACCGCTGGATGCTCGGCGCGATCGTCGCGCCGAGCGCGAACGGGCTCATGGTGGGCGAGTCGATTCGCTACTGAGGCCTCGTCTATTTCGCCGGCGCCGATCCGAGGCCAATGACTTGGCCGCTCGCCAGGACGTGACCCTTCATCGCCGCGAGCATCGCGTCGTAGCTCTGCATCGACTCGTTGCCGACGCTGTTGTCGAGCGCGAAGACCTGGATGTGATATCGATGCTTGGGCCCCGCCGGCGTCCGCGGACCCATGTACGGCTGCATCGTGCCACGGATGTTGGGCCCGTACATCGTCCCCTGCGGCGCGTCGGTCATTCCCGCGGGAAGCTTCGTCGTCGTCGCCGGAATGTCGACCATCGTCCAGTGCAGAATTGGGGCGCCGTTCCGGAGGATGTCGGTATCCTGCATGATCACGACGTACGTCTTGGTTCCCGCCGGCCCTGCCGTCCACTCGAGACCGGGGAACTTGTTTCCCTCGTACTGAGTGTTCTCGAATGGGATGTCGGCCATGTTCTTGAACGCGGGCGTCGTCACCGTGAGCTTCGCGTTGCCTTTCGCCGGCGCGTTGGTGAGGGCGAGTTGCGCTAATCCGACTTCGGGATCCTTGGGTGGAGCGGCCTGCGCGGAAAGCGCAGACGCGGTAATGGTCGACAGCACGACAGCTCGTAGAATTGATCGCATTGCCCTCTCCTGACGTTAACGTTCGTTGAGCCAGATATCGTCGAGCACGCGGAACGTCTGACTTCCGACCTCCCGCCCGGCGACCGACAATGATACACGGTACGTCCCCGGCGCCGCGGTCCGGCCGGCGCCGAGGCAGGTGAACCCGCCACCGATCGAGCCGTTGCGGAAGTCCGGCGGTGGCGCGGGCGGACGAGTCGGCGTGCCGCACAGATCCCACTGCCAGCGGTTCAGACCCGAGGCGCTCGTCACGCTTTGCGTGCGGACGAGCTCCTGCGTCACGGCATCGGTGATCGTGATCGTCGTCGGACCGCCGCCCGATTTGAGATACCAGGCGATCGCCGTTCCACGCGGCGCGTTCTCTCCCTTCCATACTTTGTCGCCGGTGATCGCCGGACTCAAACGACGATCGGACTTCCATACCACGGCGTCGCGGGTGGGCAACAGCGCCGCGTCCTTCGCGCGAACGTCCGGCGTGAGCGCCTCGAGCGACGAGATGTCGTCGAGGATCCACACGCTGCGCGAGTGGGTGGCGAGAATGAGATCGTGGTCGCGCGGATGGACGAGCACTTCGTCGACGCGGCCGATCGGGAGATTCGGCATGAACCTGTCCCATGACTTGCCGTCGTCGAGCGAGACGAAGAAACCCATCTCCGTCGCGGCATAGAGCAGGTTGCGATTCACCGGATCCTGCCGGATGGCGTTCACGTTGCCCAACGCGGGCAAGTTGCCGCTGATCGGCGTCCATGTCTTGCCGAAGTCGCTCGTCTTATAGACATACGGCTTCAGATCATCGTTGCGGTGTCCGTCGAGCGCGAGATACGCGGTGCCTGCGTCGTACCACGATGCGTCGAGGCCCGACACGTAATACTCGTGATTCGCACCCGGCACGTTCTTGCCGACTTCCTCCCAGGTCGCGCCGCCGTCCTTGCTGACCTGCACGTTGCCGTCGTCGGTACCTGCCCAGATCACACCTGGCAGCACCGGCGACTCGGCCACTTCGGTCATCGTGCCGAACTCGTTGGCGCCGTAGCCGTCGCCTTTCGAGAGAATGCAGGCGACTCCGTTGCCCGCACCGCCCCCGCGCCCTGAGCAGTTCGGCAGCGCGTACGATACACCCATCAGTGTGCGCTTCGAGAGGTCGATGGCTTTGCCTAGCTCCTTGGTCATGAACCAGCTGTCGCCCCGATCGCGCGAGGTGAAGAGCGAGCGACCACCGAGGAGGAGCGTGCGCGGATTGTGTGGCGAGATGACGACCGGCGTATTCCAGTTGAACTGAATCGTCGCGCCGGGAATCGGGTTGATGATGTTCGGCCGCGCGGGCGGCCCGAAGGCTTCGCCACCTTCGGCGCCGGCCCCGCCACCGCCGGCGCCTCGTCCTCCGCCGACGGTCGGTTTGATGTTCTTCATCTCTCCGCTGGCAAAGTCGTAGCGCGCGATATTCGCGTTCTGCGAGGAGGTATAGAAGACGTTGAAATCGGTCGGATCCATCGCGTTCTGAAAGCCGTCGCCGCCGCCGACACGAGTCCACATCCACTGGCGAAGTCCGCCCTCGCGCAGCTCGTCGTTTCGCACCGAGCTCGGCCCACACCACGAGCCGTTGTCTTGGAGGCCGACGCACACGAAGTACGGACGTCGCATATCGGCCGAGACGTGATAGGCGAGTCCACTCGGCGCCGGACGAATCGATTCCCAGGTCGCGCCGGCGTCATGCGATTCGTCCACGCCGCCGTCGTTCCCGTACATCACGTGGCGGCTGTTCGTCGGGTCGATCCAGATCGCGTGGTTGTCGACGTGGCCCATGTTGTTCAAGCCTTGCCACGTCTTGCCGCCGTCGGTCGATTTCGTTGGGCCGACACCGCCGACGTAGACAGTCTCGCAGTCGTTCGGATCGACACGCAGTTGGCTGAAGTACATCGGCCGCTGATTCTCGTTCGACACGAACGACCAGGTCCGGCCCTTGTCGTTCGATCGCCAGAGCCCAGACGCCTGCGGATTGGGCGACGCCGCACCTCGTCCCGCGCCCCGACCTCCGGCGGGCTGCCCCGCTTGAGCGGCGACGCCGGCCGGTTCCTTGTCCGGCGCCACTTCGATCTGTGCGTAGAGCACGCTCGGATTCTTGCGACAGACGTCGAGCGCGATACGTCCCATCGTGCCGCGCGGCAAGCCGGCCGATGTCACTCGCGTCCAACTCCGCCCGCCATTCGCGCTCTGAAAAATGCCGCTTCCCGGGCCGCCGCCAACGTATCCCCACGCCGTGCGCTGCCGCTGGTACATCGCGGCCCACAGGGTCTGCGGATTGCTCGGATCGATCACGAGCTCCGTCGCCGCGGTGTTCTCGTCGACATAGAGCGTCTTCGTCCACGTCCTGCCGCCGTCGGACGTCATGAACACGCCGCGGTCGGTGTTCGGACCATAGAGATGTCCGGCGACGGCGATCCACACGATGTTGGGATCGCGCGGGTGCACGACGATGCGGCCGAGCGTTTGCGCGTCGGCGAATCCAATTCGAGTGAAGGTGCGGCCGGCGTCCGTGCTCTTGTAGAGCCCGTCGCCGTATGACGTGGTCTGCCGGTTGTTGGCTTCGCCCGTCGCGACGTACAGAACGTTCGGATCGGACGGCGCGAGCGCGATGTCGGCGATCGACGATGCGTGGTCGTCGAAGATCGATTCGAATGTCGTGCCGGCATTCGTCGTCTTGAGCACGCCGCCCACCGCGAAGCCGATGTAGAAGGTCGAAGGCCTCTTCTCGTCGACCGCGATGTCATCGACGCGGCCGCCGGGGCCGACGGGTCCGATCGCGCGCCACCGGAATCCGTTGAGGAGCGGATTCGTCGGCTGATTGAGGAGCGGCTTGGATGCCACCTGTCCGGCCGACATCGAGGGAGCGATGAGCGCGACAGTGGTCAGCGCTCGGGCGAAGGAAGGGCGCATGCGCCCAAACATGTCCGTTCGCCGGGGTACACGTCCAGAGACGTCGCGTCGCGTTTCCTTACTTCGCTTGTCGGCGGCGAGCGTTCAGCGAACCTTCAGCACCCACGCCGCCGAGCGCCTCTCGCTTCCGTCCTGCAGCTTCGCGCGAACCAACCACCGATTCTCTCCGACCGCGGTTGCGGCGATGGGCGCTCTGAGTGTCGTGTCCCGAGTCGGAGAGGACACGAGAACGGTTCCGTCCGCCGCGTCGACCTCTAGGGTGTACTGAATGACCGCGGGCATCGAGCGCCATGTGAATGACACCAGGCCAGATCGAACGGCCGCCCCGTTGGCCGGCGTGACGAGCGCCGGTCCGGCCGCGGCGCCGGCGCGGGTGACCTCATCGCTCGTTCGAACGCGGAGCCGCGCGAGGCCGGCCAGTCCGGCAACCAGCACGAGAGACGCGGCGAGCGCCGCCGGCACCCAGTTCTTCCATGAGCGTTCTCGAATATTGCGAGACGCCGCTACTGTCTCGCCGGTCGACACGGCGTGCAGCAGCGCCAGCTCCCGCCGGCAGGCCGGACACTTGAGGGCATGATCGAGCACGCGCAACCGCTCGGCTTCGATGCCTTCGCCACGCACGGCGGCGAACAGCTCGCTCTCCGTGGGACAATCCGGGCCATGAGTCGTCGTCGATTCGCGAAGCGCGGGCTCATAGGCCGCTCTGAGCTCTTTGTCGTCGAACGCGCTGCTCATCCGGTCCTCCGCGGCGAGATTCCCATGTCGGTAAGTCGGCGGCGCAGATCGTCGAGGCCGCGATATAGCAGGTTGCGAGTGCGGGCCTCGGTCCAACCAAGCATGCGCGAGATGTCCTCGCGGTCGTACCCGGCAAGATGGAACCGCACGGCCACCCGCCGGTCGATGGACAACGTGTCGATAGCCGCGTCGATCTGTGCGGCGAGCTCCCGCGCCTCCACGGCGTCGTGGGGAGATAGCTTCTCGGTCTTCAATTCCGTTCGCTCGTCGATGTCTTCGCTGTCGGCCGCGCGACGAGCACGACGACGGCGAAGCAGGTCGAGCGCGGCGCTGGTGGCGACGTGATAGAGGTACGATGATCCCAGCTCTTCCAGCGTCTTGCCTCCTTCGCCGGCCTGCCACAGTCGAATCCGTACATCCTGCAGCACTTCGTCGAGGTCGGCTTCGACCAGACCGCGGCGCGCGCCGACGCTGCGCACCAGTGTGCGAAAGCGGGCGATCACTCCTTCGATCGCCGACGAAACGTGGTCGAGTCCCGCGCCGGCCATGCCGCGAACGTACGGCTGTCCCTGGTCCGCGGGCAACTCGTCGCCGCGGACGAGCCGGAGATGAGACCCCGTCGTCGTCATCGCTCGGCTCAGCGGCCGACCGTCACGCTGCGCCATTGCCCTTCGTCCGTGGCTTGCACTTCGTGGCCGGCGAGTCGGCGAACTTGATATACGCGATCGAGTCCAGCGCGATCTCGACGCCGCGCTGCGTCACGACGCCGGCCGAGTACTCAATGCGCGTCAATGACACGCGCCCGCTCGTCTTCCGTCCGTCGCGGCGGACGACCAGGTCCTCGCACGCACGCCCGGTGGGTCGCGGCGGAAGACTGTCACCCGGAATCAGTTCGTGCCGCGAACCGACGGTTGTCTGCGCCGCGACGAGGGCGACGCGCCGCCGCGCGATCGTCTCGTCATGTCCTTCCATTCCGCCGACGGAAATCGCGAGACGACTATCGTCCGGCGCGCCGAGTGGATTCGCTTCGACACGTGAGCCGTCGCGGAGATACAGATCCCATTGCCGCCACCCACCCTGCGCCGCTGCCGTCAGCGGCAACACGGCGGAGAGTGAGAGGGCGGCGAACAGCTCAACGCCAGGAAATCGGACCATACGGATACACTCCGAGATCACGAAAGACCATCGATTTCTGATCGCCCGGCCGGAAGAGCGCCATCGAACGCACGGGCATGCTGACGTCGAACATGAGCGCGGCGATCGCGCTGCCGTCCGGAGACCACGCCGCCGCCGTCACCGGCTTGGCCAGTGCAGTGAGCTGTGTGAGATCCGGCTGTCCAACGAGCTTCAGCGACCAGAGTTGGTTATTCCACACGAAGGCGAGCGTCTTGCCGTCCGGGCTCGCCGCCGGCGCCGCGGCAGGCGTGTTGACCTGCTCTCCGTCGACGCGCGAGAGCGACCGCAGCGATCCATCGGTGAGCCAGATGCCGCCGCGACGGCACTGCGTTCCCATCATGAGCAGCCGTCCGTCGGGCAGCCACTCGGGAGACGTGTATCCTTCAAACCGCGCCACTTCAGCTCCGCGCCGATCGGTGATGACGACGAAGCTTCCCCACTTCATCCCGTAACCACCGTCGCACACCGCACCTGAGCCGACCGTGACGAAAGCAACCAGCCGAGTGTTGGGAGCAAGCTTGGGAACGGCGCACGTTCTGTTGTCCGAGAAACGGAAACCTCTGCAAACGAAGACCGGCGCTCCGGGAACGCCGCGCGAGTCGACGACCACGATCCCGTGATCGGCGTACGTGCCGGGCGCGAGACGTTGAACGAACGCGAGCTCGCCGGAGCGCGTGCGCGACGCATCGAGCCCGTCGAAGCGGACCGTGAGCTGGCCGGTCGCGAGGTCGAGATCCTGCACGACGCCCGGGTGGAACGGATCACCGTTGCCCGTGGTCGCGAAGGTGATCACGCCGCGATAATTCGGCGCCGCGCTCGATGCGCGCGTGCCCGGCTCGCGATGCGCGAGCCGGAGCACGAACGTCAGGCCGACGCCCAGGGCGGCGTACCTCAAAACGCGATGCATCCTTGAGCGAAGCCCACGTCGAAGCAGATCTTGCCGGACAACACGTTCCGCTCGTTACGGCGTGAGAACGACGCCAAGTTGTAGACCGACTGCGTCGTCGCGGTGCTGGCGGCATGGTTATCATCGCCCCCCAGTCCGCCGGAGCTGACGTGAATGCTCGACTTGGCGATACCCGTCGCCGAGGCGGCGAGAGAGGCGGCCGCGTCGTAGTTGCCGCTCGCCGTCGCCTTGTCGAATTGACCGGCGAACTGCGCGTCCTCGGCGAGCTTCTTGGCAAAGGTGAGCTGCGCGTTGTTCAGCTTCACGATCGCTTGCACCAACTGACCCCGATTGCTCTGCGCCTGCACCGCGGCCGGCGCGAGCGACACGGCCGCGACGGCGACGAAGGTGGCGAGCCTGAGAAAACCAAAACGAGCGTTCATGGTACCTGATCCTCCTCCCCACTGAGTGTTGTTCGGGACTGCGGTAGGAGTGTCACGTACCCACGGGCGGTTTGTTCTCACTTGCCTCAAAAAACGCGGTATCCTATCGTGTCGCACACCCTCTTCGGCCCGGACGTGCTTCGCTTTCTCTTCGTCTTCATGCTCGGCACGGCCGCGTATCACATCGCGGCGCAAAGCCCCCCGCCCGAGGACCCTCGCTCGGTCGTGCGCGTGGCCACGCGGGCCGTCGAAGGAGACAGCGCGTCGCGCGTCGAGGCTCTCTGGCGGGCGCGCGTGACGCGACGCGCGAATGACCGCCCCGCGTTGCTCGGGCTCGCGACCCTTGCCCGGCTTCGCTACGACTATCCGACCTCCGAAAGCACGTACCGCCGCCTCATCATCGGCGCGCCAGACGGCTATGCCGTCTACGCCCAACTCGGCTTGGCCGACGGAGACGAGACGCGAGGCATCGCGCGGCAGGCGATGGGGGAGATGGATCGCGCGCTCGCGATGGCGCGACAAGTCGGCGACCACGTCGCCGAGTCGCAGGCCCTGCTCGCGTTGGCCTTCTCGCGCGGACGACTCGCCGGCGCCGCTGTTGCCACCGCGTACATCGATTCGGCTTCCCGTCTGATTCCCGACACGGCGCTCGATCTGCGCAGCCGTGTCCTCAGCCGACGCGCCATCGTTCATGCGCTCTATGGACGCACGGCTCTAGCGTCCGCCGCGGCTGATTCCAGCTTGCTATTTGCCCAGCGGGTCGGCGATCGCCGCCTCGAGGCGGACGCGTATCGCATCATCGGCCAGGTGTTGTGGTACCGGTCGCAGCTCGACTCCGCCTTCGTCGCGCTTCGTCGTTCCGAGTCGCTCTATCTCGCGACGCGCAGCCGCGCCGCGCTCGCTCGGTCGCTCATCTGGCACGCGCAGGTACTCGGCGGCCGCATGCGGTACGGCGAGATGCGCGACCTCGCCAAGCGCGCGCTGACCGAAGGAGAAGCAACCCACAACCCGGCGGCGATCGCCGATGCGCATCGCGCGCTCGGCGTGCTCGCGACCATGCTCGGCGATTGGCCGGCGGCATCGGCGCACCTGAAGCACGCGGTCGCCGTCTCGGCGTCGGTCGGTGATTCGTCGGGGGTGATGACGAGCGGGAAGTATCTCGCCGACGTCGCGCTCGCGGTGGGCGACATCGCCACGGCAAAGCGCCTCGCGCACGAGCGTCTCGACTGGGCGCGGCTCACCGACGATGTCAACGCCCGCTACGAGACATACCGGCTGTTGGCCAACATCGCCGAACGCGAGAACGATGTCCCGACGGTGCTGCGGTCGCTCGATAGCGCGCGCGCGCAGCTTCGCCGTCTGCCCGGCGGCGACTATCCAGTGTTCTTGCTCCACGACGAAGGCCGTCACGCGCTCGCCCGGGGCGATCTCGCGACCGCCGAACGAGCGCTGAAGTCTTACCTCGAGCTCGCGAAACGCGGGACGTGCGACGTGTGCATCTTCGATACACGGATGCGTCTCGCCGACATCTACGCGCGTCGCGGAGACCTCGCCCGCGCCGAGCTCGAGCTGGTGAGCGCCACCGACGACATCGATCGCTTCCGCGCCGGGTTGGGCGACGCCGAGCTCCGAGCACTGGCCTTTCAGTCCGCGGTCACCGTCGATGCCTCCGCGACCGAGCCCGGTGCGAGCGGCATCCGGGCAGCCCGTGTGCTCGCCGCGCTCACGAAGGGGGGACGGATCGACGTCGCCTTCGCGCTGGCCGAGCGCTGGCGTGCCCGCGAGCTGACGGAACGCCTCATCCGCGCCGCCACGCTGCGCCCCGATCAATCGTCGGTCGCGGGAGGCAGGCCACTGTCGAGCGCGCCGGTGCGCACGCCGCGCGAAATCGCGGCGTCATGGGCGGATGACGAAACGGCTCTCATCGAATTCGTGGCCGCCGAGGGGGCGCCAATCACCGCGTTCGTCGTACAACGGGACGGCGTGCGGGCGCGGGTGCTCGCACCGATCGATTCACTGACGACAGTGGTCACGCGCTTCACGTCGCTGCTCGAGAGCGGAGCCGACCCAACGCGGCTGAGTCGCACGCTCGGCGCCAGTTTGCTCGAACCGGTATTGCCCGTTCTCGGCGCGCGAGTGAAACGCATCGTCATCGTGCCCGACGGAGCGCTCCATCGCTTGCCCTTCGACGCGCTGCGATTGTCGGACGGACGATACCTGTTCGAGCGATACGCGGTCGGCATCGCACCGTCGGCGTCGGCGGTGGTGGCGCTCCGCGCTCGTCCCGCGCGCGACCCAAGAAGCTCGTCGCTCCGACTGCTCGCCATCGGCGACCCGGCGATCGCCACCACTATTCGCGACACCTCGCGCGACGGCGATGCCGAAGACGATCTCTCGGCGCTCGCCACGATGAGTGGCGCGCCGAAGTTGGTCGGCGCATCCCGCGAGGCGCGTCTCGTTGCGCGGTACGCGCCCGCCGCCGACGTGCGCCTCGGCAGCGACGCGACCGCTTCATTCCTGCGTCGAGCGGATCTGCGGCGATACCGTGTACTGCATTTCGCGACGCACGCGCTCGTCGACGAACAATCGCTGGCACGTACCGCCCTCGCGCTTACGCCGAGCGAAGGCGAGAACGGGCTCGTTGGGGCCGGCGAGCTCGCCGCGCTCTCGCTCGACGCCGACCTCGTCGTGCTCTCGGCGTGTCGCTCGGCGGGCGGCGTGCTGGTTGGCGGCGAGGGTGTGCAGGGGCTCACCTCGCCGCTGCTTCAGGCCGGCGCGCGATCGGTGGTCGCGACGAATTGGCGGATCAGCGATCAGCGCGTCGTGCCGTTCATCGAGCGATTCTACGACGGCCTCGCGCGCGGACTGACCGTCACCGATGCGTTGCGGTCGGCCAAGATCGGCGCGTTGGCAGCGGGCGAGCCGCCGCGAATTTGGGCGGCATTCCTCGCGATCGGCGATCCGCTCGTCACCGTGCCGTTACGAGCTCCGTCAAAATCGTGGTGGTCGTGGATGTTGCCCTCGCGGCCGATCGCGCGGTGACCTGATGGCGAAGGCCGATCAATCCTCTCCACCCGTCCGTCTCGCCTTCCCCGACTGGATCGAGCCGATGGCGGCGACGCTCACGCAGGAGCGTTTCGCCGGACCGGAGTGGACGTTCGAGCGAAAGTACGATGGCATCCGCCTCATCGCGTTCAAACAGGGCGACGTCGTGCGTCTGTATTCACGCACGCGAAAAGAGAAGGATCTGCCCGCGATCGCCGCCGCCGTCGCGGCGCTTCCCTCAAACGACTTGATCCTCGACGGTGAAGTGGAGTGGGACGGCCAAACCGCCTACCACGTTTTCGACGTGATCTGGATCGACGGTCGCGACGTCACGCGGCTCCCCCTCACCGATCGCCGACGCATGCTCGCCGATTTGCCGCTCACCGCGCCGATGCGTCGCGTGCGCGAGATCGACGCCGAGAAAGGGCCGCCATGGGAGCGCGCCTGCGCGGAAGGGTGGGAAGGCGTCATCGCGAAGCGCCGCGATTCGCCGTACGAGCACAAGCGATCGAAGCACTGGCTCAAGATGAAGTGCGAGCTGACGCACGATTTCGTCGTCGGGGGTTTCACGGACGCGCAGGGTACGCGCGTCGGACTTGGCGCGCTGCTCGTCGGCTACTACGAGGGCGACGATTTCGTGTTCGCGGGCAAGGTCGGCACGGGGTTCGACACGAAGCTGCTCACCGAGCTTCGCGCGCGCTTCGACAGAATGGAGCTCGAGAAGACGCCGTTCACCAAAGCGAAAGGATTGCCGCGGGTGCGAGCGCATTGGGTGCGGCCGGAGGTCGTCGTTCGAGTGGCGTTCATCGAGTGGACCGTGCACACGAAGCTTCGCCACTCGCGTCTGCTCGGCGTGCGTACCGACGTACGCGCACGCGACGTCGTCCGCGAGGCTGTCCCGGCCGAATGAGCGACGTCGCGATCACGCATCCAGAGAAGGTGATGTTTCCGGAGGACGGCATCACCAAGGGAGAGCTGGCGTCCTACTACGAGCACGTTGCGTCGGTGATGTTGCCGCATGTGGTAGGCCGGCCGGTGACGCTCGAACGCTTTCACCGCGGCATCGGCGAAAAGGGATTCTTTCAAAAGAATCTCGGGAAGGGAGCACCGGCGTGGCTCGAGCGCGTCGCGGTCCCGAAGAAAGATGGCGTCGTCAACTATCCCGTCGTGCGCGACGACCGCGGCATCGCCTGGTTGGCCAACCAGAATTGCATCACGCCGCACGTGTGGACGTCGCGCGTACCCGACCTGTTTCACCCGGATCTGTGCTTGTTCGATCTCGATCCGCTCGACGAGAACGAAGAGGCACTCCGCACCGCCGCACTCCTCGTCCGCGACACCCTCAAAGAGCTCGGCGTCGAGAGCTGGGTGAAGACGTCTGGCTCGAAGGGATTTCACGTCGCCTTCGCGCTCGACGAGAAGTCAAATAGCGGCCAGGTAGCGCACTTCGCTCACGCGCTCGGCCGGGAGCTTGTGCGACGCGCGCCGAATCTGCTGACGCAGGAGTTCTACAAGGCCGATCGCGGCGGCAAGATCCTCATCGATACGGGGCGCAACGAGTTCGGAGCGACCTACGCGGCGCCGTACGCGGTTCGCCCGAAAGCCGGGGCGCCGGTGTCCGCGCCGTGTACCTGGGACGAGGTAGAGAATGGCGCCGCTGCGCCGCGAACGTTCACGCTCCGCACGATGGTCACGCGACTAGCCGCGACAGGTGACTTGTGGGCGGACGTGTTCGAGCACCGTCAGGCGCTACCGACGCTCTCCTGACTCGAGCGCGATCACCGTATCCGTAGCTCATACTCCAGGCCCGACTCGTTGGCGAGTCCAACGATCACGAGGTAGTAGCCGCGAACCGGCGCGGTGGCGAGCAGCGTCGTGAGGTAGTTGGCCCCGGCGGTCGCCTCGAGACGAGAGCCGTCCGGCGCAATCAGCCGAATGTTCGGACCGGAATAGCTCCAATCCTCGACCTCGATATTGATCGGATCGCCCGCCTCGAAGAAAATGCGGAACCGATCGGCGGGATTGTCGGCCTCGGGCGCGCACCCGGAGTATGCGAAGCCCCGCACGTCGATGCCTCGGACGACGAAGGCTTCGGTACAGCCATCCACCGAAAAACTGCTGGCGAAGTACGTCGCATCGAAGGCGCCGCCCGTCCCCGGCTTGGAGCTCCGTCCGGGATACCGCGGAAAGTTTGGTCGGTATCGGCGGTTTGGGGGTCGTCGCATCGCCGCCACACGCAGTGGCCAGCATCAGAGCGCAACCCGCGACGCTGAATCTGATGACACCCGAGGCCCGGCGAGTCATTCGCTGCTCCGTTACGAGGCAGGGCCAGGATAACAAGCAGGCGTTTGCGGACCGTTCCCCGAGTGTTAAGCCCCCGCCTAGCGCGAGCCGATACTCGCTGTCTCAGGGACCTTTCGGCAGCACCCGACCCAAGATGATCGTGATGTTGTCGGTTCCGCCGCCGTCGAGCGCGTCCTGAAGAAGCAGTTCCGCCGTCTCGCGCGCGGTTGTCATGTTGGCGAGGCGATGCGCGATCTGCTCATCCGATACATGCTTCGTCAGCCCGTCGCTGCACAGCAGGTGAACGTTGTTCCAGTCGGCGCGGAGGCGCGTCACGACGGGCATCGTTTGCTCGCCACCGATCGAGCTCGAGAGCACGTGGGCGAATTGCGAGCGACTCGCGATGGCGCGCGTAAACACGCCCTTCTGCACGAGCTCCTCGGCGATTGTCTGGTCGCGCGAGACCTGCGTCAATACGCCCTCGCGCCACAGGTAGTAGCGTGAGTCGCCGACTTGCAGGAGGTAGTACCACGGCCACACGCCAAACCACAGCGTGAGCGTCGTCGCCATCGTACCTTCGACCCCCTCTTCGCGCGCTCGCGCGATCACCGCTCGATGGCACGCCTCCGCTGTATTCTGGAGCTCGGCGATGAACGCCTGCTCGTTGGCGTCCGAGCGATAGTAGCAGTCCATGCCGCCGACGACGTATTCCAGCGCGTTCTGCAGCGCCGTGGCGCTCGCCTCTTCGCCACCCTCGCCGCCGCCCACGCCGTCCGCCACCATGGCGAGGAACGCGACGCGCTCGTCGCCGAACGGCCGGAGTTGGCGCTCCGACAAGCTCGTTCCGATGACTTGCACGTGCTTGTGAATCGACGAAAGCAGGAAGTGATCCTGGTTCTCCGCGCGCACCTTGCCCGTGTGCGTGAGGCCGTAGACGTCGATTTCGTCGTCGCGCGGCTTTCGGTTCGCGTCGATCGAATCGATGAGCGACTTGCCGGCCGTCGCGCTCATGGTGTACCCCGTCGTCTCGCTGTGATGAGAACCGCGATCTCGTCAGGACGCGGGTTGATGAAGTCGAGACGGACACGCCCATCCGACGTCATGTTCACCGTCGCCGGAATCGAGCTGTTGGTCAAGACCCAGCCCGCAGGAAGGACCACGGCGTTGGCCGGACGGCCGAAACTGCGGTCCCAAACGAGCTCGTCTCCCATCACCTTGTACCGCGCCGTGTCGGTGTACGTCTCGAACATGCGGAGACGAATCGATTCGCCGGGCTTCACCGGCGCGAAACGGAAGACGACGATCTCGCTCTGCGGCGTGACGTTCCGCACCGGGAGACCGGCGGCCTTGATCGCGTCGCCCTTGAGCACTTCCCACTTCAGCTCGTCGCCCGTGTCGAGGTCGCGCGCCCGTGGCTTCGCCACCGTGCTTCCCGCGCGAACCTCGTTGATATAGTAGGACGTGCCGGGGCGCGACTCGGTGTAGTCGTGATACAGATCGAACGCGTGCGTCTCCGGCTGTTGGAGGAAGTAGACGATCTCGCGATTCTGATGCGCGCGTTCGTCGAGACGATTCGCGACCGCCGACTTTCCTTCCGTCACGCCGTGCACCAGGCGCGCGCGAATCGTCACCGGCGCTTCGCTCGGCGTCCAATTCCAGAAGCTCACCGCGATGCGGCCGTCAGCTTCCTGGAGGATCTGCGACGGATAGTTGCTCGACACGATCTCGTACCCTTTCGGCAGCACGATCGCGTTGCGCTTGATGCCAAGTGGGCGCGTGAAGACGATGGTATCGCCGCGCGTGAAGTAGCTCGTCGTGTCGTAGTACGTCTTGTCGATGAGGACGCGCGCCTCGCCGCCGTCGGGCGGGACGGGGCGCGCGAGCTTGACGCGGATGTACGTCTGCGTCGTGTCGCGGTTGCGGACGCCGCCCGCTTGCGCGATGGTCGAGCCGACGACGTCGAACTGGAGCGGTTTGCCCGTCGCGCGATCGTACACGTGCTCGTCGCTGGCGACGCTTCCCTTCCGAATCGGGTTGAAATAGTAGGCAGCGCCCGCGGTGTTCGCCGTCACTTCATAGATGATGCGGAACTTGGCGGTGCCCGGCGCCAGCAGCTCGTAGCGTGTGTAGGCGTCCGATTCGGTCTGCGCCGGGACTTGTCCCGCGGCCGTGCGACTCGCCGCAACCATGGCGAGGCTGATCCAAATCCCTGCCGTGAAGCGGCGAGCGCGCCTCATGAGTTACCCCTTTTTCTTCGCTCCGGTGACCGAGAATGATGCTCGCGCGTTGGCGAGCTGCATCTTCTGCTCCGGATTCTTCGCCATGATGTCGGAGAGGAGGACCGACATCGCCTCGTCGTCGACCACCGTCGGCTCCGGTCCGAACCGCTTCCCGTAGCCCATGTGGGTCGGCGGGTCGAGGAGCACTTCGTTCTTGAGCGGAATGTCGTTCTTCCCGGACTGGACACGCACGGCGACGAACTTCTTGCCGGGCTTTTCCATATAGCTGACGCGCACGCCGTCGACGTCCGCCGGGACTTCAGGCAGGGGATGCGTGGCGCCGTCCGATCCCTCGAACGTCGTCGCCCCCGCTTTGAGCGTCGGGAAGTTTCGCTCGAACCCGCCGGCGTACAGTAAGCAGTGCCGCATCAGCTACCTCGTCATCGAAGAGTGGTGGGTGAGTCGGGGAAGCTACGGTGGCCTGCTGGCCTCCGCCATCCTATCTTCGTGCCCCATGACGAGCGCCACCGGCGGTCCCACCTCCGCCTACGCGCCGCCCGCGGGACAGGGCGTCCCTTACCGCTGGGCGGCGAAGGGCGACATCAACGCCTTCTTCGGGTTGATGCTGGACAACGTCGTCAATCTCGCCGTGCTCGCCGGGATTCTCGTCGGCGGATTCGGCTTTCCGGCGCAACTCGTCTACACGCGCATGTTCCCGGGCACGGCGTTCGGCGTGTTGTTCGGGGATCTCGTGTACACGTGGATGGCGATCCGGTTGGCCAAGCGAACCGGTCGCGACGACGTCACCGCGATGCCGCTCGGCCTCGACGCGCCGTCGACGATCGGCATGGCGCTGACCGTCCTCGGTCCCGCGTTCCTCGCCGCGAAGTCCCGGATGCCCGCGGACCAAGCCGCGATCGTCGCCTGGCAGGTCGGCATGGCGACGATGGTGTTGATGGGGACGTTCAAGCTCGTCATGTCCTTCTTCGGCGATCGCATTCGGCGGGCGATTCCCGAAGCGGGACTGCTCGGCTCGATCGGTGGCGTCGGCATCGCGCTCCTCGGGACGTTGCAGCTCGGTGAGATCTTCGGCGAACCGATCGTCGGCATGGTGGCGCTGGGCATCATCCTCTACGCGCTCGTCGCCAAGATCCGGCTCCCGTTCGGCGCGCCCGAAGTGCTGGCGAGCGTCGTCGTCGGCGCGGCGCTCTACTACGGACTCGGCGCGCTCGGGTGGTCGGTGCACCACGTCGGCGCGCCCACCGCCAACTTCCCCATCGGCTTCCCGACGCCGACGTTAGGATTCTTGAAAGGGATGCCGATCGCCGTGCGCGACTATCTTCCGCTCGCGCTGCCGTTCGCGATCCTCACCGTCATCGGCGGCATCAATGTCACCGAAAGCGCGCGCATCGCCGGGGATGACTACAAGACGCGCGATATTCTCCTGACCGAGGCGATCGCCACGCTCGTCGCCGGCGTCTGCGGCGGCGTCAGTCAATCGACGCCGTACATCGGTCATCCGGCGTACAAATCGATGGGCGGGCGCGCCGGCTATACACTCGCCACCGGGCTGTTCATCGGCCTCGGCGGGATTCTCGGCTACATCGCGTTCATGGCCGACGCGTTGCCTCGTCCGGCGCTGGCGCCGATCCTCGTCTTCGTCGCGCTCGACATCACGGAGCAGAGCTACCTGGCGACGCCGGCCCGCCACGCGGCGGCGGTGACCCTGGCCGTCTTCCCGTCCGTGGCGCAGCTCGTCCAAATCATGCTGTCACAGGTCTACAACGGCGCGCTCCTGTCGGCGGCGATCGATCCCGCCGGGACGATGAAGGCGACGGGACTGACGAATCCCGATTTCATCTCCGTCTGCGGCGTGATGCTGCTGCTCGCGCACGGGTTCATCCTCACGGCGATGTTGTGGGGCGGCGCGACCGCGTTCCTGATCGATCGACGCTTCGCGGCCGCCGCCGCGTCGCTGCTCGCCTGCGCGGCGCTCTCGTTGTTCGGATTCATTCATTCGGTGACGCCGTCGGGTGGCGTCTACTGGCCGTGGACCATCGGCTCGACGCTTCCGTACCAATGGTCGGCGGCGTACGCCGCTTTTGCCGTTCTCATTCTAGTTCTCGGAAACACGCGCGCGGCGCGTGAAGGAGTCGCACATGCGCATTGAGCTTTCGATCGGCATCGTCCTCGCCGCCGGCGTCTGCGTCGCCCGCGGCGCCGTGGCGCAGGATTCAACGTCCATTTGCCGCACGACGGCGTGCTCGGTGACGTTCGAGTGGGGCAACGGCAACACGCCGCCCGATCCGGATCGCCGCTACGGAGCACCGACCGACATGGAGTCGGTGTTTCTCTCACGGCTCCAGGAGCTCGGATTCAAAACGGCGCGCGGGGGCGAGGCGGTGACGGCGATCACCGTGCGTCTCACGCCGCTCAATCGCGCGATTTGCGAATCGATGAGCGGCACGAACACCGATTACAGTTGTCATACGGTCGATCGCGCGGCGATTACCGTGCGGCAGGAAGAGACGGCGAAGCCGTTGCCGCGCATCGACGTGATCGCGCGCTGCTCCGATCCGAAGGTCTCGGTGACCTTCACGCAGTTCGGGAAATACGCCGCGGAGATGTTCGCTTACACCGTCGCCGGCTCGAAGGGCTCGCGTCCGTCGGCGAAGTGCGGGTGATCGCGGCGCGTTGCGCCGAGCGAAGTCCCTAGAATGACGAACAGGAGTCAGGCGTCGCGCATGATTTCCCACCCACCCGTCATGGCGCGTGCACCGGAGCTCCTGTCGTCTTCTATCACGCTGCCGAATGACGTTTGGGGGGCAGACAGCAGCGCACTGAAAAACCTACGCGGGGAACCGTTCCTCGTGGACAAAGATTCCACAAAGACGAGGCGTCACGCCGACTCCTCGAACACTTCGGCGCCGAACTCACTCGCCGGCAGGCGCAGCGAGAAGACGCTGCCGCCGCCGGCTCGGCGCGCGTAACTCACGACGCCGCCTTGCATTTCGGCGAGCGTCCGCGCGATCGACAGTCCGAGTCCGGCGCGCCCGGTATCCGGCGTCGCGCCGCGGCCGCGATAGAACGGCTCGAAGATTCGCGCCACCTCGTCGTCCGCGATTCCCGGTCCCCGATCGGAGACGCTGAACACGAGCATGTCACCGTCGCGTGACGCCGCGAGCTCCACCGGTTGTCCGCGCGCATGACGGGCCGCGTTTTCGAGCAGATTCGACAGAATCCGCAACGATTGCGCAAAATCGAACTGCCCGACGAGTGCCGGGCTATGAAGATCGATCACCGTGCGCAGTTGTCCGTCGCCGAACAGAACGTGCGTCTGGCGCACCGCGGCCCCGATCAGATCCTCCGCCGTGTTGATCTCCGGTTGCACGCCGAACGCGCCGCCCTTGAGGCGCGACAGGTCGAGGAGATCGCTGACCAGCCGCGTCAATCGGTCCGCTTGCTCTTCGATCGCCGCGGCCGATTCGTTGCCACGCAACGCTTCGCTCTGGGCGAGCGCTTTGATCGTCGTCAGCGGCGTGCGCAAATCGTGCGACACCGACGCGAGCACGATGTCCTTGAGCCGATCGGCCTCGCGCAGCGCTTCGGCGTGCTCCGCCTCGGCGACGAGTCGAACGCGATCCACCGCCAACGCCGCGTAGTAGGCCAGCGCGTCGAGGAAGCGACGTTGCGCCGCGTCGAGCGGCACCGGCGGCTCGCTCATCAGGCGCATCACCCCCACGCCGCGCCTCTGCACGGTGAGCGGGATCAGCGCGCGCCGCACGCGCCCGTCGGACGACAGCTCCCAGTCGGCGACATCGGCGGTCGTCGTTCGGTCGATCGTGCACTCGGTCATGCCGAGCGTCGATTGAATGACGCCGGCGATGCGCGCCAGCGCGTCTTCGGCGCGGCCAGTGCTCAACGTTTCCGAGCCGAGGCGCGCCAGCGATTCGACCTCGACGGTGCGCCGCCGCGCCTCCGCCGCTTCGGCGCGCGCGCGATAGAGCAGTTGGGTCGCGACCATCGACGTCACGAGGAACGAGAAGAGCGCGATCCAATCGAGCGGCTTGCCGACGCCCCAGAAGCGATAGGGCGGCTGAAAGTAGTAATCGATCAGCAGCGCGGCCGAGAACGCGAGAGTCAATCCGAGCGCGCGGCCACCGCTCGCGCTCGCGCACAGCACGATGAGCAGATACACCAGTACCACGTGCACCTGGCCGAACGACGCCTGCGCGTGCAGCATGGCCATCGTCGCCAGCACAGTGACGATGAGCCAACCGACCCACGCGAGCAGAACGCGCCGGCCCGACAGAATCACCGCGGCAGCTCCACCCGGTAGCCGACGCCGGGCTCCGTAATGATGATCTGCGGGGCGGCCGGATCGGTCTCGATCTTTCGCCGCAGGTTGGTGATGTGCACGCGCAGGTACTGCTGCGGACTCCCGAACTCGCGGTCCCAGACGGCGTCGAAGATCTGCTGGTGCGTCAGCGTTCGGCCGGCGCTGCCGAGCAGCGTCGCCAAAATCTGCCATTCGATCGGCGTGAGATGGACCTGGCTGCCCGCACGCGTCACGCGCCGGTGCGCCGTGTCCACGAGCAGCCCGCCGATCGAGATCGGCGCCGCGCTCGCCGATGACGACGCAAAGGTCCTGGCGCGGCGGATCTGCGCCCGCGCCCGCGCCGCCAGCTCGAGGACGCTGAACGGTTTGGTCACGTAGTCGTCCGCGCCGGCGTTCAGCAGATCCACTTTCTCGTGCTCGGAGTGCCGCGCCGAGAGCACGATGATCGGCACAGCCGAGCGGCGCCGGATTTGGCGGCAGACCTCCACGCCCGGGACATCCGGCAGGCCGAGGTCGAGAACGATGAGGTCGGGACGGTGTTCCGCCGCCGCGGCGACGCCCGCCGCGCCGTCAGCGGCTTCGTCGACGCGGGCAGCGACCTCCCGCAGGGCGTCGCGGACGGCGCGCCGGATTTGCGGCTCGTCGTCGATCACGAGAACGAGGTTGGTGTCGGTCATGGCTCCCAGTCAAAGAGGCGAGACGTTCCGCCTGCCATGACCATCGGACAGGTAGTCGCCGTCACAGGCAGAACAATTCCGGCCCGGCAAACGCCAGTTCGGACCAACCAAATCCAAAGCGCGGCCCGTCAGCGGCACATTTTCTGTCTCCTGAACCAGCATGCGTATCAAGACACTCTTGGCCGGCGCTATCGTCGCCGCTGTCGTCGGCTGTAACCTGGCGGAGCCACCCACGATCGCCGGCCTGTTTGGTCCGTCATCGATCAACGGCCTGAACGCACCGCAGCTCATCATGTCGCCGACGAACATCGAGATGGCGATCGGACAGGAAGCACAGCTGTCGACCAACGCGCCCGACTCGCTGCTCAGTCAGCTCATCTGGACCTCGCGGAACCCGACAATCGTTGCCGTGTCTCAAACGGGCGTCGTTCGAGCACTGAACACTGGATCGGCGAGCATCGTCGTGCAGTATTCATTCGAGCCGCTCAATAGCGCCTCCGCAACAATCGTCGTAAATCAACAGCCGGTTCCCTGACGCCAGATGAAAACCAAACCTCACCTTCCCACCCCCAGCCCCTCCCCCCGCGCGGCGCGGCCGGCGGGGGCCGGACGCGGGCGATCGAGTGAGGCGTCCGCGGCGCAGGAACACTATCGTCGCGAGAAGGACCGTCGGGCTCGCCGACAAGCGCCCGACTCCGACCTGATGGAGGCCGCGAAGCGCGAGTATCTCGCGTTGCTCGAAGCTGAAGCCGCCAAGGGGAAAGGAGGACGGCCGAAAAAAAAGCCGGCGAAGCCGGAGACCGACGAGGCTGAAGACAGCGAGGGATGACCGACCCCGCGATCGCGACGCCACCGCATCGGCTCGCGACCGCCGCGTCGAGCGCAGCCGCCGCACGCTCGAGTTCGCGATCGACGCCCTGATCCGGCCGGGAAGTTGGGCCGCGAAGATCGCCTACGAACTGGGACTCCAGGGGCGGGTCCATTCCCGCACGCACCGGTTTGATCTGGGACGCCAGGCGAGGGACGCAGTGCGTCCCACTCTTCGCGTAGCATTCGCCGCCGACTTTCACGCCGGCGCCACGACCGACGAGCGCCTCCTCGCCGACGCGTGCCGATCGCTCGCCGCGTTCGCGCCGGACCTGCTGCTCCTCGGCGGCGATTTCGTCTCGGTCCGCGCGTCGTACATCGACCGGCTCGCTCCGCTGCTGTCCGCGATCCACGCGCCACTCGGAAAGCTCGGGGTCCTCGGCAACCACGATCTCCGCGCCGACCACCCGACCGTGCTGCGCGTGCTTCGCGCCGCGGGCGTCCGCGTCCTCGACAACGAAGCGGTTCGGCTCCCCGCGCCATTCGATGACGTCACCATCTGCGGCCTCTCGGATGTTGCGCGCGGAAACCCACGGCCCGAGCTGGCGATCGACGGAGCAACAGGTACCCGCGTCGTCTTGATGCACTCGCCCGAAGCGCTGCGTGCCATCGGCGACCGAGCATTCGATCTGGCCCTCTGCGGTCACACGCACGGCGGCCAGGTCGCGCTCCCGTGGGGAGGAACGCCGATCATCATGTCGGGCGGTGACCTCAATCGACGCTACGCGCGCGGCGTGTTCACGCTCGACGGTCACCCGCCGAGAAGGCTGCTGGTGACCACCGGAGTCGGCTGCAGCACCGCACCGGTCCGTCTCTTCGCTCCCCCCGAGGTGCACTTGTGCTTAATTACATGAGTGCGCCTCGACAAGAAACTACTTTTGATCGCGCCGATGATCGTGCTGGTCCTCGTGGTCGCGGGAATGGTCTACGCGGCGGTCCAGCTCCACGTGCTCGCCAGCGTCAGCGAGACGGAAAAAGAGCGTGAAGCTTTCATCGGCTCCGTTGAACGCGGCGAAAAGACCCTCGAGCCGCGTCAGTCCCTATCTCTTCTTCGCATCGGTCTCGACGTCGAGACCAAGCGCACCGCGGCGATCCTGGCGAGCCGTGATCTGCTCGCCGAGCTGGCGGCGATAGGGTTCGTATCATGCATCGTCCTCGCGGCCGGCGTACGTGCCGTTCCGCGAACACACTGGCCGCGTTTCGGAGGAAGCGCGGAACGATCGAGCAATGCGGGGTAGAGACGCGCTGCTGCTCGGCGCGGCGTTGCTTTGCCGCACCGGCTCGGCCGCGGCGCAACATGATTCGACCCGCGGCCTTCCGCTGACGCGCCTGCGCGACGCGCCATCGGCCTTCACGAGCTACAGCGGGATCACCGACTCGGCGTTGATGGTGGTGCGCGATAGCAGCGCGTGGCGTGAGCTGTGGCAGCGAGTCAACCGTCCGTTCGTTCCGGCTCCGCCGACGCCCACGGTGGACTTTCAGCAAGAGATGATCGTCGTCGCGGCGCTGGGGAGACGTCCGACCGCCGGTCACGACATCATGATCGAGGGAGCAGAACAGGACTCGGCGGGTATCGAGATCGTGGTTCGTCGCTCGGAGCCGGCGCCGGGTTGTCCGGTCGCCGCGGCGGTGACACAGCCGGTGGACCTGGCGCGGATGCGCGCCGACCGCCGCGCCATCCGCTTCCGAGAGCGGCAGGTCGTGGTCCCTTGCAGCCGGCCATGACGGTGAAGGACATTGCCCAATGTTGCAACGGGCTGCGGGAGACTCGCACGATGCGGCATCATCTGGCACTCGCGACGATCATCCTCTCCACACTCGCCGGACACGCGGCCGCGCAGCGGTGCCGCGGCTGTGCCCCGGGCGCCTCCCCGGAGGACACGATCGTTCGCACGCACTTCGCGCCGGCAATCGGCTTCCACTTCGGCAGTCCCCAGAAGGTGTCGGCGGCGCTCGGCGTCGTCCGTGGAGAGACCTGGCAGCGTGGCGGCACCGATCACTCGCGGCTATTCGCGCTGTTCGCGGAACCGGGACTCAGCGGCGGCCGCGCCTCGCTCGCCTTTCTCGACTACGGGCACGGCAACTTTGGCTCGGGCGTGGGTATCGCCGCCACCGCGCTGCGTACATGGAAGGATCCGTGGACCGCCAACGAGAACATGACCTACGGCGGCGTCGAGGTTCTGCTCTGGCCGATCGTCTTCGTGGGCCCGCGCATCGGGATGTTCCGCTCGATCAGCGGCACGACGACCAAACCCTGGTTCATGAGCTTCGACTTCGGCATCGGCTTGTAATCACCACACCTCGAGCATGACCAACCGCCTCTACTACACCGACTCGTATCGCACCGAGTTCTCGTCCGCGGTGGCCGAACGCGGGAGCGACGGCACCCGCGTTTATCTCGAGGAGACGGCGTTCTACCCGACGTCGGGCGGTCAACCGCACGACATCGGCACGCTCGGCGGCGCGCGCGTCGTCGACGTCGTCGACGAAGGCGAGCGCATCGCCCACGTCCTCGCGGCGCCACTCGGCGACGACGACGACATGCGCGTCTCCGGGCGCATCGATTGGACGCGGCGCTTCGACCACATGCAGCAGCACACCGGGCAGCATCTGGTGTCGGCCGTGTTCGAGGATTTGTTCGGCGCGAAGACGGTGAGCGTGCACTTCGGTCCGGATTACTCGACGCTCGATCTGGACGCGGAGACGCTCACGCGCGAACAGATGGCTGCTGCGGAAGCGCGGGCGAACGAGCTCGTTGCCGAGGCGCGCCCGGTGACGGTGACCTTCGAGGATGCGGAGAGCGCGATCGGTCTGCGCAAGGCGTCGGATCGGCCCGGACTTCTCCGCATCGTGTCGATCGCCGAAGTGGATCGGAGTGCCTGCGGCGGGACGCACGTACGCTCGACGGCGGAGATCGGCGCCATTCTTCTGCGCTCGGTCGAGCGGGTACGCAAGACGTCGCGCGTCGAGTTCGTTTGCGGTCAGCGCGCCGTGCGCCGCGCCAGGCGGGACTTCGAGGCACTGACGCAGATCGCGGCGTCGCTTTCCTCGGCGATCGACGACGCGGTCTCGGTTGTGGCGACGCAGTCCGAGCGCCTCAAGGACGCCGAAGGCGCGCGGAAGAAGTTGGAGAAGGAAGTCGCGGGCGCGCGGGCCCGCGAGCGCTACGACGCGGCGACGCCGAATCCGGCGGGCGTTCGCGTGATCGTCGTGCGCGACGCGTCGTCGATCGACGAGCTGCGCACCTTCGCGCAAGCGGCGTTGTCGCTGCCCAAAACGGCCGTCGTCGGGGCATTGACGTCGCCCCCGTCGTTGTTCGCCGCCGCCTCGGAGGATTCCGGGCTCGACGCGGGCAAGTTGATCAAGGAGCAGGTCACTGCCGTCGGCGGTCGCGGCGGTGGTTCCCCGCGCATCGCTCAGGGCAGCGTCCCCGACGCGTCGCAGGTCGATCGGGTGCTTTCGAGTTTGCTCAACTCGATCGGCTGACGGCGGCTGAGCTCCAAACCGCGTCGACCGCGCGCAGCACGCGGTCGACCGGTAGCGTGCGGAGCGTATTGTCCGAATGCTCGACGCTCTCGCCAATCGTGTCGTACAGCGCCCACTGCTCCGCCTTTCCGCGCACGTACATGGCGACGCACGGCACCTTGAACGCCGTCGCCGCGTGGGCGATGCTCGTGTCGGGCGTGAGGAGGAAGTCGGCCGTGGCGACGAGCGCGAACGCGTCGCGGATGCCGGGCGTGGCGACGATCTGGCCGCCGCCGTTGTCGGCGACATAAGCCGCGCGGCCGCGCTCGGCCGGCGCGCCGATGACTCGCAACACGACGTCCGCGGCGCGCTCGCGGAGGTGTCGCATGACGGCGACGTAGTTGTCCTCGGGCCACGTGCGCTCAGCGGTTCCGGCGGACACGTTGATGAGAACGCGCGGCGCGGTTTCTCGGTTCTCTTCCCTTTCCCCGCCCCAGGCGCGCTCGGCGCGCGACAGTTCCGCCGGCGTGAGCGTGAGGCTCGGACGACGCTCGCTCGGCGACAGCTCGACGTTGAACGCGCGCGCCAGCGCCGCGAGGAGGTCGGCCATGTGGGCGTGCGCTTTGGTCTCGCCCGGAACGGTGACGTTGAACGCGGCGTCGTTGCCGCGTCCGGCGATCCCGACGCGATAGCGCGCGCCGCTCGCCAGGATCAAGAGCAGCGTCGTCACCGAGGGAGCCGTGACCATGCAATCGATGACCGCGTCATACCGGCCCCGACGCAGCCGGGCGAGCGTCGCCGGATAACGCGCCGTCGCCCGCTTGTCGAAGACGACGATCTCGTGAACGTAGTCCGCGCCCGCGATGATGGCCGCGTTCGCCGGGGACGCGAGCACATCCATTGTGATCGTCGGATGCGAGCGCGCGATGGCACGCATGACGCCGGTGGACAAGACCATGTCGCCGGCTCGATCGTGGCGCAGAAAGAGCACGCGATACGGTCGCGCTCCCCAATCCGGCCGCTCCCCGCCGGAGCGGCGCATCAGCCGGACGAGGAGCCTGATCCATCGTCGTCGCCACCAGAGCTCAACGGACTTCAAGCGCATCGTAAGGAATGTATTCGTCCGGCCGTTGGCGGCCGCAAATCGGCAACTTCCCCGGTACTACTGGTGTCTCAACTCGAGTACGTCACGACGTTTGCGTAAGGCGCACGCGATCAAGACCGTACTCTACCCGACGCAGCCATGAAACGACTCCTGCTCTCATTGCTGATCGCTCCTCCGCTGCTCGCCCAGCAGCAGCAGGCGCGGTCGGCCGGCTCGATCAGCATTCCCTTCGAGAAGTACACGCTCAACAACGGCCTCACCGTCGTTCTCTCCGAGGACCACACCACGCCGACCGTGGCCGTCGAAGTCATCTATCACGTCGGCTCGAAGAATGAGGTCGTCGGACACACCGGCTTCGCCCACATGTTCGAGCACGTGATGTTCACGGGCTCCGGTCACGTTCCCTACGGGCTGCACGACAAGTTCACCGAGGGCGTCGGCGGATCGAACAACGGCCAGACCTACTTCGACTGGACGCGCTACTGGGAGACCGACCCGTCCAACTATCTCGAGACCGCGCTCTGGCTCGAGGCGGACCGCATGGGCTTTCTCCTCGATTCGCTCGACGACAAGAAGTTTCGCGCGCAACGCGACATCGTGAAGAACGAGCGCCGACAGAGCTACGACAACCAGCCGTACGGCCGCGACCGCGAGCTGATTGGCCTCGCGATGTATCCGAACGGCCACCCCTACTCGTGGCCGACGATCGGCGCGATGTCCGATCTATCCGCGGCGACGGTCGAGGACGTAAAGCGATTCTTCCGGCTCTACTACGCGCCGAACAACGCCACGCTCGTCATCGTCGGTGACATCAATCGCGAGCAGACGAAAACGTGGGTCGCGAAGTACTTCGGCGATCTCGCTCGCGGCAAGGCGATCTCGCGTCCCGGCGCCGGCGTACCGTCGCTGCGCGCCGAAAAGCGCCTGACCTTCGAGGACCGCGTACAAGTGCCGCGACTCTGGATCCAGTGGCCGAGCGTCACGATGTACAACGCCGACGCGCCGGCGCTCGATTTACTCGGCGAGATCCTCGCCGGCTCACGCACGGCGCGACTGACGAAAGCGCTCGTCTACGACAAGCCAATCGCGGCGAACGTCTCGGCCGGCCAGACGAGCAGCGAGAACGTCGGCGACTTCAGCATCATCGTCACGCCGCGTCCCGAACACTCGCTCACCGAGATCGAGACCCAGGTCGACTCGATCATCGCGCGCCTCAAACGCGACGGCCCGACCGCCGAAGAGCTGAAGCGCGTCAAAGCCGGTCAGGAGCTCGATTTCCTCAACGGGTTGCAGTCGAATCTCGGCAAGGCCTTCCAGCTCGCCGACGATCAGACCTTCCGCGACGATCCGAGCTACACCTTCCGCGTCGGCTACGCGAAAACGCAGGCTGTGACCGCGGCCGACATCAAGCGCGTCGCCAACAAGTACCTCGGTCCGGGGCGCATCGTCCTCAGCAACGTTCCAGTCGGCAAACGCCAGCTCGCCTCGCACGCCGACCGAAGCACGATCGTCACCGATCCGCTCACTGAAAAGACGACGGAGATCAGACCATGAACCGCCGATCGACTCTCACGCGCGGACTGGCGCTGGTCCTCATGACGGCCGCCCCGATCGCCGCCCAGACCAAATCGCCGGCGAAACAGCAGGCAGCCACGACGAGCCGGTTCGATCGACGCGTCGTCCCGACGCCAGGAAAAGTTCCGGAGCTCACGATTCCGTTCTGGAGCAAGATCTCGATCGCCAACGGCGCGCAGCTCGTCGTGTCGGAGAAGCACGGCCTCCCGCTCGTGTCGTTTCAAATCAACTTCATCGGCGGCGCCAATCAGTACGAGCCGGAGGAGAAGCCCGGTCTCGCCGGCTTCGTCGCCGGCATGCTGAGCGAAGGAACGACCCATCGCAACGGCGATCAGATCTCGAACGACCTTCAGCTCCTCGGCACCAGCGTCAACGCCTCCATCGGCGGCGAGGCCGGACGGATCTCGTTTTTGTCGACGAAAGACAAGTTCGCCTCGACGCTCGCCATCCTTGCCGACCTCCTCGAGAATCCGACGTTCCCGCAGGAAGCGCTCGACCGTCTGAAGGCGCGCACGATCGTCTCACTCACACAGAATCGCGATCGAACGTCCGGCATCGCGAACGTCGTCTTCCCCAAGACGCTGTACACGACGACGCATCCGTACGGGCGGACGCTGAACGAGGCGTCCGTCAACGCGATCAAGCGCGACGATCTCGTTTCGTTCTACAGGGAATACTTCCGACCCGGACACGCGGTAATCACCGTCGTCGGCGACATCACTCAAGCCGACGCGAAGCGCCTGGTCGAGAACGCGCTGAGCGGATGGAAGGCCGGCGGCAGCGTGCCCGGCTTCGACTATCCCGCCGCCCCGGCGCCGAAGCCGACGACGATCTTCCTCGTCGACAAGCCGGGCGCCGCGCAATCCACTTTCGCGCTGGGCGAAGTCGGACCGCCGCGTGCTACGCCGGATTACTTCGCGCTCCGCGTGATGAACGAGATGCTCGGCGTGCTCTTTCAGTCGCGGCTCAA
>DATLPC010000113.1:0-20087 GCA_035535975.1 Gemmatimonadaceae bacterium | reverse complement strand
CATGTTTGTGTCAATGCTTCGCCAGATGCCGGCGCTTCTCGCCGACCGATACCGCATCGAACGAGAGCTCGGCGCGGGTGGGATGGCGACCGTTTACCTCGCGCACGATCTCAAGCACGACCGCGCCGTCGCGATCAAGGTTCTGCGCGACGAGCTCGCCGCGTCGATCGGACCGGAGCGCTTTCTCCTCGAGATCAAGACCACCGCGCGACTGACGCACCCGCATATCCTGCCACTCCACGACTCCGGCGAAGTGGACGGGATGTTGTACTACGTCATGCCTTACGTGGACGGTGAAACCTTGCGGGCACGGATGGATCGCGAACGACGCCTGCCCGTTGCCGATGCGATCGCGATCACAAAGGCCATCGCCGACGCCCTCGGCTACGCGCACGCGCACGGCGTCGTGCATCGCGACATCAAGCCCGAGAACGTGCTCTTCCTTGAAGGCGTCCCGATGGTCACAGACTTCGGAATCGCCCGGGCGACGTCGAACGGTGACCCTCGCATGACGAGCATTGGCGTAGCGATCGGGACGCCGGCGTACATGAGCCCCGAGCAATCCACCGGCGAGGACGTCGACGCGCGCAGCGATCAATACGCGCTGGCGAGCATGTTGTACGAGATGCTCACCGGTGAGGCGCCGTTCATCGGCCCGACGCCGGAGTCGATTCTCGTCCAGCGATTCACCAAACTGCCGCCAAAAGTCACAGCCAAGCATCCGAGTGTGCCGCGCGCGGTCGAGGTCTCGATTTGCACCGCGATGGCGCGGGACGCGACCGATCGCTTTCCGACGATCGACAAGTTCGCCGAGAGCCTGACGTCGTCGCCGGCGCGGCCGATCGTCGACGTCAACCACCGATCGGTGGCGGTGCTGCCGTTCGCCAACATGAGCGGTGACCCGTCGAACGAGTATTTCTCCGACGGCGTCTCTGAGGAGATCATCAACGCGCTGGCGCAGCTGCCGGGTGTGCATGTCCCGGCACGCACCTCTGCTTTCTCATACAAGGGAAAGAACGTCGATCTGCGCACGATCGGCGAACAGCTCAGCGTGGCGACGGTGCTCGAGGGCAGCGTTCGCAAATCAGGGAATCGAATTCGCATCACCGCCCAGCTCGTGAATGTCGCGGACGGGTATCAACTATGGTCCGAGCGCTACGATCGCGAGCTCACCGACGTCTTCGCGATTCAGGACGAGATCGCCAGCGCGATCGCCGGCAAATTGGACGTCACGCTCGGCGGCGGCAACGCGCAACTGGTGAAACCGCCGACGCGCGACATCGCGGCGTACGACGTCTACCTCAAGGGCAGGGCGCTCGTGCGACAGCGCGGGGCGTCGTTGCCCGCGGCGGCTGACGCGTTCGAGCAGGCGATCGCGCTCGACCCGGAGTTCAGCGCGGCGTACGCGGGGCTGGCGCAGGCGCTCGTTCTTTCCGCGATGTGGGGCCTCACACGCTTTCCCGCGGTGAAGGAACGAGCGTCGGAGGCGATCGACGCGGCGTTGTCGCGCGATCCGAATTCCGTGAGCGGCCACATCGCGAGCGGCATCCTGGCACTCTGCCTTCTCGATCGCGAACGGGCGTGCCAATCGTTCACGCGCGCCGTGGCGCTCGACCCGTCCGACTCGGAGGCGCGCGCCATCTACGCGCTGTACGATCGCGGATACATTCGCGGCAGCTACGACGGGGGGCTCGACGAGATGGACATGGCGCTGCTCGGCGATCCTCGCGGCGCGCACGTTCATGCGCATAAAGGATTGCTGCTCGCCTGGGCCGGTCGATTTGCCGACGCGGCCGACGCAGGGCGCCGCGCCTGCGAGCTCGACCCTGGTTCGTTCTACGCGACCTGGGCATTGGTGCACGCGCTGAATGTCGGCGGCGATCTCGATGAGGCGTCCGTCGAGACGGGAAAGGCGATTGCGCGCTTCGGCCGGCATTCGTGGCTGATGATGGGCTGGTCGGCGGGCCTCAAGCGCGCCGGCCGGCCCGACATCGCCGACGCATTGTTTCAGGAGCTCGAGGCGAGGGCGCGAACCGCGTACGTGCAGCCGATGACCCGGGCCAGCGCGGCGTTCGGCGCGAACCGAATCGACGATACGTTTCGATTATTGAACGAAGCGCTGGAAGACGGCGACCCGCTACTGGCGCTCGTCATCGGACACTGGCGCGCGTTCGATCCGCTGCGTGAACATCCCGCGTTCGACGCGCTTCTGCAACGGATGGGCTGGACGCGTCCCCTTCCGCCCGCGGCGCGGCCGCCGGCGCGACCGGCCTAGGCGTCAGCGAAGGCCTGCGCGCTCCATCGCTCGAGGCGCGCTTGGCGCGCGGCCGTCGGGATGTTCGGGTTCCACGGGTCGAACTTGATCCAGTCGCGGCCGATGTCGTCGGCCGGACTTCCATCGTCGGCGAGCGCGGTTGCGTACGAGGAGAGCGACAGCCGGAACGCGAGTCCGCGCTGGCCATACGCAATCGCGAAGATGCTCGATGCATCGGTGTGAAGCACGACGTATGCGCACTGTTTGTACGACGGCGAGTACGCGTGTGCGCCGGCGATCTTCTTGCCGAGATCGAGCAGGAGCGACCCGACGTCGGAGTGCGCGAACGGGTTTACGCGGCGAATGAACTCGATCACCTCGTCGTTGGCGGCGACCAAAAACCGCGGATCGGTCATGTCGATCAGCCACATCGGCTCATCCGCGAAATGATTGGAAGAGCATTCGCGCCAGCACGCCCAGCATGATCGCCAAGCAGACGCCGGACGCACGAGCAAGCCAACGTGCCGTTTGCGGTCGTTGTGTGCCGAGGGCGGGGAAGATACCGGAGATGATCCCGGTGATGGCCACGACGGCCGCGACGACCCGTCGTGAAATGCGAGGATCGACGATCTGAGCGCCGAGCAGGAACAGCAGCGCGAAAAGCGCGATGCCGACGACGAGCTGCGTACGGGTTCGGTTTGGCGCCAAAGTGGTTGGTTGAGTCATCGATCTATGCACCCACGGTCCCGCGAAAATCCGACGGCGTCTGGCTCGTGTGCTTCTTGAACGCCTGATTGAACGTCGACTTCGACGCGAAGCCGGCATCGAGCGCCAAGGCGAGCATCTTCAACGTGCGAGCCTCGCCGGCTTTGATCCGCCGCTGCACCTCGCGCACGCGGTAGCCATTGACAAAATCATAAAACGTTTGGCCAATCTCGGCGTTGAGCACCTCGGACAACTTGTGTGGCGTGGTGTCCAGTCGAGTCGCGAGATCAGCCAGTGTGAGCTCGCTGTCTTTCCAGGGATGATCGGCGTCCATGAGCGCGAGGAGCGCCTCTTTCAAGCGTGTCGCTTCACGATCGCCAAGTCCCGAGCGTTCATAGCGCGCCACGCCGGATTCCACCGCGACGGCGTGTTGCAAGACCGTTTGCGCGTCGTCTCGCGCCGGGATTCGAAACTCGGCCGTTTCGTAGCGGAAGACTTCCGGTTGTCGCAGGCCAAGGTAGCCGATGGCGTAGACGAGTAGCGCCATCGCCAGCGAGATGTGCTCGTCGCGCAGCCCCGAGCCGACGTTGGCCACGCGAAGCGTCGTCGCGAGGAGCCAGATGGAGCCCGCGGCCGCCGCCAGCCAGAGCAGCCAGATGAGATTGACGCGCGCCGTGTTCGAGTAGCTGTCTTCGATCCGTCGCCGATGCCGGCGAAGATAGATCACCGTCGCAATCGTGTAGCCTATACCGGAGACGTACTTGAGCGGGTCCAGCATCTTGATCGGGGTCGGGATCGCCCCGGCGCGCCAGCGCTCGTAGGCCGCAATTTTCTCGGCGCCGCTCATCATGAAGTAGGGCGCCGCGAGGGTCACCATGACGACCACGGGCAGGAAATGGATCAGCGCGCGGCTCGTAAATCGCCAAGATCGGTCGCTCGCCGCGACGGCGTACAGATACACGAGCGGGCCGAAGATCCACGGCGTCTGGTACCCAACGCCGAAGAAGTGCGGGTATTTGTAAATCAGCCCCGTCGCGAAATAGACGCCCGACCCGAGATAAATCGTAAACGCCGCAACCAGCGCGGCGAGCAGCCGGTTGGCGGTCCGGTTGTTTCGTTGGGCCACGAGCGTGCCGGCAAGAAACAACCCTTGCAAGGCCCCGACGACGGCCGCGAGCTGGATCCAGTCGAGCGTGAGACTCGCCATCGCCGAGAAAATAGCGACAGCGGCGAGCCGAGCCAGTGCGGGAATACGCCTACAGCTGGGCGCAAAACTGAACGGAGTCTGACCCCATTTCGAATTTTCGAATTGGGGTCAGACTCCGTTCAGTTTTGGTACGGGTTGAGGCGTATTGAGATTAGCGGCCGATCCCGACCTTCAAAGAGAAGGAGTTCACTCGCGAGACGTTGTACTCGGCGGCCAGGCGCGCCTTCGACAACTGGACTTCGGCGCCCATCATCGCTTGACCGCCGAGCACGTGTTCGTCGGCGAGGTTCACGACGGCGGACTTTTCGTGAGAGCTGGCGAGGTAGCTGGAAACCCCCGCGTAGGGCGAGACCTTGATCCACCTCGAGACGGCGATTCGCCTGCTCACCACCAAATCGCCGCCGAAGGTCGTGAAGTCCAAATCCTCGGGACCGTAGATCTTGGTGAAGCTTGTGCGCGCCGAGGCGCTCCAGTTGCCTGAACCGTCCTCGAACAAGTTCTGTTGCAGCTGCGCGCCGTAGAAGCCGTAGTTGGCGCCCGGGTTCTTGGTGAAATAGACGGCGACGTCCGTCTTGGCAGCCACACCCGCTCTGGCCATGACGCCGGGGAACTTCAGTCCCTTGCCCTCCTTCAGCCAATGCATGGAGTCGGGATGCACGAAGGTGTCGTTCCACGCCGACGTGTTGTCGTCGATGTTGGTCTGCCACTGGAGCATGGAGACTTCGAAATTGCCGCGGCCCATCGGTCGCGCGGCGGCGAGCGGACGGAAATACGAGACGAGCCCCGCCTCGCGCGTGAACTGACGCCAGGCGGCCTGGGTCAGGGATGGATCGAGCTGGAAGGAACACTCTTCCCAACGCGGATTGACGTGAAGCTTCGGGTGGTTGTCAGCTTGCGCGGCCGCCGGTGTCTGGCTCAGCGCGATCGCGGCCACGGCGGCCGCAAGTGTGTGCTTGTTGAACATGGTCTTCCCCGCTTAGCGAATGGTCTGGTGCGACCCGGACCTGCCCGGGATCGCGATGATGGTGACCACGAAGCTGGGTGCGACCCGACTTACCGTCGTCCGAACCGATCGGATCGGACCACTAGCTAGGGAAGTTTGCCGTCCAACTCGTCGTATACGCGACGAATGGCGGTTTCCACCTGGCTCGAGTAAAGCGTCCAGCCCTCGAGACCGCCCCACTTTGCTTGGGTCGCGGCGTCGCAAAGCGGACGCGCTGCTCCGCCCGACGCCCCGCGAGCCGGCGCGGGGCAGGGAACCTTGGCGTCGTGAAGCCGCGTTGCCTCCGCTACGACCTGCTCGACGGCATGACGGTATGCCGGGAGGTCGGCTTTGAGCGTCTTGGCATCGTCGACGAAGCCGTGGCCGGGAACGAACCACACAGCGTCGATGGTCTCGGCGTTCTTGAGCGTCTGCACCCACTCGGTGGGATAGGCCGACCGCATCGCGGGAAAGAGCCAATGCAGGTAAGCCTCGCTCATGAACAGCACTTTGTCTTTCGGGAGATACACGCTGAGGTCGCCACCGGTGTGAGCGCGTCCGAGGAAGAGAACCTCGACGTCGGTCGAACCGAGGTGAATGACGCGACGGTGCGGAACCGTCTCGGTCACGAAGGGCGGTCGACCCGCGTCGTCGAGCACCTTTTTGGACGTGGGATGCGCGACGAAGATTGCGCCCTGCGGAAAGGCGGCGTTCCCGCCGGTGTGGTCGCCGTGATCGGAGCAGACGACGACGTATTTGATCGGCTGCGTCGTGGTCTTCTTGATCCAGTCGACCATCTCCTGCGTCTGCGCGACAGTCCCCTGGCCGTCAGCGACGAGAACGCCGTCGTTCGAGATGACGATCAGACTCACCGTCGTCATCTGGCCGCCAGGGTCGCCGGCTCGGAGGGCTTCATATGAATAGACGCCCGGCGCCAGTTGGTGGGCGCGCGGGAAGTCGGCCGGCTTGAGGCCGCGTTTGGCGACGTCGCCCGTCTGCATCACCTGGGCGGCGAGCGAATGGCTCAGAAGGGCGCCGAGGAGCGCGAGACAGAGCCGCGACGTCTTCGCCGAGCGAGATCGCATGAGAGCTCTCCGAGGTGGTTCGGAAAATGAAAATCGTGCCTTCCAAAGGTGCGTGCCGCCGACCGACAACACAATTTGATGTATGACCACGTGGCGCAACGACCTTCGTCACGGCATTCGCATGCTCGGCAAGTCGCCGGCGTTCGCCGCGGTCGCGATCCTGTCGCTCGCGATCGGCATCGGCGCGAACAGCGCGATCTTCAGCGTCGCCAACGGGCTCATTCTCCGTCCACTTCCTTATAGGGACGCCGATCGCATCGCCATCGTTTGGCAGCGGTCGCCCGGTCTCAACGTTCCGCGTGACTGGCTCTCGATCGGCCAGTACCTCGACATCAAGAGCGGCACCACCGCGTTCGAACAAGTCGCGGGGGCGATCGGCGCCAGCTTCAACGTGATGGGCGACGCCGGCGGGAGACCAGAGCGCGTCGACGGAATGCGCGTGTCGTCGTCGTTCTTTTCGCTCTTCGGTGCGCGCGCGGCAGTGGGGCGAGTGTTCGGCCCCGACGATGACGCGCCGGGCAAGGCGCCCGCCGTCATTCTCATGCACGGCTACTGGCGTCGCCGATTCGGCGGCGACCGCGACGTGATCGGGAAGACCCTGCTGCTCAACGGCACGACGGTGACGATCGCGGGCGTCATGGCCGAGCAGTTCTCGTTCGACAAGGAAGTCATGCCGGCCGTGAACGGCATTCAGCGCGTCGACTTGCTCCTGCCACTGCCGCTTCCGGCAAGTGCGCAGGGGATTCGCGATCGCGAGGATTACGACGTTTTCGCGAAGCTGCGGCCGAACGCCAGCTTCGATCGCGCGCAAGCCGAGCTCGACGCGCTGGCCAAGCGCATGAAGCAGCAGTTCCCAGCGAATTATCCCGCGAACGGCGGACTGACGTTGAGCGCGGTGCCGCTGATCGATCAGGTGGTCGGCGATGTTCGCCTCGCGCTCTACGTCTTGCTCGGCGCGGTGGTAATGCTGCTGGTCATCGCCTGCGGGAACGTTGGCGGGCTGCTGTTGTCGCGCGCCACGGCGCGTGAACGGGAGCTGGCAATACGCGCCGCGATCGGCGCCGAGCGTACACGACTACTTCGCCAGTTGCTCACGGAACAGCTCGTGCTTTCCATCGCCGGTGGGATAGCCGGATTGGCGGTGGCATTCATTGCGGTGCGAGCGCTTCGATCATTCGACGCGAACATCCCGCGCGCCGCCGGCGTGACGATCGACGGACGTGTGTTGGCATTCACGCTGGCGATCAGCGTCGCCGCGACCATTCTATTTGGTCTCCTGCCGGCGTGGCGCGCGTCGGATGCTGATCCACAGCAGGTTCTCAATGAGTCGGCGCGTTCCATCTTGGGCTCGTCGCGGCGTCACGCGGGATTGCGGCGTTACGTCATCGCCGCGCAGCTCGCGCTCTCGCTCGTCCTGTTGATCGGCGCGACGCTGCTCGCGCGCAGCTATGCACGGATCACGCGTGCGAATCCGGGCTTCGACCCTCGCCACGTGCTGACGTTTCGCGTGTCGTTGCCGGGGTCGCGCTACAACACGCCGGAGCTCGTCGCCGGCTTCTTCGACCAGCTCGGACGCCGCCTTTCGTCTCTCCCTGGCATCGAGCATGTCGGCACGAACTATCAGCTCCCGCTTAGCTCCGTCGCGCTGGCCTGGGAGCCGATCGGCGTCGAAGGATACGTACCGACGACTCCGGGAAATGACCTCATCATCTCGAGCAGCGCCTACGTGAGCCCCGATTACTTTCGCGCGATGGGGATTCCGCTGCTCACCGGTCGTTTCTTCGCGCCGACCGACAACAAGGCGGCGCCACAGGTCGTCATCGTCGACGACAAGCTCGCCGCGCGCTTCTGGCCGCACGAGAGCGCGATCGGCAAGCGCATTCGCCAGGGCAACGACGGCCCGTGGCGCACTGTCGTCGGGGTCGTCGCGGACACGCGCGAGTACGAAGTCGACGCGGAGCCGCCGATCACGGCCTTCTTTCCGGTGGAGCAGTACACGATCGGCAGCCGGTTCGTCGTCGTGCGCACGGCTTCAACCGTCGACGCGGCGAGCTTGATGCTTACTGTCGCGCGCGAGCTGCGCGCCATCGATCCGGATCTTCCTTCGTACGACGTCGCGACGATGGAGCAGCGCCTGCACGATTCGCTGGCCCGGCGGCGTCTCGCGATGTCGCTGCTCGTCACGTTTGCCGCGTGTGCCTTCGCGCTGGCGATCGTCGGCGTGTACGGTCTGATGTCGTACTGGGTCGGTCAGCGGGCGCGTGACATCGGCATCCGCATCGCGCTCGGCGCCGACGGCGGGCGCATCGTGACGATGATCGCGCGTGAGTTCGCCGGTGTGGTGGCGGCGGGGCTCGTTACGGGGGCCATTGCCGCAATCATGCTCACGAGCCTGATGTCGAGCATGCTGTTCGGTGTGAGCGCCAGGGACCTGTCGACGTTCGTCGCCGTGCCCGTTCTGCTGGCGATCGTCACCATGCTGGCCACGTACACGCCCGTGCGGCGCGCTACGCGCGTCGATCCGCTGGCGGCGATCCGAATGGAGTGAGCGGATAACGGCGGAAAAGCTTTGAAACACAGAGATCACAGAGATCACAGAGGAGAGATCTCCGTGTGGTCGCTGTTTCTCCATTCTCCACGAGCTAGGAGAGCAAAACTTTCTTGGGCGGGCGCTCGGAAGCCTGCTGTTTCAATTTCAAGCAGTTCTCCGTGATCTCTGTGATCTCTGTGTTTCAAGCCGCTTCGACAGCGACTCGACGCCGAAGGTGTCGCCTATCGGCTGCATCCGCTGGAGCGGGTTAATCAGACGCTAATCCTTCTGCTATGGTTTGATCCGTCGGCCAAGCCTAGAGTGAAGAAAGTCGTGGTCCGCTGACTCCCTCCAACTCGTCACACACGATGCCGACCCTGTCTCGAGATTTGGCGCTCGGTGCCAGAACGCTGCGGAAGAATCCGGCGTTCGCCCTCACCGCGATCATCACCCTCGCTCTCGGCATCGGCGCGAGTACCGCGATCTTCAGCGTTGTGAACGCGGTCCTCCTGCGACCGCTGCCGTATGGCCACGCCGATCGGCTCACGATCATCAGCCAGGATCTGCGCGCGCGCGGCGTCGTGGATTTCCCGGTCGGGCCGGGTGACGTTCCGGACATCCGCAAAGGCACGACGGTCTTCGACGGGATCGCAGCGCTCCAGACCGGGCGCAACTTTCCGTACACCGACAAGGACAGCAAGACACAGCTGATCACCGTCGCGCGCGCGACACCGAACATCTTCAAGCTGCTCGAGGTGCCCGTCGTCCTGGGGCGAGATTTCACGGACGACGACGGCACCCCGAATCCGATCGTGCAAATCCCGCCGGGCGGCCAGCCCGCCGCCAATCCGCAGGCGCCGCCGCCGCCACAATTGCCGACGATCGGCATCCTCAGCTACGACTTCTGGCAGCGGGCGTTCGGCGGCGACCCGTCGATCGTCGGCAAGACGATTACGCTCATCCAGCCAGTGCAGGTGGTCGGCATCGCGTCGCCGCGAGCCGAGCTGGTGTTTCCGGTCAGCATGCAGGTCGAACGGCATCCCGACGTCTGGACCGCGCTCCGCGTGAACTTCGATCAGGGCTCGCGGCAGAACGTCGCCTATCGGTTGCTTGGCCGGCTCAAGCCGAACGCGTCGATCTCCCAGGCGCGCGCCGAGATCGCGCGCGTGACCACCGATCTTCAGGCGCGTTTCCCGAACGACAAGACGGCGGGCGTCACCTACCACGTCGAGCCGATGCTCGACTACGTCGTGGCAAGTGTGCGAACGTCGATCTGGTCGCTGATGGGCGCGGTGATTCTCGTGCTGCTCATCTCCTGCGCCAACGTCGCGAACCTGTTGCTCGTCCGGGCGTCGCAGCGCGAGCGCGAGCTGGCCGTGCGCGCGGCGATGGGCGGCTCGCCCTACGCGATCGTGCGGCAGCTTCTCGCCGAGTGCGCGGTGCTCGCTGGGCTCGCCGCGATCATCGGAATCGGACTGGCGAAGCTCGGCATCGTGCTTCTCCTACAACTTGCGCCGGCGAATCTGCCGCGGCTCGCCGACGTTTCACTCGATCCGATGGTGCTCGGGTTCACGATCCTGGCGAGCATCGCCGCCGTCGTCGTGTTCGGACTCGTGCCCGCGTTGCGCGCGTCGCGTCCGGATCTGGCGCAAGTGCTGCGCGCCACTGGCCGCACGCCGGCGCTCGGCGGGGCCGCGAGACTGCGCAACACGGTGATCGTCGCCGAGGTCGCACTCTCGTTCGTGTTGCTGATCGGATCCGGCCTGATGGTGCGCAGCTTCGTGTCGCTGATCCACACCGATCCCGGCTTCGAGCCCAACGGCGTACTCACTTTTGGACTGAGCAACCTGCGCTTCCGGAGTCCAGACGAGGCGCGCGCCATGTTCACGCAGTTCTCCGAGAAGCTCGCGGTGATCCCAGGTGTGAAAAACGTGTCGTCGGCGAACGCGGTTCCGTTCGATGGCAACGACCCGAGCGGGCGCTGGGGAACGCAGGACGCGATGAATGATCCGACGCGCTTCCGTCAGGGTGGATTCGTGCAGGTTCCACCGAGCTACTTCGACCTCTTGCGTGTGAAGCTCCTCGCCGGACGAATCTTCACGCCGGCCGAAAACGACGATCCGAACTCGAAGCTCGTCGTGATCGACGACGAGACGGCCAAGCTCGCGTTCGGCAAGGAATCACCACTCGGCAAGACGATCTTCGCTCGCATCCGGACGGAGACACCGGAACCGTTCACGGTGATCGGCGTAGTGCGTCATCACCGCCATCTCACGCTCTACGGCGACGAGAAGGAGTTGATTTTCTTCCCGACCGGGCCGTTCGGCGGGCGCTATCTGATTCGCACGGCCGGTGATCCGTCGGCGGTGGCACCAGCGGTGCGCGCGGCGGTAGCGTCGGTCAACCCGCAGGCGTTCGTGACGGAGATTCACCCGCTCACCGACAACGTGGACAAGGCGCGCTCGGCGACGCGCTTCGCGCTCGTGTTGATCGGCATCTTCGCGTCGATCGCCGCGGTGCTCGCGGCGGTCGGGCTGTACGGCGTTCTGTCGAGCACCGTGCGGCAGCGGACGTCGGAGATCGGTATCCGCATGGCGTTTGGCGCGCAGAGCTCGACGATCTTCGGTCTGGTGATCGGGCAGGGACTCCGGATGAGCGCGATCGGGATCGGCATCGGGCTGGTGATCGCGGTGGTTTCGACTCGCGTGATGTCGAGCATGCTGGTCGACGTCAAGCCGACGGACCCGCTGACCTTCGTCGCCATCGTCCTCGTCTTCCTCGGCATTGCATCGGCGGCCTGTTGGATCCCGGCCCGCCGCGCGGCGGGGATGGATCCGAACGTGGCGCTGCGTCAGGAGTAGGGGCGGGGGACAAAACTGCGGAAAAGCTTTCGAACACAGAGGACACCGAGGGCACGGGGGACACAGAGGACTACTGTTCGTTCCACTTCTTGAGCTCCGTTCGCAACGAGCCCGGGACGTCGCTCGAGATGGTCCCGGTTCAGCGGTCCTCCGTGTCCTCTATTTCCTCCGTGTCCTCTGTGTCAAAGGCTTTTCCGCCGTTTCTTCCGCTACTCTTGACTTCTAGAGGAGTCGGATGAATACTCCTCTCGACTTCGAGAGGGGCGTCCGTCGTGCCGACCCGACATCCGCAGGAACCCGATGCGCTGCGTGGGAGCATCGATTTGCTCATCCTCAAAGCGCTCGCCCTCCAGCCGATGCATGGATGGGGCATCGGGCTGCGCATCGAGCAGATCTCGCGCGGTCGGCTCGACGTCAACCAAGGATCGCTCTACCCGGCACTGCAGCGTCTCGAGCATCGCGGCTGGATCGAGAGCGCGTGGCAGAACACCGAGAACAACCGCCGCGCGCGCTATTACACACTGACGCGCGACGGGCGCAAAGCACTCGGCGAGGAAGTGAGCAAATGGAAGCGCTTCGCCGAGACGATGGCGCTCGTCCTCGACTCGTGACGGGAGGCGATCATGAGTCTCCTCAAAGGACTGAAAGCTCGAGCGCGTTCCATTCGGAGCTCCAGCGCCGCTGATGCGCGAATGGAAGAGGAGTTTCTCTTCCACGTCGACATGGAAACGGAGCGGCTCGTTGCCGAGGGCCTGCCGCCGGACGAGGCACGCCGCCGCGCGCTGGTTTCGTTCGGGGGAATGGACCGCCATCGCGAAGAAATGCGCGACGGCCGTGGCCGACGTTGGCTCGATGATTTCGTCGCCGACTTCCGCTATGCACTGCGCACGACGCGCCGCAGTCCCGGATTCGCGATCGCGGTCGCGCTGACACTGGGCGTCGGCATCGGCGTCAATGGCGTCATCTTCGGATACGTCAACACCATGCTCTTCCGTCCGGTCCCCGGACGCGAGACGTCGCGGTTGGTCGCGCTGTTCACCGTCGACAATCGATCGGGCGCGGCGCACGATCTGGGGTATGACGAGTACAGGGACTTCCGAGACCGCAGCGGCGCGTTCGAGAGCCTGGCGGGCATGACCGGGATTCCGTTGAATCTCGTTGCTGACGGAAACAACGGCGCGGCGGACATGGTCTGGGGAGAGATGGTCACCGAGAACTTCTTCTCGGTGATCGGCATGCGGCCCGCGCTCGGCCGGTTCTTCACCGCCGCCGACGCGCCGCAGGGTGCGAACGCGTTCGCGGTGCTCAGCTATTTGTCGTGGCGACGACGCTTCCACGGCGATTCCTCCGTCATCGGACGCGTGGTCCGTATCAACGGCGCCGAATTCACCATCACTGGAGTAGCCGCGCCGGGCTTTCGCGGCATGCGGACGTTCGGGTTCTGGCCCGAGCTCTGGGTGCCCGCCGGCATGTACAGCGTCGTGATGCCGGGATCGACAAATCAATTGCAGGGACGCGGCGGCGGGTGGGTAATGGCCTTCGGCCGGATGCACCCGGGTTGGACCATCGACCGCACGCAACGCGCGGCGTCGTTGTTCGCGAAGCAGCTGGCGACGGCGTATCCGTCGAGCAACGCGTCGCTGGGCGCTGTCACGCTTCTCCCGGCCGGTACTGGATTCGACCATCCGTCGTTCGTGAAGTCGAGCGTGCTGGCGCTGGCGTCGGCGATGGGATTGTTCGCGTCGATCGTGATCCTTCTCACCATCGGCGCGAATCTGGCGAACCTGCAGCTGGCGCGCGCCGCGGCGCGCGGCCGCGAGATCGCGATCCGCCTCGCCCTCGGTTCGTCGCGAACCCGACTCATGCGGCTGATGCTCGTCGAATCGTTCGTGCTCACGCTTCCGGGGATCGCGGTTGCCGCGTTGTTCATGCCCCTCGGCGCGCGCTCCGAGCAGTACTTGGCGCCGCATCTGCAATTCCAGGTCGGGCTCGACGTCCGGTCCGACGCGCGCGTTGTCGCGTTCACGGCGGGGGTGGCGCTGCTAGCCGGCGTTCTCTTCAGCCTTGCGCCCGCGCTGCGTGCGTCGCGTTTCGATATCTCGGCGATGCTGGCGAGCGTGGTCGGCGACCGACGGCGCACCACCAAGACTCGAATACGCGTACGCGACGCCCTCGTCGTCAGCCAAATCGCCATGTCGGTGATCTTGCTCGTCGCCGGAACGCTCTTCGTGCGCAGCTTGTGGATCGCGCGGCAAGCGGACCTCGGCTTCGATGCGAGCAATCGTCTTTCGGTCTCCGTCAACGTCGGTCTGCAAGGATACGACGAAGCGCGCGGCCGACGCTTCTACGACGACGTGATCGCACGCGCGCGCACGATACCGGGCGTCGCGTCGGCGTCGTGGGCGTTCCCTGTACCGTTCGACACCTACGACCGACGCATGGCCTTCTACGTGGAAGGGCTGCGCACCAACAAGGAGACGCCGACTGTCGCCGTGGACATCAGTGTCGTTGGCGAGGACTTCGTTCCCGCGCTCGGCTTGCGGCTCAGTGACGGGCGGCAGTTTGCGCGAGCCGATTCGGGCGGGACGCCCGAGGTGATGGTGGTGAGCCAGTCGCTCGCGGCGCGCTTCTGGCCCGGTGTGAATCCGATCGGCCGGCACGTGCGTCGCGGCAGTCCGTCGGGACCGGAAGTCACCGTGATCGGGGTCGTGGCCGACGCGAAGTTCGCCACGCTCGGCGACCTCACCGAGCGGCGGGCTTACTTGCCGCTTCGTCAGCGGTACCGCGATTGGCAGACGCTCGTTGTCCACACGCGCGGCGAGCCGATGGCCATGCTTCGCGACATCAAGCGTGTCGTCGCCACCGTCGACCCGACGCTCCCCACTTTCGGAGCGACGACGATGACGGAGGCCGTGGCGAGCGGACTCTCGACGTCACGGACGGCCGCGATGGTCGCTGGATTCTTCGGCAGCTTGGCGCTCTTGATCGCGGCCGTCGGTCTCTACGCCGTCGTCGCGAGCGGCGTCGTGGAGCGAACGCGCGAGATCGGCATCCGTCTGGCACTCGGATCGACTCCCACCGGCGTGTTGCGCTTCGTGATGCGCGGCGGCGGCCGGCTCGGCGCGTGGGGATTGGGGATCGGACTGGTCGCCGCGTTCGGGGTTTCGGTCGGGCTGTCCGGATTGCTGCTCGGACTTTCGTCGCGCGACCCGCTGACCTTCGCCGTGGTTCCGTTGGTGCTCGCGCTCGTCGTCCTGATCGCGACTTATTTGCCGGCGCGCCGAGCCGTGAAGCTCGACCCGGTCGCCGCGCTGAGGAGGGAGTGATGCGATTCGCCTTGCTGCTCGGTATTGGCTACTCGGCTTCCCGGCTTCTCGGCTATTCGGCGACTGCGCCATTCGACTCGACTCTTCACGGCCCGGCGGCGCAGCCGAGCAGCGATTCCGCTCGGGCGCGCGCGTTGTTCGAGCAAGGCCGTGCCTTCTTCCAAGCGCGCCGGTTCGACGACGCGGCGACGGCGTTCGAGCGGGCCGTCGAGCTCCATCCGGGCCGATCCGAGTATCATCTCTGGCTCGGCAACGCGTATACCAAACAGCTGGCGACAGCGAACTTCATTCGAAAGGGAATCATCGGCCGGCGCATCGGGCCGCAGTACGACAAAGCGGTGGAGCTGGACTCGACGAGTGTCGTCGCGGCGGACACGCGCGTCGACTTCTACCTCGAGGCGCCGGGGATGGCCGGTGGCGGCGTAGACAAGGCGAAGACCGAAGCCGCGCGTCTCACGCGTCTCAACGCGTACGTCGGCGGATTTGCCAAGGCCAGGATCGCCGAGAAAGAAAAGATGTCGGATCAGGCGGAGGGCGAGTATCGCGACCTGATGCGCTCATTCCCCGATAGCGCGCGGCCGGTCGTGGCTCTCGCGACGCTGTTGCAGAATCGCGAGCGATTCGCCGAAGCGTTCGCCGTGATCGACGCGCGGCTGGCCCGTTTTCCGAATGACACGGTCATGATCTATCAGCTCGGGCGGGCGGCGGCGATCTCGGGCGCGGAGCTGACGCGCGGCGAGGCGGCGCTGCACAAGTTCCTCGCGCTGCTCGGCGTGAGCGATCCGCAGTCGCGGGCGAACGCCCACTATCGCCTCGGCATGATTCGGGAGAAGCAGGGCGACGTCGCGACCGCACGCGCGCAATACGATTCAGCGATCGTGCTGAATCCGCGCTACGACGAGGCGATCGCGGCGAGAAAACGGCTCGGCAGGTAGCGGCTCGCGGCCGGAGGGTCTTCGCGCTATCCTAGGGGAGGCGCTTCAGATCGCCCCCGTGTCCGCGGAAAGGACTGCGTCCAACTGAGCTGAATGTCGACAACTCGATGACTCTTTTCTGCCCGAGCGAGCGGACACCGGGCGTGACGGCCGTCATAGACGGCCAGGAAAGGAGATCATCATGACGGTACGAAAGGCTCCGGCGAGCCGCGTTCTCGCGGCGCGCCCCGATCTCGACCAACTCCGGCGTCAAGCCAAGGAGTTACTCGCCGCGTTTCGCTCGGGCGACGAGGACGCGATCGCCGAAGTACGCGCGCGGTATCGCAACGTCGATCCCGCCGCGTTCGCGCTGCACGATGCGCAGCTCGTGTTGGCGCGCTCATACGGATTCGACAGTTGGCCCAAACTCAAGACGTACGTCGACGGCGCGACAGTTCGGCGTCTCGTGGATGCGGTTCGCGCGAACGATTTCCCGGCGGTGGAAGCGCTGATCGATGCGCGGCCCGAGCTCGCGAACATGGAGGTCGCGGGGGACGATGAGCATCGCGCCATTCAGCACGCGGTTCTGGTGCGATCCCCCGAGATGGTGCGCCTGCTCATGCGTCGCGGTGCCGACGCGCGGCGCGGGATCTATCCGCATCGTGACGCGACCTCCGCGCTGGTCATCGCGCACGATCGCGGCTACGACGAGATTGTCGCGATCATTCGCGAAGAGGAAGCCAAGCGTCGCCCGACGCGGGAGGCCGAGACCGGAACGGCCGACCCCCCCGCGGGCGAGCTGACGGCGGCGGTGATCGCCGATCGACCCAAGCTACTTGCCGAACTGCTGGCGAAAGGACTCGACCCCAACGAGCCGACGCGTCTGACGGAGGTCGACGGCGCAGTGCTGTCCTCGGGCCATCCGCTGCACTACTGCGCGACGCATGGCAAGCTCGAGATGGCCAGGATGCTGCTCGAAGCCGGCGCCGATCCGAATTTGCAAGTGTACTCCGGAGGTTCGGCGGTGTTTCGCGCATACATGAGCGGGAACGCCGAGATGATCGCGCTTGTCGAGCGGTACGGCGGTGTCGTCGACGGAATCACCGTCGGCATCCTCGGTCTCGAGGCGAAGGCGCGCCAGCTGTTGGACGCCCAAGAGGCGGGCACGCTCGATCCGAGGGCATTCGCCTGGTCAGCGGGGCCGGACAGTCGAATCGCCGATGAGCTGATTTGGGGGGCCGCGGGGGCGGGGCGACCTGAGATCGTCCGCCTGTGCCTCGCGCGAATCGACCAACCTCGCGAGTCGTGGTATTGGTACAACATGCTCCGCGAGCCGATGTACATCGGCTCGCGGCGCAACAAGCCCGAGCGAAACGCGATGCTCGAGTGCTTCCGGCTACTCCTCGAGCGTGCGGACCCGAGCGCGCACGGCGACCGGTCGCGTGGGTGGGTTGGTGGGCGGACACTGCTCCACGATCTCGCCGGCGACCGTCATGAGACGCTGCCCGAGGATCGCATCACGATCGCGACGATGCTGCTCGACGCGGGGGCGCGGCTCGATATCCGCGATGATCTGCTTCAGAGTACGCCGCTCGGGTGGGCGTGTCGGTGGGGGCGCGAGGAGCTCGTGCGGCTCTTCTTGGAGCGCGGCGCCGATCCGGTGGAGGCCGATGCTGAGCCTTGGGCGACGCCGATCGCGTGGGCCCGAAAGTACCGCCACGGCACGATCGTTCGGTTGCTCGAGAACCGCTAACGACTAACCGCGGAGTTGCCCACAAACGCCCCACCCGTGGCGCAAAAACCCGCCTTAGGGGTCAGACTCCATTCGCTGATCGGGGTCAGACTCGATTTGCGAGACTCCATTTTGCGAGATGGTGTCTGACCCCGGCGCGCGAGGCTAGTACTTCAGCCGCAATCCGACATTCAACGCGAACCCGTCGAGCGGTCCCCATGCGTCGCGCGTCCACTGCCCGGCCGGGCCGGATGCCGTCAACAGGACGGGGAAGAACTGCGACTGTTTCACTCCTGTCACGTTCTTCGCGACCGCGAACAGGATCGCGGGTCCGATATGCTTCTCCAGCCGCGCGTCGAGGGTCACGTACGGGCGGCTTCCGCTGTAGAGCGTGTCGCGCAGCTCTTCGCGTCCGACGAAGTGCGCCTGCACACCGATCACTCGGTCGTTCTCGCGTTCGTGCGCCAGCTCGATCGTGCCGGAGTGACGAGGGTTGAGCAGCACCGGGCGGCGCATCGTCGTGTCCACCACGAAGTCCTCACCGAACAGCTGTCCAATCTCCGGGCGATTGCCGTCGAGGTATGAATACGTTGCGGTGAAACGCAGCGGGCGCAGGCGATAGCGCATCGAGACATCCACACCCATGATACGCGTCGGTTCGTCGGCGTTGACGAGCTGCAGCTCTTCGCCGATCGTTCGCAGAATCAACGGGTGGCTGATCACCGTACGGTACGCCGAGCCGCGAAGCTCGAGCGCGCCGTCGACATGGCTTAGGTCGAACGACGACCCGGACGCATGCTCGGCCTCTCGATTCGACGGGCGAACGTGCGACAATCCGAACGCCTCCGTCTCGTCGGTGAGCGGCGTCGGTGCGTAAACGCCGTTGGACGTTGAAAGGCGCGCCGTCCATGTGTCGGACGGGCGGACGACGACCGCGACGCGCGGGCTCACGAAATCGCCGTATTCGCTGTGCAGGTCGAGTCGCGCGCCGGCGGTGACCGCGAGGCGCGGGTCGGGTGACCATGTGTCTTCGCCGTAGAGCGCCGGCGTCGTGTAGCGATACGAGAAGTCGCGATCGCCCAGCATCGCGAATTGATCGCGCTCGAATCCGACACCGCCGGTGAGGAGATTGCTCTGCGGCAGCGACTTCGTGAGCGCGACGTCGCCAAAGATCGTGTTGCGGCGATTGGCTTCGTGATCGGTGCCAAACCAGCGCGTCCGCCACTCGCGCGTCATCGACGCGCGGACAGTCAGGTACATCGTCGTATCGAGCGTGATGCGGCCAACCGTTCCAAGGTCGCCGCGCCGCGTATCGGCATCGTCGCTGTATCTATTGAAGTCGGGCAATCTCGCGGCGCCAAAGGTCCCGCTGCGGCGATTCTCCGACATCCAGCCGCCCGTGAAGAACCAGCTGCTCCGGCTGTCCCGCGCCCAGTAGACGCGCGGTCGCGCGACAATGCGCTTGTAGCCGGCGACCTCGGCCCATCCATCATCGTCGGGATCGCCCGGATTCTGATAGTGCCGGCCCGCGGTGAGCGATGCGCTCCACCGCGGCGAGAAGGTGTGCGTCTGAAAGACAGCAACGTCCGACGCCTCACGCGTGGAGCCGTTGAGCAGCACTTCCGAGGAAGACGTCGTCGGCGCCGAGATGACGTTGACGATGCCCCCAATCGCGCTCGGACCGTAGATCGCGGACGACACACCCTTGATCACCTCGACCCGTTCGACGCCAAGCGCGGGCGTCTGAAGCAACTCCAGACCTTCAGTCGACGCGCCATACAGTGGCAGCCCGTCGGAGAGAATTTTCGTGTAGTGGCCCGGCAGCCCGCGGATGCGATAGGCAGCACCGGCGGAGCCGGCGGAGAGCGGCTGCACGCGCACGCCGTCCACGTGGCTGAGCAACTCCGAAACTGAGCCTGGCGACCGCTCGAGTTGTTCGTCCATCGCGAACCGATCGGTCATCTCGACATTCGTTGCTTGATCCACGCCGCGGCGGACATCGCGGCTCAGCATTGGAAGCTCCATCGGCGCCGCGGATTCGCGGACAGCCGGCATAATCACCGCGGGCGCCTTCGGCGCCGCCGATTCGCGCGCAGCCGGCACAACTGCCGGTAGGGCCTTCGGCGCCGCGAGCTCGCGGGTCGCCATGGCGCGCTCTTTCGCCGCCATCGACTCGTGTCGTAGCGCCACGGTCAGGCGGGTCATGCCGGCGCCAACGTTCATCGCGAGCGTTTCGGGCAAGAATCCCGTCGACGAGACCCGAACGATGCGCCGACCTGTCGGCAGGGTGAGCGTGGCGACCCCGTACCGATCGGTCGCGTCGTTTGCGTTTCCGCTAACGACATTGGCACCCGAGACGGGAAGGCTATCCGCCGTGACGCGCACGACGACGTGGCCGGTAATGTTCTGACTGAGTGCGACGCCGCTCGAAGCAATGAGAAGGGCGAGCGGGCCGGCAGCGGTCCGTAGGAGTTTGCTCATAGAAGCCGTT
>DATLPC010000112.1:0-45271 GCA_035535975.1 Gemmatimonadaceae bacterium | reverse complement strand
GCACTTGGTATTCTATGGTGCCACTTCGGGAGGAGGACCGAAGAAGCCGACGAGGCGGAGAATGTGGCCGCTCGGATCGAGCTCCCCGAAGTCCATTCCGGTGAGCGCGACCTTCCCGCTGGCATCGAGCAGTTGCCACGTGAACCGAAACACATTGTGGTGTGTCTGAGCCTTGCTGCAGCGGAACCGCCCGCCGGGACGGCGTTTCTGAAAGTCCTCGATCGCTGTCACGAGCCCCGCTACGCCCGCGAGCACGCGTGGCGTGGCATCGCTGTACGTCGCGGAGTCCGCCAACGCAGACTTGATGAGTTGCGCGCGCTCGGGTGCGCTCGGCGCCCCCCAGCTCGCGCAGTAGGCTTGGACCGCCGAGTCGATGCGAGCTGGCGCCGCAGCACCATCCTTAACTGCCTGCGCGGCCAGGACGACGGGGGAGAGTGTCAGGAGGAGCACCGCGGTGAGTCGGATCAGTACGCGCATCGATGTCCCCGAGCATAAGTGTGTAAGGCGGTCTTGTATCTGGCTCTCCGTTGAGTTTGCGAACATTCTGATCACGGCGCTAGCTCGATGCGGTCTGGGTGGCGAACACCGTGCGTTAGCCCGAGCGGCCCCGTTGATCACGCCGTCGAAACCCGAACAGTTGCGGGGGCCGGCCAGCCCGAGCCCGAATTCGTACAAGGACGGGTGAGCGACGGGACCACGGGAGCGCAGATGCTGATTGGAGTCGATGTCGCCAAGGCGGAGCTAGTTATCGCTGCCCGACCGAGCGGCGAGCGGTGGACCGTTGCGAATGATGAACGGGGCATCCGGACGTTGGTGGAGCGCCTGCGCCGCGATGCGCCGGAGTTAATCGTCCTCGAAGCCACGGGCGGCTACGAACTACTCGCGGTCGGGGCGCTCGCCGCCGCGCAACTTCCGGTCGTGGTCGTAAATCCGCGCCAAGTGCGCGATTTCGCGCGCGCGACCGGCCAGCTGGCGAAGACCGATCGCATCGACGCCGATCTTCTCGGCCTGTTCGCGGAACGGGTGCGCCCCGCCGTACGCCCGCTTGCGGATGCCGAAGCGCAGGAACTCGACGCACTACTCGCGCGGCGACGGCAGCTCCTCGAGATGTTGCAGGCCGAACGCAATCGCCTCGGGCAAGTGTTTGGTCGCGGCAAGCAGCCCGGTGAAGAAGAGTCTCAAGGGTCACATCGCCTATCTCGAACGTGAACTGAAGATGACCGACAGCGATCTGGGCGAGATGATTCGGCGTTCGCCGGCGTGGCGTGAGCGCGACAATTTCCTGCAGAGTGTACCAGGCGTTGGTCGCGTGCTCTCTTTCACGCTGCTCGCCAATTTGCCCGAGTTGGGCCAGTTATCGCGCCGTCAGATCGCCAAGCTGGTCGGCGTCGCGCCGCTGCGCCGAGACTCGGGGACCCTGCGCGGCCGCCGCTTTGTCCAAGGCGGCCGGGCGCCGGTCCGCGCCGTCCTCTACATGGGCGCGCTCGTCGCAATCAAACGCAATATCGTGATTCGCGCCTTCTATCAGCGCCTCCTGGCGGCCGGCAAGCCGAAGAAGCTCGCGCTCGTCGCGTGCATGCGAAAGCTTCTCACGATTCTGAACAACATGATCCGCACCGGGCAGCCGTGGACCGCCGATCACCACGCGTCAGCGCTCTCGCGGCTTGACTTTTCGGACAGTTGCTAACGCCCACGTTCAGCTGCAAGCGAATTCATAAGATGCAGCCCGCAGGCGCTGCTACCATAACTCGTTTGTCAGCTGCAACAAGTGTTAGCTAGCACGGTCGAGAACGCGCACTTCTTTTTCGAGCCGGGCACCAAGCGCGTCCCGCTGCACTTCGAGATCGAAGCGCGCCTGCAGGTTGAGCCAGAAGCGCTCCGAGGTCCCGAAGTAGCGCGCCAGCCGGAGGGCCGTATCGGCCGTGATGGCGCGCGTGCCATGAACAATCTCATTGATCCGGCGCGGTGGGACCGAAATATCCCGGGCGAGGCGATACTGGGTGAGCTCGAGCGGCTCAAGGAAGTCCGCGAGCAACACTTCGCCCGGATGAATGGGCGCGAGCTTGGTCGGGCGCCTACGCGTGGCCATAACTCACCTCGGACGGTCAATGATAGTCAACGACCTCGACCTCGTACGCATCCCCATCCGCCCACCGAAAGCAGATTCGCCATTGATCGTTGACGCGAATACTATGCTGCCCGGCGCGACTGCCTTTGAGCTTCTCGAGTCGATTCCCGGGCGGCACCCGAAGATCATCCAGCGCTTCAGCCGCGTCCACGGCGACCAGTTTGCGCAGCATCGGTCGCAAGAGGTCGGCGGGATAGCGCCGAACGCGTTGCCGCTGGAACAGGGCTTCGGTATCCCGGTCGGCGAAGCTCTTGATCACATCAGAAGCTAACGGTCAGGCCTAATAACGTCAAGCGTTATTATGGTGCTAGCCAACGCCGATTAGACGGCGACATTTGTCGAACTCGTTGAACAAAAACAAGCCTAAACTGCCGCGCTTGCCCGATTTGCAGCCGACGCTCGAAACGGTCACCTCCCTCGCACAAACCTGTTAGCCCGTTGGCGGATTCGCAGCATAAAAAAATAGACTGCGTGCGAACGCAGTGTTTCGCGCCGCGACAAGATCGAAAGCGCCGAGCGGTGCTGAGGAGCACGCGGAGAGATCTCGCTTGCGCCAAATCGGTTCTCAGACGAGGGCGACCGCGACGCCGGTCAGGATGAGCGCCGCCGCCCACATGAGATTGAAGTTGATCCAGGCGCGCCGCACGACGTGTAACGCCGCACGCTCGTAGACAACGACCGCCAGGACACCGGTGACGAGCAAGTAGCCAACCGTGTGGACGCTCGTCGCCCAAAGTGTCGGCCAGTCTACCGACACGACGCCGGCCATTGCCGCCACGGAGTGGCTCGCATGACCGGCGTGTGTTGCCACTCCCGAGTTGACCGCGCGCAGCGCGAAGGGCGCTGCCATCAAGCCGGCGCCATGCGCGGTGGCGACGACGAACGACCAGATCGTCAGGTCGCGACCACTCGCGCGGAGCCCGACGCGCCAGCGCCCCAGGGTCGGATGGCGATGACCGCGCAACTGCCACGCGCCGAGTCCAATGAGCAGGAACGCTGCTCCCCAGCGAACGGCGACGCCCGGTATCACGACCCCGAGACCGAGCGCGATGGCGACTGCCGCGGCGATCGCGAGCGCATGGCCAACGGCGAGCGGCCCGAGCGCACGCCAAACGGCCCGACGCTCCCCTCGCTGGAGACCCAACGCGACGGCGAAGAGCCAGCCCATCCCCGGGTTCACCCCATGGAGGGCGCCCAACGCCAGCAGCGCCGCTGCCGCGGACCACGCGTTCATCGACATCGCGGCTCAGGAGAAGCAGAAGGAATCGGACGATGCGTCGCCGCCTTGGAGTCGTACCTGGTGCGGCCGCATCCCATCCTCGAACTCGACGAGGAAGTTCCGATCCAGCGTGAGTCCGCCGGTGCGTCCGACGTCGAACTTCGCCAGCCAGCCGCGAATGCCGTCGGGATAGAACTGCGCGTCCCACGGGCTGTAGAGCGAATTGGTGAGGTAGACGCGACGACCGTCGCGGCTCACTTCGACCATCTGCGGACCACCGTTGAGCGGCTTTTCCGGCGCGCGCGGGTGTGAGGTGCGGCGCGCGATTCCGCCGATTCGCACCGAACCGCAGGACGTGGGGTTGAACGGATCGCTGACGTCGTACTGGCGCAGCTCCCCGGTACCCCAGCACGACACATATAGAAAGCGGTCGTCGACCGAGAGATTGATGTCGGTGACGAGCGGCGGAACGGCCTTGAAGCCCTGGAGCAGCGGTGGAAGGTCATCCGGATTGGCCGGCTCCGCGGGGATCGTGATGACCTTCTTCGCCTTCCACTCTCCCTTGCCATTGTTGCGGTCGAGGTACCAGAGGAAAATCGACGATGAGAGATCTTTAAGCGATATCACCACGCCGACGAAGCCGTAGGCGCGCGTCGGGTTGTGGGCCGGACGCAGCTCGAGCACCATCTGCTGCTCGGCGCCGAGATCGATCTCCTTGATGTGGCGCCGCTTCTTCATGTCCCACACGTGGAGGGAGTGCCCGTACTTTCCGCCCAGCAGCAGCTCGGGATTCACGCCGTCCTTCACCATGTTGGGAGTGCCCCACTCGCTCGTCACGATCGTGTCTTGCCCGAGATGCCAAGCGAAGTCGTAAGCGAGATGCTGCGAGCCGCGGTCGTGCTCCCACTTGCCCTTCACCTCGAAGGTATCGTGGTCGAGCATGAAGATTCCGCCCGGCCCGTTGCCGTCGGGAGCGCCGAGGGCGTTCAGGTAGATGCCATCGGGGCCGCAGTGCACGGTGTGCGGCGCCGCGTAGCCGGTCTTCGACATCACCTCGTCGCCTTCGATCACCTTGACGAGCGTCGGGTTGCGTGGATCGGGCTTGGTGTCGACGACGTGAATGCGCGATGAATTCGTGCCGGGTACGACGAGATAGCGCCGCTCCACGTGCGCGTTCGGCGCCCACGGACAGAGGTGCGAGCTGCACGCGTTCCACCCGAAGTGGTGAAGCTCGTTCCCGGCCTGCGGGAAGTTGACCTGACCGACGAGTCGGCCGTACGTCGCGGATTTGGAATCGGTGTCGATGACGCCCAGCGCGTCGGTCTTGCCGTTCTTGCCGTCGGCGAGCAGCGCGACGTACGCGAGTCGCTCGGACGGCGCGGTGGCGGCGAGCGACGGCGTGGGATAGAAAGTTGGATCGGGCAGAAGGCGCATCGTCGGTACCTAGTCGTTGAGGTGTCTGACTAGGGTTACGTAGGTCGACGATGGCGGAGGACAGGTCGAAAAGGCTAAAAATCCAGTGGGCGGACTGGCTTGCCGCCCGACTTCCGGCGCAGCTCCGCCGCCTCGGCCGGTCGGTGCTGAAGGTCGCGCAGTGCGGCGATGCGTGGGTAGAGGTATTGGTAAGACCGGAGTTGATCGCCCACATGCTCACGGATGATCGACTCCGCAGTCGAATAGAGCGAGTCGGCGGCCGTGAGCTCGTTTCGCTGCACTCGGATGTCGCCGAGGAGCATCAGGCCGTTGATCAGCCCGAGCGTCCTTGGTCCCAATGCACGCTCGCGAATGGCGAGTAGTTCGCGGCATTCCTTCTCCGCCTCGTCGAGCCGGCCGGTGTGGATGTGGATCTCGCACAGTCCTCCGATTGCGCCGGCATAGGCCGGGTGTGCCCGGCCGAGCGCGTTGTCGTAGACCGAGATCGCAATGCGCGCCGTCGATTCGGCATCGGTCCAACGACCGACGCGCGAATAGACCTTCGCGAGATCGGCGTATGCGTCGGCGACGGCAACGTCGTGTCTGCCGAATGTGCGGTCGAAAATCTCGACCGCGCGCCGCGAGAGCTGTTCGGCCTTCGCAAAGTTGCCGCGACGCGACTCCAGCGTGCCGAGGAACTCGAGCGCATAGGCGGTCCGCGAATGACCCTCACCGAGCGACGCCTTGGCGATCGCAAGGCCGCGTTCCATCAGTCGCGCCGCTTCATCGTAATCCTCGCTGTCCGTCGACACTGCATCGGCCAGCCGGTAGAGCGGCACGATGAGGCTGATGTCGTTCGGCCCCTTGTCGCGCTCATAGAGCGTGATCGCTCGGCGCATGTATCGCTCGCCCTCGTCGAACCGGCCCAGCCGGCGCAGCGCGCCGCCGAGCATGTCGACCGAGTAAGCGATGCGGGGGTCGTCCGGCCCGTAGGCGGCGACGCGAATTTCCATCGAGCGTCGGGCATAGGCTTCCGACGCGCGAAGATCACTGCGATAGACGGCGAGCATGCTGAGCATTTGCCACGCCTCGGCCGTCGACGGGTCGGTCGGGCCATTCACCTTTTCAAAAATGCGCAACGACTGCCAGGCCGCCGAGTCGGCGGCCGCGTAGTTACCAATCACTCTGAGGGTATTCGCCAGATGGACCAGCGTCGTGGCGGCCTCAGAGCTTTCACCGGCGCCGTTGGCGCGGCGGAGCGAGAGTGAGCGCTGGTACGCCTCTCGTGCCTCGGCCAGCCGTCCCGCGTTCTGATAGATGCGGCCCATTCCCTCGAGCATCCGCGCCTGCACCAGCGGGCGGTTCACGAGCTGTTCGGCCTGGGCCATGCCGCGCGCGATGAGCTCGTCCGTCGTGCCCGGTGTGTTGCTACCGGGAGCGGGGACGTCGGCGTCGAACAGCCCGGCGAGAAAGCCCGTCGTCTCTTCCGACTCGTGCAGCGCCTGCCGCGCCTGCGTGAGTGCCGCGGTCGCGCGGTCGCGCTCGCGACGCGCAACGGTCGTCTGCTTGACGGCGACGGCAGTGCTCGCGAGCAGCGACAGTATGGCGATCGCGCCGAGGGTTACCGATTTTCGATGCCGGCGCAAAAACTTTCCCAGGTAGTAGGCGCGACTCGGGTGGCGGGCGACCACGGGAAGCCCATCGAGATATCGCTCGATGTCTTCGGCGAGGAGCTCCGCCGATCCGTATCGGCGGCGTGGTTCCTTTCGCAGCGCCATCATGACGATCGCGTCGAGATCACCGGCGAGCTGACGCTCGAGCCGGTCCGGACTCGTGCCGCGTAACGACGCGATCGACGACGGTGTCGTCCCGCCCGCGTCGTCGGCCGACGGTGGCCGCGTCGCCCAGGTGCTCGGCCGTTCGGGCTCACGCTCGCACACCAGCTCGTGCAGCTCCTGCGCGGCGCCGGTGCGGATCTCATAGGGCCGGCGTCCGGCGAGCAACTCGTACAACACGACGCCGAGTGCGTAGACGTCGCTTCCCGTTGTCAGCGGATCGCCGCGGACTTGCTCGGGGCTTGCGTAGTCCGGCGTCATCACGCGGAAGGTGGTGCGCGTGTGCGGCAGCGCCATTCCGCCGATCGCGGAGTTGAGAAGCTTCGCGATCCCGAAGTCGAGAAGCTTCACTTGCCCCGCGGCGGTGACGAGGATGTTGCCGGGCTTGATGTCGCGGTGGATGACCAGGTTTTGGTGCGCCGAATTCACCGCGCGGCAGACGTCGATGAAGAGTCGCAAGCGCGAGGCGATGTCGAGGCCATGACGATCGCAGTAGGTCGTGATCGGCTGACCGTCGACGTACTCCATGACGAGGTAGGGGAGCTGTCCGTCGGTCGTGCCGCCGTCGAGCAGCTGCGCGATGTTCGGATGGCTCAACGAGGCGAGGATCTGCCGCTCGGCGATGAACCGTCGATGCAGCTCCTCGGCGTCGGGGCTGTTGCGCAGAAGTTTGATCGCGACCTCGCGACGGAACTCGCCGTCGACGCGCTCGGCGAGATACACGACGCCCATGCCCCCACGACCGAGCTCCCGCACGACGCGGTACGGACCGATGCGCCGGTCGTGCAGCGGCTCCGGCGTGAGCGCCGTGGCGACGGGTGTCAGATGCCGCTCGAGGATTCCGGCCGGGGAATGGTGGGCGGCGAGCAGCGCTTCGACCTCGGCTCGGAGCGCGGGATCATCGGCGCAGCGGTCTCTCACCCAAGCGGCGCGACGGTCGGGCTCGAGGTCGAGCGCGTGCTCGAAGACTTCCTCGATCTCGGCGCGGCGGGTGGGCGAGAGCGGCTGCGGCATCGATCTCACGGGTCGGGAAGCGTCTTGCTCGACCCGCGTTCCGCCAGCGCGCGATACAGCCACGCGCGGGCCTTCACCCAATCCCGGCGCACGGTTCGGTCGGTGACGCCAAGCGCCTCGGCAATTTCGCTTTCGTCCATGCCGCCGAAGAAACGACATTCGACGACCTGTCGCTGTCGCGGATCGAGCTCGTCGAGTGCGTCGTTCAACGTCAAGAGCTCGTCGACGTCGAAGTCCTCGACCCAGTGATTACCGGAGAGCGTTGCCCGTTTCCAACCGCCGCCGCGTTTGACCGCCTTCCGGTTCCGCGCCTCGTCGACGAGCACTTGGCGCATCGCGCGCGCGGCGATCGCGAGGAAATGCGAACGATCGACCGCCGCCTCCGCGCCGCCGACGGAGAGTTTGACATACGCCTCGTGGACGAGCTCCGTGGGCCGCACGCTTTGCGGACCGAATTTCCGGCCGAGTTGTCGGCGCGCGAGCCGGCGGAGATCCTCGTACACGAGGGGAACGATTTGATCGATCGCGCCGCGGTCGCCTTCGCGAGCGGCACGGAGAAGGCGGGTGACCTCTCCAGTCCGTGCTGCCGATGCAAGCTGCATGAACGAAATCCCTCGTTCGCGCGAGAAAGCAAACTTGTGCGACAGATCGGGAGCGGACAAGACAGGGCTCGGGCGACTTTCCTATGAGCTACGAAGGATTGTCACGGGACCGGACATTTGAGCGGGGCCGGGGGGGGGCCGGGCGAAGAGAAGGACCTACCGTCCCAACTGGAACAGTAGGTCCTCCGTCGGTTCGCCGCTCGGGATGAGGAGCGGTTTCCGGCCAACACCCGGGCTAGCGACACACCTCGTTCCAGCTCTCGTCCCAGACGACGTAATCACCCTGATCGATGATGATGTGGCTGGTGGCCATGAGCGAGTAGCCTTCGCTGGAGCCGACCGCTGTGAAGCGGATCATGTCGCTGATTCGAACATCCGAGTTCAAGTAGTCCTCGGCGCGGGAGTTGATCCGTTCGCCCATCGTACCGCGAAAGAACGTGCCGCTCGTCAGCCCGACGGCGGTGAGGTTCGATGCGTTGGATTTGATGCTGAAGTGGTAGATGCCGGATCCGTCTTGCGTGCTGTGAACGTCGTAACGCAATTCGCCGGTAACGTGGACGGCTTCGCCCGCGCCGTCGTTCATGCAAGAGAGCCAAACGTATCGGTCGACCGACTGTTTGACCGTCGCGTTGCCGTTGGCATCGGTGGTGACGGCGCGGCGCGCCGTTGCGGGCGGCGTCATGGGAGCGAAGGAGTCGCCGTTGCTGCAAGCGGCGGTGAACGCCGCGGTGGCCGCGAAGATGACGCGGTAAATGGTCGAACGCATGAGAGCCTCTGTCTCTTGGTGGTTGTCTTGATGTACGAGACATCGAGGCGGAGGCGGACATTTCTCTGCTGCTCGCCTAACGACCAAGGCGCAGATTCGCGAAATACGCGTCGCTGCTGATGCGGGTCCAGAGGGCGATCTTACCGCGAGTCGCGCCGTTCTTGAGATCGTTCACGACGAGACTCGGCTGCGTCGCGGCGTTGACGTAGAGGCGCGCCGTTGTGCCGGAGACCTCGATTCTCAAGTGCGTCCACGCGCCGGCTTCGAGGTCGGCGTACGACTCATAGCCGCCGGGCGCCTCCTGGCGTAGCCGGTTCCACGGGAACGCGGGATCAGCCTCGTACTGCGTCGAGCGATTGCGAAAGAGTTGATCGTCGAGGCGCGCGTTTTCCGGACGAATGTAGAACCGCTCGGCGGTGTCGCCACGAACGCGGAACGAGATGCCGACAAATCCTTTGAACGCGCTCGCGTTGTCGGTCGCGTAGCCCGCGCGGCGAGCGCCGACGACGTCGACGTCGATCGTCCCGTCGCCGAAATCGGTGTCGGGGAGCAGAGCGATCATCTCCTGATCGGTGTCGTGCTCGTGGCCGGCGAGCGGCGCCAGATGGAGTGCGGCGCGTCCGCGATACTTCATCGCGATCACGCGTGTATTGGTCAACACGAGCTTCGTCTTCGCATCGAGCGGAATCGGGATCGATCGTCCCCGCTGCGGCGGCGCGGCGGTGAGCGCCGCGAGGACGGTCACGCCGGCGATGGCATGGCGGAGCGTTATGAGGATCATCATCGATGCGGCCTCGGGAAACGTTGATGGCGGCGACGTGTCCCAAAGTACGCTTCGGCGACGAGGCGAACTGTACAGTCTCTGTGAAAGTGTAAGCTCGTCGTTAAGTGGCCGCGGATCCGCGAAAACGCTCGCGGATGGCCGCGGGCAACCCGCCGGATTCTTGGCGACGCCACGCCAGGAGCGGCGTCCCGCGGTATGAATCCGCCACCATCCAAGCGCCGGCGGTCAGCACGAACGTCGAGATGACCTCGCCCCGTTGGAACTGGTTGAGGTTTCCCGCGACTGCGCGAGGTACCCACACGACGAGGCTGAACAGCGCCATTTGCAGCGCCGACAGCGCGGCGGCCAGTGGTGCGAGCACATCAACGATGACCGCGACTCCGGCCGCGATGAACGCCCCGCCGGTGAAGTAAGCCCACGCGACGTGCCCGGGCAGCCACGCCGGGATCAGCACGGTGGTCGCGTCGAGGTACATGAAGTGAGCGAGCCCGAACGGAATCAGTGAAAGGCCATACAGAGTTCGCGCAATGCGCAGGCCGTTAGTGCCGCTGAAAAGACCGAAGCGTGAATCCTCACGATCCTGGGCGAACCAGTTGACCAGCACCCACGCGCCCGCGACCATCACCGCCGTTGCGCCGCAAGTCCAGGCAACCAGCACGAGCGGTTTCTGATAGAGCAGATTGGGTAGCCTCAGCACCAGCAGCCAGACCATCAAGGCGCCGAGCAACACTCGTGACGCCAACGGCGCTGAACGGCGCCAGAGCAGCCCGAGACCACACCCCAGTGAGATGAACGCGCACAGAAACGCCAGCGCATTTCGCGCCGGCACCCATTTGGGCACGGGCTGCCAGATCTGGGTGAAGTCGCGGGTGACGAACCCGATCACGCCGAGGCCGATCATCGCGGCCGCGAATGCCACTTGACCGGCGCTCTCGATACCCATCCCTTCGCGCGCGCTCACCGACCGATCTCCCGATAGAACGCTTGAACCTCCGAGACGTACAGGTCGGGCACCTTATGAGCCGCGAAGTGGCCGCCATGATCGAACGTCTTCCAGCGAACGATGTTCTTGTGATCGCGTTCCGCGAAGCGTCGCACGCCGAAAAAATCGCCGCCGAATCCGGCGAGGCCGGTCGGAAGCGTCGTCGGTTTGGTCGTTCGATGTGTATGAGCGTTCTCGTAATAAAGCCGAGCGGATGACGAACCTGTCCGCGTCAGCCAATACGTCATCACGTTGGCGAGAACGAAGTCCGGATCGAGCTCCTCGCCGAGCAGCTGCGCCAGCCACGCCAGAAGCCCGACCGGCGAATCGTCGAGCGCGTAGCCGATCGTCTGCGGCTGCTGCGCCATGAGAACGTTGAAGCTGAACTTGTTCTCGTAGAACCACTGCAGCACACCCAGCTGGGACTGCTCTTCTGTCGAAAGATTCTGCATCTCGGCTGGATCGCCCGACGGGAATGAGAAGAGCTGCGTGACGTGCACGCCGACGACGTGCTCGGCGTCGATGCGCCCGAGCTCCGGGCTGATCATCGATCCCGCGTCGTTGCCGACGGCGCCGTACCGGTTGTAGCCCAGTCGGGGCATCAGCTCGGCCCAGGCACGCGCGATCCGCAGGTTGTCCCAGCCGCGTGCGCGAGTTGGTCCGGAGAAGCCGTAGCCGGGGAGTGATGGGATGACGACGTGGAACGCATCGGCGGGATCGCGTCCGTGCGATGCGGGGTCGGTCAGCGGTCCGATCACGTCGAAGAACTCGACGATCGATCCCGGCCAGCCGTGAGTGAGGATCAGCGGAAGCGCCCCCGCCTCGGGAGAGCGCACGTGCAGGAAGTGAATGCGCTGTCCGTCGATCACGGTCTCGTGCGGAGCGTATGCATTCAGCCGGGCTTCCCACGTCCGCCAGTCGTAACCGTCGATCCAGTAGTCGACGAGGCGTCTGAGGTAAGCGACCGGAACTCCGTAATCGGAGCCGGATCCGGTCACGTCGTGGCTCCAGCGCGTCCGCTCGAGACGACTCCGCAAGTCGTCGAGATCGCGCTGCGGCATTTCGATACGTGAGGGACGAACCGCCTGATCAGCGACAATGGTTGTCATTGAGACCTCGTGGGCACCTCTCGCTCAATATCTGGCAGAGCGGTACTTTGGCCATCGCCATTTCGCGTCCATTCGACATAGCCACTTGGGCGGGGCTTGTGACGGCGACTTTGCATCTTTCGCTCGATCGCGGCATCGGCGTTCCGATATTCCGGCAGATCTATGACGGACTGCGCGGCGCCATCCTCGAAGGGCGGCTGCGACCCGGGCAGCGCATCCCATCCACGAGAAGTCTTGCGGCCGATCTCGGTGTTTCGCGGTTACCCGTCCTGAGCGCATACGAACAGCTGCTTCACGAGGGTTATCTCGTCGGGAAGACCGGGTCCGGCACGTTCGTCACGACCCACATCCCGGACCAATTGCTGCGATCTCGGGCAATCGGCCGCTCAAAGCCGGGGGCAGCGTCGGAAAGCAGCATCGTCCGCGAGCGTATCGTTCCGAACAAGCCGAACCCGGCCAATTGGAGTCTTCCTGTCGTCCCGTTCCAGATCGGTCTTCCGGCGCTCGATCTCTTCCCGCATGCGGCTTGGACCAAGTTGGTCGCTCGCCAGGTGCGTGCCGAGACGCCGGAGCAGTTGGCATATGGCGACCCGGCTGGGTTGCGCACGCTTCGCGTTGCCGTCGCCGAGCATCTGCGCGCTTCACGAGCAGTTCGATGCGTGGCCGATCAGGTCCTCATCGTGCCCGGATCTCAAGCGGCGCTCCGACTGGTCGCGACGACGTTGCTCGAGCCGAACGATCGCGTTGCGCTGGAGGAACCGGGCTACTTCGGAACGCACCGCGCGTTTGGCGCCGCCGGGGCGCAGTTCGTCCCGGTGCCGGTCGATGCGGAGGGCCTGAACGTCGCTGCGCTCGAGCGTCGCTCCGCCGGCGCGGGCGCCAATATTCGCGCGGTGTACGTGACGCCGTCCCATCAGTACCCCTTGGGCATGACCATGTCGGCCGGCCGTCGACTCGCGCTGTTGGACTGGGCCGAGCGCAACAAGGCATGGATCCTCGAAGACGATTACGACAGCGAGTTCCGCTACATCAGTCGTCCGGTCGGCGCGCTACAGGGCATGGACACGCACGATCGGGTGATCTACATCGGAACGTTCAGCAAGGCTCTCTTTCCCGCGGCGCGCATCGGCTACATGGTCGTCCCGCCGCCATTGTGGAACAGGTTTCTCGAGTCGCGGTTCGCGTTCGACATCTTTACGCCGACGATCTATCAGCGGGCCCTCGCGGAGTTTCTCACCTCGGGGCAGTTCGCGCGGCACCTTCGCCGCATGCGGAGCGCGTACACGGAACGGCGGGATGCGCTGCTTCGGGGCCTGGAGCGACATTGTGCTGGTCTGGTAGAGGTTTCCAATTCGGATGCGGGCCTCCACCTCACGGTCTTGCTGCGCGCTGGCGAAGGCATCGACGATCACGAGGTCATCAAGGAGATGGGACGCCGCGGGCTCGCGGCGCTTCCACTTTCGAGCAGCTATGTGGGACCGGGTGAGAGGCATGGGCTGCTGCTCGGATTTGGCTGCGCGACGCCACAGCGCCTCCTGGCGGCGACGCGTGTGCTCGGTGAGATCCTGCGCGGTAGCGTGAGCCCGTAGCAGCGGGGGGGGACCATTTCTTTGAAACGCACGATAGCGCTCGGCAATATCGAGGTTGCACGGATCGGCCTCGGCACGAACCGGCTCCGCAACGTCGACGACCATGTCGCCTTCATCCGCGCCGCGGTCGACGCCGGCATCCAGATGATCGACACGGCGCATCTCTACACCGCGGGCGAGAGCGAGAAGACGATCGGCCGGGCACTGTCGCCCGCGCCCCTGGGCGTCGTTGTCGCCACCAAGGGCGGCTACGGCAGCGCCGGCCGTGGCAAGCCGGACGTCCTGGCGAGAGAAATCGAGCAGAGTCTCGCCAGCCTGCGGGTCGAGCGCATCGCGCTCTACTATCTCCATCGCGTCGACCCGGAGACGCCAATCGAGGAGAGCTTGGGCGCGATCAAGGAGGGCGTCGATCGCGGCGTCATCGATCAGGTCGGGATCTCCAAGGTGGACATTCCCCTCATCGAGCGCGCGCGAAAGGTGGTGCGGATCGCGGCGGTACAGAACGAGTACAACGTCAGCAAGCGAGCGTCCGACGACGTCGTCGACTACTGCGCGCGCGAAGGCCTCGTGTTCGTGCCCTACTATCCGCTCGGTGCCGACGCGGGCCGCGCGGTGCGCGAGACGGCGAAGCGACATCGCGCCACGCCGCAGCAGGTAATGCTCGCATGGCTGCTCAAGCGATCGCCGGCAATGCTGCCGATTCCTGGTACGCTCTCACCGCAGCACCTGCGGGACAACCTCGGCGCACTCTCGCTCGAGCTGTCCGACAAAGAGTTCGACGAGATCGCGGACGACTAGCTCACTCGACTAGGGCGCGACCGACCTTCATTGAGGCGGCCGATCCATGGCGCCATCGAAGTTCGCCATCGAAGTCCGGACGCGGCGACGGGCCGCGGCGCAAAGCGGCTCTCGTTCGGGGCAGAGCCGCTCGGCCTCCGGAATTTGGCCGACATCGATCCGCGCGCCGTCGATGCCTGCTTGAACGAACGCGCGCTTCAACGCTTCAGCTTCCGGCATTCCCGGACGAGGACCGGAACCGGGCTCGCGCCGCTGAGGGGCCGCGCCCAAGACGCGCAAGCGGAGGCCAGGCCATTGGGTGAGGACGCGGACGATCAATTCGAACTTTGGCACGTCGGGAGCTTCCAAATCGAATCCGTCGCGCGCGAAGAACAGCTCCTGGCTCAGGGCGTTCGCGACCTCGCGTTCGGTGGAGGATCCCTGCCTCGCCTCCCCTCCGCCGGTGCGGCCAGAATCCGGCTGCGACTGAAGCACGGTCCGGACGCGCCCCAAGGTTTCGCCGGCTGACGGGCGGGTAATCGGACGCGGTGAACGCGTGCGGGTGGCTTTGATCGGTGACGCGCCGCGGCTGGCCGGTGGAACGTAGACAAGGCGCGTGACGACAAACGGCGGCGGAAGCGGCGTGCGAATCGAGCGGGCGGCGCCTGCTTGGGTTACAATCCACGGGCCGACGGCGAAGAGGAAGACCACATGGAACGCCGCGGCCGCGGCCAGAGAGAACGGCGAGAAACCGAGCCCCGCAAGCAGCGCCGCCGTCCGTCGCACACGATTCGGTTCGGCGCGTGACGCCGAAGTCCGCAGCAACGTGGCCGGCAGGATGAACATCGGTCGATCCCGCACCGACGCGTCGAGCACCGAGCGGACGAGCGAGTCCGGCGGCACGTACGACAGCGAGTCCGACCAGTCGGCGTCATCGCCGTCGATCGTCGAGCGCACCAGCTCTTCGCCGGGCAGGTAGAGCAAACCGCTCCAGTCCCGCTGATTACCGGGCGACATCATCGCGCCCCCGATTGCCGGAATCGGCTCGATCGCGATCGAGTAACGGATACTGCTGCCGGATGATCGTGGCCAACCGCGCCCGCGCGCGCAGTGCGTCGTTGCGCACGGTTCCGTGCGAGCGGCCGAGTCGAACGGCGATCTCGTCGAGGCGCAGGCCTTCGATATAGTGGAGGCGCAGCACTTCGGCCCAGAGTGCGTGCTCCGTTCCAAGCGTGCGAAGCGCCGCGGCGAGCTCGTCACGCATCGTCGAGTCGTCGAGCGCGGCGATGATCGCGTCGGCATCGGCGTGCAGCTCGGCGTTGATGGACTCGACGCGGACGCGCAGACCATGCGTGCGCGCCGAACGCACCGGCCGCGCGCCGCCGGCGCTGGTATCTCGTCTCGCGGAGCCGCGCTCCTCCCGGAACATCTGCCGCGCCATCAGATGCGCGCGATAAGCGAGCCAGCCCTCGGGATTGGGAATGCCGACCCCATTCACCATCGAGCGACGAACGATCTGCGGCAGGTTGAGGAAGGTGCGCTGCACGAGGTCGTCGCGCCGGTCGGGATCGAACGCCATCGACTGTGCGACGATCGCCACGACGAACGCGAAGCGGAGCATCGCGCACTCGTGTGCCGCCCTGGCGACGCGGCGGTCGTCGTCGGCGAGGAGCGCGAACAGTTCGGCGGCGTTACCGCGAGTAAGCGGCCCGCGGACCCGGTCAATGAGTCGCGCGTCGCCGATACGCTCGACCGCGGCGGAGAGACGCCGCTCGAGCTGGTCTTGGCGCTGTGCGAAGGCGGTAGGATCGAAGGCGTGTTGGGTCACGGCACCTGTAGAATGCAACGTCGAGGGGTCGTGTCATCGCAGTGACACAATGGTCGTCGGCTGCATTTGGCGATAGGCCACTCTCCCAGGTTCGCTCCCATGAGTTCGAAACTCGGCTACTCGGCAATTGCCTGCTGGCTCTTGACAACCGCGGCGCTTCCGGCCGGTGCTCAGACCCGCCACGAGATCATTCGCGGCCGCATTACGACGGACAGCGGACGAACCGTCGCCGGCGCGACCGTGCGCTCGCAGCGTGCACCGGACCGCGCCCAGCGGTCGGCGTCGACCGACGCCGCGGGCGCTTACGTAATCGACTGGCCCGACGGCACCGGCGACTACTTGGTGTCGGTCAGTGCTCCCGGGCTGCCGCCGATGTCACGGCGCCTGACGCGAGGGGCGGGCAGCACCGATTCGGTGCTGGTCTTCGACGCACTGCTCACCAACCGGCCGCGCGTGCAGCAACTACCGACAGTGGTGTCGCAGGCGCAGCGGTCGTCGCCAACGCGCAACGACGATCCGGAGATCGGCGGAACGACAGCCAATTCGCCGACCTATCGTCGCGCACCGCCGGATCTGGTCGGCGACATCGCCGCACTTACCGCGCTCGTGCCGGGCGTCGTGTCGACACCAGCTGGCAATTCCGTGCTCGGGCTGGCTCCTTCGCAAAACTCGGTGACGATGAACGGGATGTCGTTCGCCGGCGGCCAGATTCCACGCGACGCGCGAATGCGCGTCGCGGTGTCGGCGTCGAGCTACGACCCATCCAACGGCTGGTTCAGCGGCGCGCGCACGAACGTGTTCGTCGCTTCGAGCGAATTGTTCTCACAGGCCACGGGTCATTTACTCGTCGATGCTCCGTCGCTCCAGTCGACCGACCCAGTGTCGGCGCGACTCGGGCAACGGTACACGAATGTGAATGGAAGTCTGGGGATGAGCGGCGAGATCCTCGACGACAAATTCGATTACAGCTTCGGGCTGCAGGGTGGACGCCGGAGCGCGAACGTGGCGTCGCTGATCAGCGCGGACAGTTACGTCTTGCAGCGCGCCGGCGTGGCGTCCGATTCGGTCTCGCGCTTTCTCCATCTGCTCCAGAACGCGCAAGTGCCGACTGTCGCCGGAGCGCCGTCGTCGTCGCTCAACGACAACGTCGTCTTTCTCGGACGCCTCGATCACGCGCGGTACAATTGGCAGACGCTGCAACCGTCCCGCACGACTTGGGGGCTCATCGGCTACGGGAGCTACACACACAATCAGGCGCAGGGACTGTCGCCGGTCGGAACGCCTTCGCACGCCGGAGAGAACACGCAGCAAATTGGCGCGCTCACCGGCGAATATTCGTTCTACTTCGGTCACGACTATCTGGGAGACGTTCGCAGCGGCGTGACGCTCAACCACAGCAACACGCAGCCGTATCTGCAACTGCCCGACGGCCGCGTCCTGGTCACGTCCGCGTTCGACGACGGAAGCGCGGGCACCACGCCGCTCGCCTTTGGCGGCAACGCCGGGATGCACACCGACACCCGCCAGTGGACCTGGGAGTCGATCGGCGAACTGCAGTTCTATCCGGCCGGCGCGGCCCGCCATCGCATCAAGCTCACCGCCGACTCGCGGCTGGACGGCTACACACAAGACCTGTTCGGTAACCAGCTAGGAACGTTCAGCTTCAACTCGCTGACCGATCTCGCGGCCAATGCGCCGGCGTCCTTTACGAGAACGCTCAACGCGCCGACGCGCAGGGGCGGTGAGTGGAATGGCTACGTCGCGGTGGGCGACCTATGGCGTGTGAACCAGAATCTGCAGGTGATGTACGGCGCGCGGCTCGAGGGGAGCGCCTTTACCGATGCGCCCGCGTTCAATCCGGCAGTCGAGTCCGCGCTCGGCGCGCGAACCAACGTCGCGCCGGCGATGCTGCATGTGAGCCCGCGGCTCGGTTTCACGCTCAACCGTCCTGGCGCCGCGGGGCGTCCGTCAGGCTCGATTCGTGGCGGCATCGGTGAATTCCGAAACCTCCTCGATCCGGCCCTCCTCAGCACACCGTCGGTCAGCACGGGATTGCCCGGTGGGCTGGCGAGACTCACCTGCATCGGTGGAGCGGTGCCGGCGCCGAATTGGTCGGCGTACGAAGCGTCGACATCGGCGATCCCCACCCAATGTGTTGGGACGCCGGTCTCCAGTTACACCGACGCGGCGCCGAGTGTGCAGGTCGTCGATCCGTCGTACCAGCCGCAGCGGAGTTGGCGCGCCAACCTCGCGTGGACGTCCGGCCTGTGGGGCCGCAGCATCTATGTAGTCGAGGGCATCTCGTCGCTCAACCTCAATCAGCCGGGAACGGTCGATCTCAACTTCGCCGGCGCGCAGCGTTTCGCGACCGCCGACGAAGGCCGACCGGTCTACGCGAACGCGGCGAGCATCGTGCCGACGACGGGAGTCGTGTCATCGGTCGACGCGCGGAAGACGAGTGCGTTCGGGCGCGTTGCCAGCTCGGTGAGCGATCTGACGTCGTACACCAACCAGCTTCGCCTCTCGTTCCGTCCCGACCTTTTCAAGATGGGTCTGTACTTTCGCGACCCGACGGTGTGGTACGTATTGTCGGACATGCGCGCGCAACAGCGCGGGTTCAACGGATCGACGTTCGGGGATCCGGCGGCGCGCGCCTGGGGCAGGGGAGACCTCGACGCTCGTCACCAATTCACGGTGCAGACCGTTTTCTGGCCCAGGGGCACGAAGCCGGGGCCAGGATTCTTTTTCTACGGACATGTGCAGTCCGGATTGCCGTATACGCCGATGGTGGGCAGCGACGTGAACGGCGACGGGTTGGTCGATGACCGCGCGTTCATCTTCGACCCTTCGAAGGTCTCGGACCCCGCGCTCGCGAGCGGACTCCAGGCATTGCAACGAGGATCGGCGAAATCGGCCCGCGAATGCATCGCGCGTCAGTTGGGAGCGGCGGCCGCGCGCAATAGCTGCGAGGGTCCGTGGACGGCATCGCTCAACCTGAACGTCATCGTGAATGGTGGCGACCTTTCCAGATCTCTCGAACGATTCCAACTCGGCCTCAACTTCACCAATCCATTGAGCGGGATCGACGAGCTGGTTCACGGTGCGAGCCGCCTCCACGGTTGGGGCGCCGCCGCGCAGCCGGATCCCGTCCTTTACAACGTTCGCGGCTTCGACCCGGCGACGAACCGGTTCGCCTATCAGGTGAATCCGCGCTTCGGCAGTACCAGCCCGTCGACCACCACACTCCGGGCGCCGTTTCGGCTGACGCTCGACGTGACGATGGACCTCGCGCGTCCGCTGCCCGACCAGCAGTTGGATCGCTGGCTTCGCCCGGGCCGCGGCGGGCGATCGACACCCAAGCTCACCGCCGACCAGCTCACGCAACGGCTTCAGCGCAACGTGCCCGATCCGTACGGGGAGCTCCTTCAACAGACGGACTCGTTGCTCCTCACGGCGGACCAGGTGACGCGACTCCAAGCGGCGCGCACCGCGTATCGCGCCCGGATCGACGCGGGCTGGCGCGACCTCGGTCGATATCTCGAGGCGCTGCCCGAAGTCTATTCCTTCGGCGAAGTGTCGCGGCATACCGATGACGTGATCGACCGCGCGTGGGAGCTGACGCGCCTCGAGGTGCGGGAACAGTACCCGAAGATCCTCGCATCGGAGCAGTTGACGATCCTGCCGGGATGGTCGAATCGGTTGTTTCAGGCGGAAAGACCGCTGCATGTGCGGTTGTTCGTGCAGTGACGGAGGCGTCGCAAAACCGAACGAATCAACCGACCACGGCCTCTTAGTAGACGGAAGACGCGCGGAGCCTTGCATTCCCGCGTCTCAACCGAGTCACTTGGAGGCCGTGATGACAGACCACAGGCGGAACAAGACCGTCCAAATCGTCGTGTGGAGCTTCGCGCTCATCGAGGCGGCAGCCATTGGCTTGGCCCTCTGGTACCGGTGAACGATAGGCCACTGACACCTCGATACCTCGGAGACAACATGCCACAGCCGGACCACGCTTCTGCCGTTCCCGGCGTTCTTGCTCAAATGGACCGTCACGCGCAGCGCATTCGAGTGGCCGTGATCGGCGCGGCCATGGTCGAAGGGCTTCTCCTCGTCGTTGCGCTGGTCAAGATCGATTGGAGGAACGACACGCAGATTCTGTTGTTCGTCTTCTCGGTACTCGGCTACACGATCATCGCACTCGGGCTCGCGGCCCTCGGGGCGCACGTGTCACGCGTCGGAGCGCGCGTCGTGGCGGCCATGGACCGCCAGCTTGGTCCCTGATCGAGCGCGGCCGTCGAGCAGCGTGCGTTCTCTGCCGTCGCTGGCCGCGCGAGCGCAGCTTGGCGATCGCGTGGCGCTCGAAGAACTGCTCCGTTCGTTAGAATCGCCGCTGCTCGATCACGTGCGAACGATCGTGCAGAACCAGGATCTCGCGGATGATGTGCTGCAGGAAACTCTACTGCGAGCGAGCCGCGGACTGCGATCACTCCGCGATCCGAAGTGGGTTCGTGGCTGGGCGTACCGGATCGCCACTCGCGAGGCGGTTCGCGCGGCGCGCGCTGAGCGCGACCCGCGGCGCGAATCGATCGATGACCGGATCGACTTTCCGGTCCCCGAAAGCGAAGAAGTTCTCGCGGGCCAGGATCTTCTCGATGAAATACCCAGGCGGCTCGATGAACTACCGCCCCGAGCCAGGCTGGTCGTCCGGATGCGGTACCTTGAGGAGTTGTCGCAGCAGGAGATCGCCGAGGCGTTGGAGATCCCCATCGGAACCGTGAAGTCGCGCCTCGCGTACGGACTCTCGATGCTGCGCCGAACGATGGCGGAAGCGCTCGGTGAGCCTGGCCGAAGGTAGGAAACACGCGTGCACGAGTCTTCATTCACCCTCCCGCCACGTCGGACGGACGTAGCGTGCCCATCCTGCGGCGAGTCGCCGTACGTCGGCGAGCAGTGGATCTGCGGACCCGACGGCTGCGGTTTTCACTTCGATACCTTCGCGACGCGCGCTCGCTGTCCGCGCTGCGAGGCACGGTTCACGGTCACCTGGTGTCCTCGTTGCGGCCGCGGGTCGCCCCATCGGGCGTGGTACCGGAAGAGCCAATGACAGCTCGAGCACGCTGGGTGCGCCCTTGACGGGTTACGTCCGCGCCGCAAACGTAGGCAAGGACGAACGAACCGGGCGCCAACTCGAGTGTCGACTATGTCCACAGAGAACACGCAAGTCCCGAGCGATGCGGCATACCAAGCCGGGCTTGCGAAACAGCGGCATCGTGTCGAGGAGCTCGCCGCGGCGTGCGCCGTTGATGAGCAGGCGCTGGTTCGCGAGCTGCGCGATCACGGAATCCACGTTACTTCGGTGTGGGACCTGATCGCCTCTGGCGGCGCGCCACCGCCGGCGGTACCGGTCCTGGTGGCGCATCTGACGATGGATCATCACGAGCGTATCTGGGAGGGCATCGTCCGATCCCTGGCGGTGAAGCACGCACGCGCCGCGGCCTTCGCGGTGCTGACCGAACAATATCGGCGGTACGAGAGCCGGGATCGTCGTACAGTGCTCGCCCACACGATCGCCGCGATGGCGCGTCTCGACGAAGTCCAGGATCTTCCCGAGATCGAAAGTTATCGTTCGTCGTTCAGGTAAGCGACTCGGCGACTCGGCGACTCGGCGGAATACGCGATGCCTAGCCCAGCTCTCCTTGTGCGCGACGCGCTGCCTGTGTGATCGCGCTCTCGTCCGTCGCGCTGAGCGCGCCTGCCACGCGCCATGCTGCCGCGGTGCGTTCGACGAAGGTCGAGAACTGGGCGTGATCGGCGAATGGGGCGCCTGCCCAGACAGCGTCCATGAACGTCAGGCCGTCGTCGCGTTTCGGATTCGCCACGCCGCTGTCGACGCTTCCGAACACGATCGCTGGCTCCTGGCGACGAACGTACATGTGATACGGTGATGTCGGCCCGGTATTCGGATCAGCCACGAAGAACGGCGCCAGCGTCTGCCCGTTGAACGAGAAGTGGAGCGGCTTGTCGGCGACGGGCGTCATCGCCGCGGCGAAGTCACCCGACAGCTTGAAGTGCTTGAAGAGTGAAACCGGAATGAGTCCCGTCTCGAAGTTCTCGCCGACCGGCGCTGCTTGCACGGCGAGCAGCGTCGGTCCGTAGAAAATCGACTGCACAGATGGGTCGTCGATCGTCCGTTCGGCGCGGAAGCTGAGGGGCATCGTGATCTCGATCTTGTCGCCGGTCTTCCATTGGCGTTCGATCGTGGCGTACGTCCCGGGCGCGGCGCTGATCTGCTGCGGGGCGCCGTTCACGGTCACGCTGTATCCACGGCGAACCCATGAGGGCACCCGCAGCATGACGGCGAGGCGGCCATTGCCGCGAAGGGTCAACGTGCTCGCCCCCTCGAACGGATACTTCGTCAGCTGTTCGATCGTGAAGCCTTTCTCCTTCCACTCGAGCACGGACGGGATATAGAGATTTACATAGAGGCTTCGGGCGTCCGCCGACTGGAAGTAAATCGAATCCTGGTACTTGGTGTGGTTCTCCATGCCCGTGCCGCCGCAACAGGTGCCGACGTTGCCGTACTGCCGCCGCTCACCGGGGCGAACCGGCACGAAGTACGTCACTTCCGGACTCGTCACGCTGTCCTCATCACGACGCGAGCCGAGGATCTGGTTGAAGAGCCCCTGCTCGTAGTAGTTCATGTACTTCGGATCCGGTTCGTGGAAGAACAGGTTCCGGCTCAGCTTGAGCATGTTGTACAGCGGGCACGTCTCGGCGTGGTTGTGATTGTTCGGCTCCGAGTAGAGTGAGCCCGCGATCGTGTCGCGCTTCCGCAGGATCTCGCCGACGCCCACGCCGCCATGCGCGTAGACGCGGTGCGGCACCACCATGTCCCAGAAGTTCTTCGCCGCCGTGTAGTAGTCGCGGCTGTCGTTCTGCTCGTAGACGCGCAAATAGCCGATGAACTGCGGGATGTGCTGGTTTGCGTGGCGGCCGTCGAGGATGTCGTTGCCGGCGACCGTCGGGTCTTTCACGTTGCGATTGTCGAAGTAGCGCGCGACGGTCAGATACTCCGGCTTCCGACGGACCGCGTACAGACTGGCGAACGCGTCGTTGGCGCCGCCGTATTCGCCGGCGATGTACATGTTCCACATCCGGTCGAACTGCTCCGGACGCAGCTTCGACAAACGCCCATGGGCCCAGTCGCCGATCTTCGTCGCGACGTCGAGCGCCTGCGTGTTCCCGGTGAGTGCGTTGGCGGCGAGCAGGCCGGCGAGAATCTTGTGCAGGGTATAGTACGGCGCCCAGATGCCCTGGTTGCCGCCGTACGTCGCGAATTCCTCGAGCCGCATGAACTGCGTTTCCGGATAGGCGGAGAGGAATCCCGGATGCCGCCGACCATCCGTCGGTGCGACGACGGTGCCGTGCCGTCCCTTGCCTGAGGAGTCGACGACTTTCATCCCGTCGGTTTCGTCGAAGCGATACCACAACACGTTGCCGCCGCCCACGGTGCCGCCGGCGGACGTCAACAGCGAGCCGACTTCATTCTGCGTCAACGCGCGATCAAAGATCTGGAATTCGTCGAGCTGCGCGTTGAGGTACGACACGTTGCGTTGCGGGAACTGGCAGCGGCCGAGCCAATTGCCGGTCGTCTCGCCGAGGTCCGCGGGCGAGAGCGACATGTCGGCGTTGGTCGCGACCGGCGCGCCGTCGATATAAAGCGTCGCCGTCGAACCCGCGCGCGTGATCGCGATGTGCGTCCACTTGTCTACCGCCAGCGGCTGCGCGGCGTCGAGGCGTTGTTCGCCAGTCGCACCGCTTGTCGTGATCGCGAAGCGCGGTACGGGTTTGTCGTTGCCCGCACGGATCGTCAGGTACATCCTGGCGAGTGCAGGCTCGGCGAATTGCGCGTTGGGCGAGCCGAAGTCGAAGATGCCGGTGCCGTTGTAAAGCGTTGCCGGGTCGACGTTCGCGCGCGAGTCGGACAGCCGCGCGCGATCGTACTGTTGTGGCTTGATCCAGAGCGCGATCGTGAAGTCCTTGAGCCCGCGCACCACCCCCGCCGGCACCGACACATGCTCGGCGAGGCCGATCGGTGAGCCACTCAGTCGTACCGCGCCGCCAAACTTGCCGGTATCGCGCGGCGTCGGCTTGCGCGCCGCCGCGGCCAAGGCATCCTGACACTCGGCGAGCGAACGAACGATGTAATCGAGCTTTTGCTTGAAGATCTCGTCGCCCGTGCCGGCGTAGGCTTGCGCCAGCATGCTCATGAAATGGCCGGCATAGTGACCGCGGAGGTACCCCGTGCCGTTCTCCCAACTTCCGACCGGCTCGGCGCCCTTCGTGTCGAGCCCGGCATTGGCGCGGAAGATCGAGAGCACGCGATCTGGTCCGGCGAACACGTCCGACTCGCTCCCGTAGCCGCGCGCGTACTTGAGAATGCGGTCGCGCTTTTGAGTGAACAGGCTCTCGGTGAGCTTGACCTGCGTCAACGCGAACGGACGCACCGTCCATCCGGCGAGGGCGGCGGTCGCGGATTCGGCCATCCCCGGCGTCGCGGCGACCAGCTCGAGTTGTGGCAGGAAGAGCGCGCCGGCCGCCGTGGCCCCCGCCGTCTTCAAGAAGTCGCGGCGATTGGGATGAGAGGGAACCTGGTCTTTCGGCTCGCGGGGCATGCGCCTGCTCCTGAGTTTCGCGTCGAGATTCAGGAAATCTACGGCATCGCTGCTTTCGTCGTCCACACCGGCTTCTCCGGCAATCGCCCGCGATCGATGACTCGTCCCTCCTTCATCACGAAGGAGAGTTTTCGAATGTTGTGAATGTCGGCCAGGGGGTCGGCGTCGAGCAGCAGAATGTCGGCGTACTTGCCCGCCTCGAGCGTGCCAAAATCCTTGAGTCCCTGTGATGCGACGGCGCCGTTCTTCGTCGCCGCGACCAGCGCCTGCGCCGGCGTCATTCCCAGCTCGACCAACCCCTCGATCGCCGCCAGGGTCGCCGTGCCCGGCATGAGATGCGCGTCCGCCCGCGGCGTGCGACTGAATTCCGGCGCGCCGCTCAGGTACGTATCGGTCGACGGCGTCGTGATGCACCCACCCTTGATCAACGCTTCGGCATTTGCCCGGCGAACGGCCGGTCGCTTCGCCTCACGCTCGCGGCGAAGCTCCCACCCGGTTTTGGGACGCCCCATCGACTTCAGCGAATCGTTCTTCAACGAATCGGCGCGGGCCGAGTCGGTACGTTGCTGGGCTTTGAGGTAATCCTTCCACGGCTTGCCGGTGATGCTGTTCGAGAGGATCGAGCAAATCACCTTCCGGTCGACGATCAGCTTTACCAGGTCGGCGGGAATCGGGACGTTGTGGACTTCCGGGTGCTGGATGAGATCGATGCCGGCGAGGACGGAGATGCGGAGCGGCTCCGGGTTCGTCGAGTGTGTCTCGGCGAAGAGTCCGCGCTTGTGTACCTCCTCGACCAACGCTTCCTGCTGTCGCGGTGAGAAGGTGATGAGGTTGTTCGTGTGCGCCGTGCCGCCGTATTTGACGAAATTCGGTCCCTTATCGAGGTATTTGTCGATGGCGACACGCAGCGAGTCGGGCGGCATCTCGAGCAGCTCTTCGCCCGCGCCCTGCGCGATGAAGTACATCATTCGCTCGTCGAAGTACGTTGTCGGCGTGGCGTTGGAGAAGAGCGGTGACTTCGGCCCGCCCCACCCGACGATGTTGCCGGCGACGAGCATGCGTGGGCCGAGCAGCTTGCCCTTGGCGATCGAGTCGCGAATGGCGACGAGCGGAACGAGCGCGCCGTAGCTGTCGCGGACGGTCGTGATGCCGTACTTGAGCTCCGTCTGCGCCGCCTCGACGACGATGTCGAGAAAGCGATCCTCGTAGCGCACCATCGACTCGCCGTTGTTGTACAGCGAGAGATGAACGTTGGTGTCGATGAACCCCGGCGTCGCGAACTTGCCTGTGCCGTCCACGACGCGGGCCCCGGCCGGTACGCGAACCGACGCGCGCGGACCGATAGCGGCGATGCGCTTGCCCCGAACAACAATCGTGGCGTCGCTGACCGCGGCGGCGCCGGTGCCGTCGATGACGGTCGCGCCGACGATGGCGACCAGTGTGTCGGCGGCGGGGCGGGGAGGGCGCTGAGTCTGCGCGCCGCCTGCACCGCTCGAGATCAGCATCATGACGAAGGTGGACGTCAGCGTGCGCATTGTGTCTCCCATGGCCCTTGGCAATTCGTATCTGAAGTAGCGCATGCCGCTACGCTACGCGCCAACCTCCGGTCTCGCGAGGGGCGACGGCCAGAGGTTTCCACGACGGGTGCGTTGGGAGAGATTACGCGGCGTAAAGCGCGACAGCCGCGCCATACCACCGGCCAATTCGATGAGAGAAGTCGTCCTGCACACGCCTCGACTCCGTCTCGCGGTCGAGACCACCGAAGCGACTCTGGCGCGCATCGACGCGATGAGCCCCGAGGATCGGGCCGAGGTCTCGTCCGATTGGCTCGCGCGGTTGCGCACATCCGTGCCCAGTCCGTGGACACACGGCTTCGCGATGGAGGAGCGCGCGACGGGAGCAGCCGTCGGGACCTGCGCGTTCAAGGGACCACCGGACGCGGATGGAGCGGTCGAGATTGCGTACGGCGTCGATCCGGCGTTCCAAGGACGCGGTTATGCGAAGGAGGCGGCGGCGGCGTTGGTCCAGTTCGCGCTTCAGGACGAGCGCGTCAGAATCGTGCGCGCGCACACGCTGCTGGAGAACGGCCCCTCGGGAAGCGTCCTCGCCGCCAATGGATTTGAGTGTCTCGGAGAGGTGATCGACCCCGAGGACGGACTCGTATTACGCTGGGAACTGCGCCGCTAACGCTGACTTACTATTTTGGCGACCTCGGCGCGAAACGACCTCTCTATGTGACTTCGGCTGGACCAACTTCATAAAGAACCGCAACGACCGGAGCGATTACACCTCCAAGTGATCGTCATCGCGCGCGACCAAAACGTACAACACCGGCATCAGGAAGACGCTGATCAGCAGGCGTGAGAACAACCCGCCCACGATCACCAGCGCGAACGGCTTCTGGGTGTCGGACCCGACCCCGGTGGACAGCGCCGCGGGAAGAAGGCCGAGTGCCGCGACGAGCGCCGTCATCATGATCGGACGCAGGCGGAGCAGCGCCGCGGCGCGCGTCGCCTCCGCTATCCCAAAGCCGCCGATGCGCAGCTCGTTCGCGTAGGAGATGTAGACGACCGCTGTCTGCACCGACACGCCAAAGAGCGCGAGGAAGCCGATCATCGACGAAACCGAGAACGGCGTGCCCGTCAGCGCCATCGCGGCCAAACCACCGAGTGGCGCCGATAGAATCACCCCGACAATGGTGATGAGCGGGAACTTCATGTTCTTGTACAGAACGAACAGGATCGCAAAGATCAGAATGATCGTCAGCGGGAGCACGATGTTCATCTGCGCGCGTGAGGCCGTGTATTCCTCGAATTCACCTCCCCAGCGCACCGAGTATCCGATCGGCAACTTGAGACTCTTGTCGACCGCCGCTCTGGCATCGGCCACGGCACTGGCGAGGTCGCGACCTTCTACAGAGTACTGCACGCCGATGTAGCGCGAGTTGTCCTGACGATAGATGAACGCCGCGCCGTTGGCGATTTGTACGTCGGCCACTTCGCGCAGCGGCACTTGATGCCCGTCGGGCGTGGCAAGGAGAATATTGGCGATGTGCTCGGGCGTGTCGCGATACTGGGGTTGCAGTCGGACGACAAGGTCGAACGTTCGCTCGCCCTGAACGACTTCAGTGGTCGCCGACCCGCCGACCGCGGCCTCGATCACTCCATTGATCGCGTCGGCACTGAGACCGTACCGCGCGGCCTTCTCGCGATCGATGGTGATCGTCAGACTCGGCTGGCCGAGCTCCTGGACCACTGTGACGTGCTCGATGCCGGGCACGCGTTCGATCGTGGCTTTGATCGCGCGTGCTCTATCTTCGAGAATTCCAAGATCCGTCCCGAAGATTTTCACGTCGAGCGACGCCTTGAGTCCGGTCAGCGCCTCGTCGACCGCGTCTTCGGCGGGCTGCGTGTAGTTGAAGGTGATACCGGGGAACACAGCCAGCTTCCGCTGGACTGCGTCGATCAGCTGGTCCTTCGTCCGAAATGCGCCGTTCCACTCGGAGTACGGTTTGAGGCCGACGTAAAACTCGGCATTGAAGAAGCCCGTCGGGTCGGTCCCGGCGTCATCGCGGCCGTGCTCGGAGGCGACAACCGTGACTTCGGGAAAGCTCTGCAGGATCGCCCGAACCTGCGGAACGATGCGCGACGATTCCTCGAACGAAATCGTATATGGCATCGTCGCCCGGACCCAGAGCGATCCTTCGTCGAGCTTCGGCATGAATTCACCGCCGCGCGAGAGGGCGAGGGCAATCGTTCCGGCGAGCAGCACGAGTGACGCGACAACCGTGGCCCGAACGTGGGCTAAACACCAATCCAGCCCTCGTGTGTACTGCTCGCGAATCCACTCGAAGGGGCGGTTCGTGCGCTCGCGTACGCCGCGGCGAAGCGCCCAGGCGCAGAGCACGGGAATGAGCGTCAGCGTCAGCACGCGAGAGCCGAGCAGCGCGTAGATCGTCGTGTCGGCCATCGGCCGGAAGAGCTTCGCCGCCGGACCGGTGAGCGCGTAGATCGGCAAGAAGCCGGCAACGATCACGGCGAGTGCGAATACGATCGGACGATTGACCTCGGATGCGGCTTCGAGAATGACCTCGCGGATCTTGTACTCGGTTCCGCGGCGCCGCGCCAACTGTCGATAGATGTTCTCGACCATCACGACCGCGCCGTCGACGAGAATGCCGAAGTCGATCGCGCCGATCGACAGCAAATTCGCCGGAATGTGCTGCAGATCGAGACCGATGAACGCCACGAGCAGCGACAGCGGCACCGCAACCGCGGCGATCAATCCCGCGCGAACGTCGAACAGGAAGAAGATGAGTACGACGCCGACGAGCAGGATTCCGAGCGTCAGATTCTCGGCGACCGTGCGCGCCGTGAGGTGGATCAGATCGCTTCGGTCGTAGAACGGGACGACCTTAACGTCCTTCGGGAGCACGTGGTCGTTCAGCTCGCGCGTCTTCGCTTCGACGCGCTTGAGGACGACTTGGGCCTGCTCACCGGTTCGCATCAGGATGACGCCTTCGACGGCGTCATCCTGTTTGTTGAACCCGAACTGGCCGAGCCGCGGCGCGTGTCCGATCTCGACCGTCCCGATGTCCTTGATCAGAACCGGCACGCCATTCTTCACCGCGACGACGACGTTGCCGATGTCCTCGAGCGTGACCACGCGCCCAATGCCACGCACGTAGAAGAACTGACCGCCTTCGGAGATGAATCCACCACCACCGTTGCTGTTGTTCGACGTGAGCGCGGCCGAGACGTCGCTGATCGCCAGTCCGGTTCCGGCAAGCTTGGTCGGATCGATGAGCACCTGGTACTGCATCGTCTCGCCGCCCAACGACGCGACGTCGGCGACACCGGGAACGGCGCGATAGGCCTTGTCGAGCACCCAGTCTTGCAGAACGTGCAGTTCTGACGCCGTTCGGTCGGGGCTTTGAACGGTGTAGCGGTAGACCAGCCCCGATGGCGAGAAGGGCGGTTCGATCTCGGTATCGACTCCTTCCGGCAGCGACGCGCCGCTCAGACGTTCGAACACCTGCTGTCGCGCGAAGTAGATGTCGGTTCCATCCGTGAACGTCACGCGGATGTTCGCGAGTCCGTACAACGAGACCGAACGAAGGACGACGAGGTTCGGCAGCCCGTTGAGCTCCGTCTCGATCGGGACCGTGATGAGCCGCTCGACTTCCTCGGCCGCGTGGCCGGGCCACTGTGCGGTAAGCTCAACGCCCGGTGGAGAGACATCCGGGTATGCGTCGACCGGCAGTCGCTGGAGTGAAAAGATGCCGATGCCGATTATCGCGAGCGTGATCAACACGATGAGCAGCGGCTGACTGACCGCTGCTTCAACGAGATGTTGAATTGGTCCGCGCCGACCTTGACTACTGCTCGACGGGAGCGGCTCGCGCGGAGGCCGGTTCGGCTCCGCTGGCTCCGCTGGCTCCGTTGGCTCGCTCACTGGGTCTCCGCGAACTGGAGGAAGAGCGCGCCTTCCGCGACGATTTGATCGCCGGCGGCAAGGCCGGCGCTGACTTCGTACGTATCGCCGACCCGCGTGCCGAGCGTGATGCGGCGGCGTCCAAAGCCCTTGCCCATCACGACGAACACAAACGGGAGGTTCTGTTCATCGCGCAACACCGACGACACAGGAACGAGAATTCCGTGATGCTCCGCCGCGCTCTTGATCTGAACGCGGACGAACATGTCGCGGCGCAGGGCGTGGCTGTTGTTCGGCGTCACAATGCGAACCTGAACCGCCTTGGTACCCGGATCGGCGAGCGACGCGATGTAGTCCACTTTGCCGGGAATCGGCGCGCGCGCGGCGTCGGTGATCACGTCGGCCGGTTGACCGACGGACACGTCTGGCAGGTCGTTCGCGAAGACGTTCGCCAGAACCCACACCGTGCTCAGATCGGCGATCGTGAAGCAGGGCGTGCTGCCGGCCTGCAAAAGCTGTCCGTCGGAAATGAGCTTCTCGACGATCGTGCCGTCGATCGGCGCTTTGACGATGGCGGCGATCGACGTGGTCTTGCCGTCCTTCACGGCCTGGATCTGCGCCTCATCGACGCCGAGCGCGCGCATGTTCTCGACGGCGGCATCGACGTCGGCTTCGGCAGCGGCGAGATCGGCCTGTGCTTGCTCGAGCTCACCGCGCGCGAGCGCGTCGTTCTTGAACAGCGCCGAGTCGCGGTCGGCGATGCGCTTGGCATTGCGAAACCCTGACTGCGCTTTGCGGTAGTCGGCGACGGCGCTGGCGAAGTCGGGCGAGCTCACGTAGGCGAGCGGTTCGCCGCGATGGACGACCATTCCCGGCGTCCCGATCACCCGCGTCGCGGGTCCGGAAACGGGCGATAGAACCTGCGTCGAGCGATCGCCGTTGAAGGCGACGTTCCCGGTCGCCTCGACCACCGGGCGGAAGGCCGTGACCGTTGCAGCGACGACGTGAATGCGTTGGCGCTGCTCAGGCGTGATCGTGAGCGCCTGCGGCTGCGTCGCGTCGGTATCGGCGAGAGTGCCAGCTTCCTTCGACGAGCATGCAGCCCCGAAAGCGAGAAGCGCTGCGCCGGCGGCGTAAAGAGTACGAGTGGTCATCGCGTGCGCGCTCCAGATGTCGAAACGGGGAGACCGAGCGCACGATCGAGATCGGCGCGGGCGGTGTTGGCCGCGGCAAGCGCGTCGGCGAGCTGGCTCAATGCCTGAAGCAGCGCGCTTCGCGCCGTGAGGACCTCGAGCGCCGACGAGCCGCCGAGGCTGTAGCTGGTGGAGGCGACCCGGTAGGCTTCGCGCGCCGCGGGTACCAGCTGGTCGCGGAGGAAGGTGGCCTGTCGCATTGAAGTGCTCGCGTTCGCATACGCCGTGCGGACGTCCTGAACGACTTGAGCCCGCGTGTCGCGATAGGTGGCGTCGAGCTCCTTCTCGAAATGGCTTGCCTGCGCGATGTCACCGCGCGCATGCTGCCAGTAGAAGGCGGGCAGAGGGAGTGAGATGCCGGTGGTGAATAGCGCGGGACCCGGCTGGAGGTAGTCGCGCGAGACCCCGAAGCTGATGTCGGGATACCAGAATTCCTTGGCCAGGCTCGTCGTCGCCCGGGCACCCAGCTGCTGCTGCCGCAGCGATTCGATCTCCGGGCGATTGATTAGCGCCGTCTGTTCGATGGTCGCGGAATCGGGAAGCGGTGGAGGAATGTCGAGCGAGTCACTCGGTGCGATCGGTGCGGTGACTTGGCGTCCGAGCGTTCGATTCAACGACGCCTGCGCCGCCGCGATGTCGCGCTCGTTGGCGATGAGGTCGTTCTCGGCCTGTGCCACCGCAACTTGAGCTTGAATGACGTCGAGTTTGGCGGCAGTACCGCCTTCGAATCGCGCCTGGGTCCGATTGAGGAAATCGCCGGCGAGCTGCCGAGCCTCGCGCAGGTTTTCCTGGTGCTTCAGCGCGACGAGGAGCGAGTCGTAGTCGGCGGACGCTATCAGCAGGATCGTCTGCTGTTGGAGCCGGTAGTTCGACTCGAAGTTCCTGATGTCGGCGAGCCCGATCCGGTTGTTGAGTCGGAACTTGTCCGGGAAGGGAACGGTCAGCCCGAGCGACACCGGTCGCGAACCCGCTCCGCCGAAAGAGAAGGGAGCCGTCTCCGCATCGAAGCCCGCCTCGAAAACCGGGTCGGGGACCGCGATCGCGGTCTGGCGACGCGCACGGGCCTGGGCCGTTTGCTCGCGCGCGATTGTCAGTTGGGCGTTACGGACGAGCGCCTCGGCGATCGCTTCGCGTCGCGAGAGTCGCAGCGAGTCCGACTTTTGTTCTGACGTTCCAGCTTGACTGCGGGTGGGTCGCGCGGCTGCCGGGACCCTGGTGTCCGGCAACTGCGCCGAGGTGGCGCCGCCATAAATGGCGAGCGCGCACACTCCAGCGGAAAGGCGCATTTTCTCCTCGGGTGATCTGAATCGATTACAGCAGCGATCTCAGATCACGCGGGAGGCGCGCGGGGATTGTCCTGTGAGCGGGGTTCGGAATAGACGACGTCGAGCCCGCGTTGATGCGGCGCGGCGGCGACGGTGGCGTCATTGAAGAGGGGAACGCCGGGGCCGGATGCGGTGCCGACAATGGACCGAGCCTGACACGCCGCGCAGGTCGTTTCGCTGTGCGTGTAGTGCGTGACCCCGTCCGCCTCGACGTGCGCCCCTCGGCGCTGTTGCCGTCCTTCGTCGAGCGGCGCCAGCGCGACCGCCAGCTGCGCCACCATCGCCAATGAGGCGAAGAAGGCGTAGCAGACTCGCTGGAACCGACGAAACGGGACGGGAACGAGCATCTCTTAACGATACGGATGAGGACCCTCGGATGCTACGGTTTTGGATACAACCGAGAGCTCCTCTTAAAAGGACGATGCTGGAAGGGGGTGGGCAAAACGGCATAAACAGCGCGTTTAGACGACGCTGGTGAACGGCGCATTGAAGGTGCGCTCTTAGACGGCGCTTGTAACGGGCGCTCAAAGGGCGCCTGCAACGGGCGCTCAAAATGGCGCCTGTAAAGGGCGCTCAATCGGCGCCGATAAAGGGCGCTCAACCGGCGCCTGTAGAGGGCGCTGTCTACCAGCGCCGTTTGGGGCGCGGTCTACCAGCGGCGTTTGGGCGCTGTCTACCAGCGCCGTTTAATCGCGCCGTCTAAATGCGCGGTTGACCAGCGCCGTTTAAGAGCGTCGTTTATGCCGTTAGTGCGTCAACGCATAAATGAGGTAGTTGACCCCGAGCTTGTATGCCTCGTTCGATTCGGCGATCGGAGTGAACCCCATCGCCGAGTACTCCCAATAGTTGGAGACGTCGGTGTTGAAGTTGATCATCACCATCAGCCGCTGCTTGGGGTCGTTGTCCTTGAACACGCCGCGGAAGATCGGAGGGCCGCGATCGTAGTACTGATGGACGACGTCGAACGAGTTGATGTCGAAGAAGGAATGAAAGATCGGATGCGACGGGTCCATGTCGATCGGACGCGAGCCCGGCAGCACGAGCTGGAGCATCGCCTCGAGGTTGGACCATCCGCTCCTCCCACGCTGATAGTCCTCGCGTGAATCGTCGATGATGAGAAAACCGCCCTTGAGCAGATACTTGCGGAGCGCGGCTGCTTCTTTCGGGCTCAGCGTGAGGTAGCCCGCTTCGACGAGGAAGGCGACAGGGTAGTGGAACAGCTCCGGATCGTCGATCGCCAGGACATTCGTGTCGTCGCGATGCGGGCGCAGGAGGCTCACGTCGGACGTGATTTTCATCAGGTTCGACTCGGCCGTGCCGTTGGACGTATAGCCGAAGCCGTGGGCCCACGAGGGCTCGCCGCGATAGTAGCAGTTGCCCGCGCTGCCGGTGTACATCAGGCGCGCGAAGGTGAAGCGGCCGTCGTACGGGATGTTGTGGGTCGGTGGGCTGCCGCAGCCGAAGTAATCGGACATGCGCTGTGCTCGCGCCGCCGTTGCGGCGAAGAGGGCGACGAGGCCCGCGAGCAGGTGAATCGCTCGACTTGAGCGGCGATTCCCGATCATGCAGGTCAAGGTAGGGAGCCGCGGTGCGGACCTCTACGTTTGCTAAGAATTCTCAGTTCGGCGGGCAAGGCTCGAGCGCTGATGCTTGACGCCGCGCAAGCGGGCCTGTAACCTAGCCTAAGAACCTTAGGTTTGGAGCCGGCCACCGATGCCGCCAAGAGCCCAGGACGCGATGCACAGCGCAGACGTCGGACTGCTGCGCGGAACGTTCGATCTGTTCATTCTGAAGACACTCTCCTGGGGACCGATGCATGGCCTCGCCGTCCTTCACTGGATCGAGCGCGTGACCAAGCAACGTCTCCAGATCGAAGAAGGCGCGCTCTACCCGGCGTTGCACCGCATGGAGGAAAAGGGGTGGCTCGAGGCTGAGTGGGGACACACTGATGCGGGCCGCCGCGCGAAGTTCTATCGCTTGACGCAAGCCGGCCGGCGGCAATTGACGGCCGAGCTCACGCGCTGGAACCAGTACGCCGAGGCCGCCGCGCTCATCCTCGAGGCGAGGGCCGGGGGCGGAGCGACATGAGCGCAGAGCGCGGCGGCCGTTGGGATCTGCGCCGGGTGTTCCGTCTGCCATCGACGCGGCGGCGCCTGCGCGACGACGTCGAGGCCGAACTGGCCTTCCACCTCGAGGGTCGCGTCGACGAGTTGATGCGCGACGGCTTGACTCGTGACGAGGCCGAGAGGGAAGCGCGCCGGCGTTTCGGCGACTACCGACGAATCGAACAGGAGGTCGAGCGCATGACGCTCCGATCCGAACGGCGTCGCACGCTGCGTGATCGCGTCGATGCCGCGGTCGCGGACCTGCGGTACTCCTCTCGATCACTCGCGCGCCAACCGCTCTACCTGACCGTGATAGTCGCCACGCTCACGCTCGGCGTCGGCGCGACCGCTGCGATGTTTCACGCGGTCGATCGCGTGATCCTTCACCCGCTCCCGTACCCTGACGCGGATCGCATCGTTTACCTCGGCACGCGTTGGGGAAAAGAGCGGCCAACGGGAGCGGTGTCACCCGGCCGGTTCCAATTCTTCCACGACAACAGCCGGATCTTCGACGGACTGGCCACGTTACAGACGGTCGAAGCGCAGCTCGGTGACGACGACTCCGGTGTACCGATCGAAGGTGTTCGAGTCACGCCCGATTTCCTGAGCGTGGTGGGCGCCCGGCCATTGCTCGGTCGTGGTCTCGTCGCTCGAGACTTCGAAGTAGGAGCGCCTCCGGTCGTGATGCTCGGGCACGCGTTGTGGACGAGTCGTTTCGGCGCCGACTCCGGGATCGTCGGACGCGGGATTCGTTTGCGCGGTCGGCTGTACTCGGTCGTCGGCGTTCTTCCGCCGTCGTTCGAGATCGCTGAACTGTCGTCTCCTCCCGCCTTCGTCGTGCCTCTGGTATTCTCGGCTGCGGAGCTGACCGATCGCGGGGCCAACTACACTGCCATCGGCCGAATTCGTCGCGGAGTGACCGACGCGCAGATCTCCGCGGATGTCGCGTCCATCTTCGCCGCTTTTCGGCGACAATTCCCCGACGGCGTGGAGAAGGACGACGCCATCACGGTGATGAAGTACGAGCAGATCTTTGCCGGTGATCTCGTGTCGCAGCTGTGGATCATGCTGGGAGCGACGCTGTTCGTCTTCCTCCTCGCTTGCGCGAACGTCGCGAACCTCGTGTACGCGCGGGCGCTGACGCGCGGCCGCGAATTCGCCGTCCGCGCGGCGCTCGGTGCCGGGCGGTCGCGAATCGTTCGCCAGGTGTTGGTCGAGATGGTTCTCATCGGCATTGTCTCGACGATGACCGCCACGGCGGCGAGCTTCGCCTCGGTGCGTGGACTCGTTGCGCTTGCCCACGGCGCCCTCTTGCGCGAGAGCCAACTGCGGCTCGATCCGCGCGTCGTCGTCGCGACGACGGTCGTGGCTCTGGCGGCGAGTCTGGTCATCGGGTTGCTCGTTGGGCTGGCGGCGACACGCGCCGGCTTCACGCGATCGCTCGTCGGAAGCACGCGAACGAGTGGACTCGGAGGATCGGCGGCGCATCGGGGCACGCGCGGCTTCCTCGTCGGCCTCGAGTCGGCGCTGGCCATGGTGTTGCTTACGGGCGCCGGCCTCCTCATTTCGAGCTTCGTCAAAGTGCTCGGTGTCGACGGTGGTTTTCGCCGCGAGGGCATCTACACGGCGACCGTGTCGCGCGCGCCCAAAGACTACTCGAACCATGAAGTCTCAGAGCGGTTCGAGCGCCGAGTCCTCGAGTCGCTGCGCGCCACGCCGGGCGTGTTGAGCGCCGGTGCGACGGCAACGCTTCCACTGCGTCGTGGGCTGAATCTTCCGACGACCGTTCAAGGCCACGGCGAACTGAGCGAAGGCGCGACGGAATGGCGCGCCGTGAGCCCGGATTATTTGCGCACGATGGACATCCGTCTCGTCGCCGGCCGGGACATCGCCGAGTCGGATGCGGCGACGAGTCCATTGGTCGGACTGGTGAGCGAGGCGTACGCGAAGAGATTCCTGAGCGACGGAAATCCGATCGGCCGGCACATTCTTATCGGTTGCTATAAAGGGTGTCCCGATCGCAATCCTCCGCCGATCGAGGTTGTTGGCGTGGTGCGCGATCTGCGCGACATGTCGCTCGAGCAGCCGCGGCTACGACGAACGATTTGGGTGCCGTGGGCGCAAGCCAACACCGATTTCGCGCGGGTACCCGCGTTCGTCGTGCGCGCGAACGATCCCGCGGTCGCGGCATCGGCGCTTCGCCGGGCGATCGCCGCCGCTGATCCGCGCATCGGCAATCCCGACGTCTTGGCGATGACGGACATTGTATCGGCGTCGTTGTCGTGGCGACGATTCAGCACGGTGCTGATGGTGTGTTTCGCGGGGCTGGCGCTCGCCTTGACGTGCGTCGGCATCTACGGCGTCGCGGCGTACGCGGTGTCGCAGCGCGTGCAGGAGATCGGCTTGCGGATGGCGCTCGGGGCGCGCCCCGCCGGCGTAGTCGCTCTCGTCGTGCGCCAGGGAGTCACGCCGGCGGCGATCGGGCTTGTCGTGGGCCTCGGTGCCGCTCTACTGCTCACGAAAGTACTCTCGAAGCTGCTCTTCGGGGTGGGTCCGCGCGACCCGGTTTCCTTCGCGTCAGTGGCGCTGGTGCTGCTCGGCGTCGCGATCACGGCCAGCTATCTGCCCGCGCGTCGGGCGGCGCACGTGGATCCGGCCGGCGCGTTACGGGCGGACTGATGTCGGCGGCAGGTCAGCGGTCGATGTAGTCGCGGAGGCGCGCGAGCATCCGCGCGTCGGTCGCCGTGGGGTCGGTACCCTTGGGCGTCTCGATGACTTTCGGCACGCGCGCCAGCCGTCCGTCGTTCATGATGCGCCGGAACGCCTCGTGCCCGAGTGATCCCTCGCCGATCAGCTCGTGGCGGTCTCGCTTTGATGCGAACGCCGTCTTCGAGTCGTTGAGGTGCATGACGCGAAGTCGATTGAGACCGAGGACGTCGTCGAACCGGCGCCAAACGTCGTCGTACGTGTTGACGAAATCGTAGCCGGCCGAGTAGGCGTGGCAGGTGTCGACGCAAACGCCGAGTCGCGTGCGCAGCGGTTCGGGTACGCCTTCGATGAGCGCGGCGAGCTCTTCGAAGGTCGAGCCGATCGCGGTACCGCTGCCGCAGGTGATCTCCATGCACAACACCGTCTCGCCCGGAACGCGCGACAGCGCCTCGGCGATTCCGTCGGCGTTGCGCGCGATGCCGCTGGCGCGATCGTCGATGAAGTTGCCCGGATGGGAAACGAGGAAGCCGAGGCGAAGCGCTTCGCATCGCTGGAGCTCGCCGACGAACGACTCGATGGATTTGCGGCGGAGCGTGGCGTCCGGGCTGGCCAGGTTGATGAGGTAGGAGTCGTGCGCGACGGTCGATCGAACGAGCGTGGTGTCGAGCGCGGTACGAAACGACTTGCACTCGTCGTCGGCGCAAATCCGTTCGGCCCACCGGTTGGCCATCTTCGTGAAGATCTGCATCGCGGTGGCGCCGATCGCCCTCGCGCGCCGGGGCGCCTCGTGCGTGCCACCAGCGATCGAGACGTGCGCGCCGAGGAGGACGCCGTCGTTCCAGACTGGCGCCACCCAGTTTGGATCGTTGGCGCTGTCTTTCTTGGGATTGAACGCCGGCTTTTTGTTGAGCTGTTTCTTGGCGGCCGGAAGAAGCTTGACCGTCTTGGCCTTCTTCGCGACGGGCTTCCTCGGCGCTGCTTTCCGCTTCGGTGTCGACCTCTTCGCCAGCTTCTTCGTCGGCGTCGCGGCGGATTTCCGCGGACGCTTACGCTTCGAATTCTTGCGACTTGCCATGGAATGCCCGCCCGCAGCGCGGACAGTGAATCGAACCTGATTCGTTCAGCGCATAGTCAAAGGTCCGGCCGCATGAGCACTCGACTTCCAGCGCATCGCTGCCGCAGCCAATGCAGAACTGATCGTCGGGGTCATACGAGCGGAATCGTCCGCAAACACCGCAGCGTTTGGTGACTTGCTGAGACATGGATCAAAATGTACCCGAGTCGCCGAGTCGCCGAGTCGCCGAGTCGCCGAGTCGCCGAGTCGCCTATCGCTGGTCGCGCAGCCAAGTGGCCGGGTCGACGGAGGCCGGGCGTCCGTCCGCGCCGCCGTGGCGGATCTCGAAATGGAGGTGCGGCGGATATTCCGGGTCGGAGATCCCCACTCCGCCGATCTGTTGGCCCTTTGCCACCTGTTGCCCCTGTCGCACGTCGGCACGAGAGAGGGAACCGTAGATCGAGTAGTCGCCGCCGCCGTGGTCAATGATCACGGTGAGGCCGTACGTCCCCAGCGGCGCGGCGCTCACGACTTTGCCCGCGGCGACCGCGGTGACCGAGGTGCCGACGTTGGCTTTGATGCCGACGCCGTTCCACCGGATCGTCGTGTTGCTCGCCGTCTGTGCTTTGCCGAAGGTGTAGACCAACGGACCGTCGACCGGCCAATCGAGACGGCCGTAGTCACTCGTCTTGATCGTGCTCCCCGACCGCGCGACGGTCGGGCGGGCCGCCTCGGCGCGGCGCCGTTCGGTATCGAAGATCGTGATCGTGTTGGTGAGCTGACTCTCGGTCGCGCGAATCTTGGCCAGACGCGCTTCGGTGAGTTGGACCTCGCGTTGGGTGCGCGCGAGGTTGGCGCCCCGATCCTGCTCGAGCTCGCGGAGCTGTGCTTCTTCGCGCGCCTTGTCGTCGCGGTTTTGCTCGACGGCGTTTTGCAACGCGACGAGACGATCCTGATCCTTCTTGACCTGCACGTGCAGCTGCTCGACGCGGCGCACCAACGCGCGGTCGTGAAGGGCGAGCAAGTGCAGATACTTGTACCGGGCGACGAGCTCCCCGAACGAGCGTGCCGACAAGAGAACCTGAGTCGTGAACAACGGCCCGCGTTTGTAGATGTCGACCAGCCGATCGTGCAACGCAACTTTCTTTTGGGCGAGATCGCGCTGCGTGATCGACACGTCGCGCGTCGCGCCGGCGACTTCGCCGTTGATCATCTCGAGCTGTGAGTCGAGCGCGTGCACGATGCGCGCGGTGGCCTCGGCGCGGCGGTTGAGGTTCGAGACCTCCTCGCTCAGATCGTGTACGGTGGATTGCAGTTCGGCGGCGCGGCGCTCGAGCTGTTCGCGTTCCCGACGGAGACGCGCCAGTGTGTCCTGCTGTGCGCGAAGACGCGAGCCCTGGTCCTGTGCAAGCCCTGGCGACACGCCGAGCGCGAGGAGGCTCAGCGCGACGAGGACGCGCCGAACCACGGTCATACCTTGTTCAGGTGCCGGCCGACCGATACGGCGCTGCCGGCGAGGCCCATCAGCGCTCCCGAGGCGACGCCGAGCATCGCCATGCGTTGGTCGAAGAACGCCGTCTCGAGATGCAGGTACTGCTGCAATGCGCGCATCGCCATGTACGACAGCACGAGGGCGAGCGTGCCGCCAAGGATGCCCTTGATCGATCCTTCGATGAGGAAGGGGCGGCGAATGAACCAGTCGGTTGCGCCGACGAGGCGCATGATCGCGATCTCTTTCGCTCTCGCCAGCACGGCCATGCGGATCGTCGCGCCGATGATGATGATCGCGACCGCGGCGAAGGCGAGACCGAGCACGCCGCCCGCGACGCCGGCGATGTTCTGGAGCCGGTAGAGCTGGGTGATCCACTCGTCGCCGTAGCGCACGTCGTCCACGAACTCGAGCTCGCGCAGCTTGTCGGCCAGGCGACGAACGGTTTCCGGGTCGCGGGAGCCCGGCTTGAGCTTGACGTCGAGAGACGCCGGGAGGAATTCGGATTCGAAGACGTCCTTGAATTCGCCGAGCTCGCGCTTGGCGCGCGACAAGGCCTGCTCCTGGGTCACGACGTCGACGTGCTGCACCTCGGAGTACTTCAGGACGTCGTCCGCCGCGGCGGCGATCTGCTCGACCGGTGTCTTGTCGGCGATGAAGGCGCGGATTTCGACGCGCTCTTCGACCGTGCGGAGAGCATTTCGAATGTTCAGGGCGACGAGGCCGAACAGCCCGAACGCGAAAAGCGAGAAGGCGATCGTCGTGATGCTGAGGAGGCTGAGCAGCGGGGCGCGGCTGAACGAGCGGAAAGCGGAGCGCAGCGACAGCATCAGCCGGCCTTACGTTGGGCGTCGGCGGAGTCGTAAACGATCTCGCCGTGGTTCATCTCGACGCAGCGGTAATCGCTCGAGCGAACGAGCTCGAGGTTGTGCGTCGCCATGAGCACCGCGGTGCCCGAGGCGTTGATCTCGCGCAAGAGCTGGAAGATGCCCCGCGTGGCACGCTCGTCGAGGTTGCCTGTTGGCTCGTCGGCGATCAGGACAAACGGGTCGTTGACGAGAGCGCGGGCGAAGGCGACGCGTTGCTGCTCGCCGCCGGAGAGCTCACGCGGGTAGGCCGTGGCCTTGGAGGCCAAGCCAACGGCCGTCAACGCGCGGGCGACCTTCCCGGGGATGAGGGGGCGCGGCACGCCGGTCACCTCGAGCGCGAAAGCGACGTTGCCTTCGGCCGTGCGATCCTCGAGCAGCCGGAAGTCCTGAAAGACGATGCCGAGCCGGCGGCGAAGCTTGGAGACGTCGCGCGGCTTGAGGTCTGCCGAGTTATAGCCGCTGATACGGACTTCGCCGCTGGTTGGCCGCTCTTCCATATAGAGCAGCTTGAGAATCGTGCTTTTTCCCGCGCCGCTGGGGCCCGTCAGGAAGGCAAACTCACCCTTCGCGATGTGCAGGGTGACGTCGCGCAGCGCGGCGCTGCCGCCGGAACGCTGGTAGATCTTGGTGACCTTGTTGAGACGTATCATGGCTAAAGTTCAGACGCACTGAGCCTCCCAGCGTCACCGCCATCATCCGTCCAGTGCCATCCTGGCTGCGACGTGATCGTGTCGAGGATGGCCTTGAGCAGCCCGATGAGCATCGGCCCGAGCAGGATCCCGACCAGACCGAACGTGTAGACGCCCGTGATCAGAGCGACGAGCATCCAATAGAAGTTGAGCACCTTCGACCGTTCGGCGGCGATCTTCGGCCGCAAAAAGGTCGAGATGTAGATCGTGTTGACGCCGAATCCGATGATTACCATCGCCAGGGCCTGCCCCGGCGCATCGCGGAAGACCGCCAGCCAGGCGGCCACCGGCAGATACACGCTCCACGACCCCACGATCGGGAAGAATCCGATGATGAACGAAATGATCGCCAGCACACCCGGGAGCGGAACGTGGAACGCGAGGTTCATCGCCAGGATGATGACCGACTTGATCGTCTGCGTGAGGAAGGTGGAGTAGATCGCGCCGTATAGCACGCCGCGCATATTCGCTTCGAGTGCCGTCGAGAGCTCGCCGTACCTCGGCGGAATCCGCGCGCGGATGTACTCCATGATCTGTTCGGCGTCGCCCATCACGTAATAGGCGGTGAACAGGAAGATCGTCGCCGCGACGGCGATGCTCGCCATCGTCTGGCGCAAGCTGCTCAGGACGTCCGTGCCGTAGTTCGACGCCGCGATCACGTAGCGTCGCACCGCCTGGCCCGTGTTCGCCTCCTGCATGAACGGGAGCCGGCGAATCGACGTGTCGATCTTGGACGCGATCTCCTCACGATGCGCGCTCGCATACTGCGCGACGTCGGCGATTTCCTCGTAGCTGTAGATCGTGAGCGCGAGCACGGGGCCGATCAGCAGCGTCAACGTCAGCGTCGACGCCACGATGCTGTTCGGGATGTACCGCTTGAGCCAGAGGAACACCGGCCGCATGTACATCGCCACGATGATCCCGAGGATCGTCGCGATGATGACGGTGCGCACCATCCAGAGGAACAGCACCAAAATGATCACGAAAAGGATCGTCGTGACCATCATGCGCCGTAGCTCGGGTAGCGTCAGCTCGGCGAGCGTCGGCGTCAACCGGCGCTCGAGCCTCCGCCGGTCGGGTCCGCCAACAGGGATCGGTTCGGCCATCTAGTGCAGAGCCTGTTCGATATCTCCGATCAGGTCATTAGCACTTTCAATGCCGATGCTCATCCGTACGAATCCGTCCGGAATTCCAGCTTTGGCTCTGGCGTCCTTGGTCAGATGCGCATGCGACGTGAAGCGCGGCTCCGAAACCAGTGAGTCGACGCCGCCTAAGCTCGGCGCGTGCCGGAAGATGCGAAGCTTGGACACGAACCGTTCGGCCGCGGCGCCCCCTCCCTCGAGCTCGATCGCCATCATCCCGCCGAAACCGGTCATTTGGGTCGCGGCGACGGCATGGTCCGGATGATCGGGAAGGCCAGGGTAGTGGACGCGCCGGATGCTGTCCTGGACGCTGCACCATCGGGCGATCGCCGCCGCGTTCTCGTTGTGGCGCGCGATGCGGACGTCGAGTGTCTTGAGGCCGCGCTCGAGCAACCAGGCAGCGAACGGGTCGGGCGCCTGCCCCCACAGCATCATTTTCTGTCGCACCTCTTCGACGTACGACGCCGTTCCGCAGACCACGCCGCCCAGCACATCATGATGCCCGTTGAGGTACTTCGTCGCCGAGTGAATGACGACGTCGGCGCCGTGCTCGATCGGACGGAAGTTGATGGGGCTGGCGAACGTCGAGTCGACGACGAGCGCGATGCCATGCTCTTTCGTCAGATGACTGACGGGCCGGAGGTCGAGCACCCGGCATGTCGGGTTCACCGGTGATTCCACGAAGATGGCGCGTGTCGTCTTGCGCAGCCGCTTTCGCCAGACGCGCAACTCGAACGGATCGATGAACGTGACGTCGATGCCGAGTGTGTTGAATTCCTTGGCGAGCAACTGCGTCACGCCGCCATACACGGTGCTGCTGCTGATCAGATGATCGCCGGGTCGAAGGAGCGCGATCAGTGCGCAGGCGATGGCGCCCATCCCACTCGAGAGCAGTACCGCGCCTTCCGAGCCCTCGAGCGCGGCCATCCGCTCCTGGACGACCTGCGCGTTCGGCGTATTTCCGTAGCGTGGGTAGCGGAGTCCGTCGCCCGATCCGACTTCCTGAATGAAATTGACCGACTGGAAGATCGGCCGCACGACAGGGTCGTCCGGGTCGCGCCTTGGTGTGCCGCCGTGGATCGCGATCGTTGCGGGCGAGAGCGGTTTTGGTTCGTCCGAGTCGGTCACGGGAGTGAGAATTACGCGTACGATGTCGGAGGACGCCGGCCTCGCGAATCGAGGTCTGGCTTGACTACGCGAACGATTTCCGACGGCGCAATCCCGGTGATGTCTCGCACCGTCACGTCTCCGGGGCGAATTCCCGGCTCGATGTGCACGGTCGCCAGCTCGTGGCGGCGAGGTCCGTAGACCCACGCCAACTCGCCGTCCGTCAGTAGCCGCGAGCGCGCGTCGTCCGGATGCATGAAAACCGCGGGCCCGCGATCGTCATCGCCGGAGCGAGTCGCGATGAAGTCGGCGACGCGCAGCGGACGATTGAGCGACTCGCTAGCCATGGTGCCGCGGGCCGCCGACGGCGACGTAGCGTCCGCTGACGCGCATGACGAGTCGGCGGCGGCAGAGCGCCTCCAGCGCATCGCGCGCGTCGGCGCCATTCGACCCCATTTCGGCCGCGACGCCGTCGGCGTCGGCGTCGCCGAGTCTGTACGTCGCTTCCCAGGCGCGACGCTCGCCGTCGCTCAGCGCGCCGACCACACGTACGTCGTCGCCGCTTTCCATGGCGAGGGCGAGGCCATGGCGCTCGAGCACTGCTTCGATCGCGTCCCAGTGGTCGTCGGTGACACCGCGGAAGAGGAAATACACCTCGGTGGCCTCCTCGTCGGAATAACGAAGGAGCAGCTTGGCCACGACTTCATCCGCGCAGGAGAAGTCGATCATCGACACGTGCGAGAAGTCGATCACGGTCAGCGCGCGCCCGTCGGCCGGTGCGTCGCCGAGCAACTGCTCGATCTGTCCGCGCACCGCGGCGCCCGTCTTTCTCGTGACGAGATTCGAGTAGAGGTCGCAGGCGAGCGTCTGTCGCAGCACGCTACTGATGTCGATGTGTTGTTGCATCATCCTTCAGCGAGCCTCCGTGTCCGACGCGGCTTCGGGAATGATGACTTGCACCTGCGCTCCGGGGAATGCCGGCAGTCCTTCGGCGAGCGGAACGTCGTCGTCCCAGCCGGGCACGATCGAGATGCGTGCCGTGCCGCTCCGAACCGACAGCTTTCCCTTCCACCGTCCAACATAACTCCGTGTGCCGGCCAAACCTTGTCCGCGACCGCGATCGCGGAACCGGCTGACCCCACGAATCACCGCGGCCTCGAGGGCGGCGGCGTCGTCCCACCGGTCTGTGGGTACGTGGCCCGGTGTGGACTCCAGTGATTTCCGGAAGCCGAGGCCGGCGTCGCACACGGCGATGACGACGACGCGTCGTCCAAGACGCCGTGCCCAGTTATAGCTCTGCACGGCGACCCAACCACCCTGACCGGCGTGCTCGATGATGTTCTGGCAGACCTCGGACAGCGTCATGGCGAAGCCGATGATCGCTTTCGACTCGAGCTTGAGCTCGGACTTGATGATGCGCTGCGCCCGTTCCTGC